>JAIOQA010000233.1 GCA_021413675.1 Deltaproteobacteria bacterium | reverse complement strand
TCACAACGATCGGAGCAAGCCGTTCCGATGGACGAAGACCGCCGACGAGATCCTCGACAAGATGCGGCGATTCGGCCTTCGCACCCAGCAGGTGCACGGCTGACCGACTTAGGTCGCGAACCGCCGATCCAGGGGACTAGCTCGGCTTGTTGCCAGCGGCTTGGTTCGTGAATCGGGGTAACGGATCTACACTAGAGCAAAGGCGCGCACGAAACT
Source organism: Deltaproteobacteria bacterium (assembly GCA_021413675.1). Classification (GTDB taxonomy): domain Bacteria; phylum Myxococcota_A; class Polyangia; order Haliangiales; family Haliangiaceae; genus JAIOQA01. The sequence goes on along the minus strand of JAIOQA010000233.1, from coordinate 121,048 downwards.
GTATCGAGGATCGACGTATCCGAGTGGTTCGCACTTCCGCCTATCAGACAGTACTCGGTCGGCAGGCGGACGCCCGCCGCGAGGGAGCGCGCAGTGTCGAGGGATAGACTCTCGGGCGCAAATGCGCCCAGGCTGGATGCGAGCGGTGCACTCTCGATAGTCGAATACGCGCCGGCACCGGGCGCGCCACCACCGAACACCCAGATACGACCTCCCAGTGGGAGGGCCGCGGCGCCTGAACGGGGTGTCGCCAGCGATACGGTGACCTGAACTAGACCGGTAAGGACGCTTCCAGTCAACGCGCCGGCATCAATAGTCGTCGTCGCGGCAGCAGCTTCGCCGCCAAGCATGTACACGCCGTTCGCGGACTGCACCGACGCGGCCCTCCATCTTGGGGCTTGGGCTGCTCCAGCGTTCGCGTCGGGCTGGAAGCTGGAGAGGTTGCCATTGGCGTCGATCTGCGCTTTGCTGACGAGTGTGGAGTATGAATTTTGTCCGACGCGACCGCCGATCAAGTAGACGGCGTCGGGCGTGACAACAAGCCCTGCACCTGCGCGCCCGGTGTCCAGCGTGATCCCGGCGACAACCGAGAAGCTGCCAATCGTGTTGTCTGCTGCGATTGGTGCACGCTCGATTTCGGTGATGTAGTTTCCGACTGTCTGTCCCGTGGGACGGTTCAATCCGCCTACTGCGTAGAGCCAATCTCCGGAGCCCCTCGAAACGCGAAACGCGGCGAAGTCGGCGCGCGCGTTGATCATCCTCGGGGCATCGGCGAACGCGTCGATCCCCGACGACGAGACGGAGGCAACTTCGACGCTGGCGGTGGTTCCGTTGACATCCGGTGAGCCGGCGCACGATTGGCAGGTTATGCCCCCGAGAACGTACAGGCGATCGCCGACCAGCACCGCGGCCAGTTGGTCGCGTGGGATATGGAGGGCATGAGGCTCCAGCGCGAATGAGCCAGGGTGCGTCGGTTCGGCAGCGTCCTTGGGCGATCCGTCGGTCGACGCCGCGTCAACTCCCGAGTCTGCCGAAGCGCCGTCCGCGACTGACGCGTCGCCTTGGGCTTGGTGGAGATCGTCTATGCCGAGTATGCTCGCGCAGGCGCTAAGTTGAGTGATCCCAAGCAGGAGGGCAACCGCTGCCGGCCTTGCCTGGATGCGCCTCCTGCTTCGATCTGACTGGGCGACGTGGTTGCGCATGCGCAGCGTTTTGTCGATCTGCATACGGTGGTCCCAGTGCGCACTCATGAAGACAGAGGATTCCTTTCCGCCTCCGGAGTGTCAACTGCTTGGTTGACCTGTTGGGTGGACTCTGTCTCGGCATCCATCGACCGCAATCCGGACCCGACTGAAGCTCTCCGTCAGCTTGCAAGAGCTGGATGGGTCACGCCTTGGCGTGAGACGGGCGTGAGACTCCGATCGGGTTGCCCGGTTGGCCACCAGTTGGCGCGACGCATCGTGTGCCACCTCAGCCAGTCGGTCGGCACCGCGCGTACGCGACCGACCACGCGCGCGACCCGGACAGGCACGATCCGCACGCGCACGCTACCGGCGCGACCCCGGCGGGAACCCGAGCTTCTCCGCCAGCAGCGCGAGATGCTCGAGGTGAAGCCCGAGCCGCTGCGCGCCATTCGCCGAGACGCCGGTCAACGCCAGCGTCGCGACTTGCCGCACGAGCGATCGGAGCTCGTCGAGGCTCGCGTACGCCCGCGGTGCCAGCAAGATCCGCGAGGTCCTCGCCGGCAGCATCGCGAGCGTCACCGGCGCAACTTGCGCGAACAGGCGCTCGACGAGCGCGCGGCGATCATCGGTGCGCTCGTCGAGCCGAGGCAACGCGATCAGGTGAGCGTCGCGCAGGTGAGGCACGCGCAGCGCGCTGCACGCCTGGCTCTCGCTGGTCGCCGCTATGATCCATCGCCAGCGGCGGTCACCGAGCAGCGCCGCGCGCGCCGCGGCGAGCGGACCGGCGAGCGCGACCTCGCGCAGGTCGAGGAACGCCGTGGCGGCCGGAATCGCTTCCTGCTGCGGCCACAGCCGTCCCGAGCTCGCGTCGATGAGCTCGATCGCGGGCTGGCGGCGCCGGGTCGACACGTGGTGGAGCAGGCGCGCGAGCTCGCGCTGGCCGTTGCCCGGCGGCCCGACGATCACGATCGTGGCCTCGCGGTGCCCCGCGAGCAGCGCCGTCGAGATCGCGGGCGCTTGATCGAGCCCGAGGTACACGCCGAGGACATCGGCGGTGCCTTGCATCGTCGACGACACCGCGACCAGCGGCGTCCGCGCGACGTCGAAGCGCGTGCCGACGACGACATCGAAGGTCGTCGCGCGCTGCCCACCGAGGAAGGTCCCGTTGCGCGAGACATCGTGGACTCGCCAGCCAGGCCCGGTTCGCTCGAGGCGCGCGTGGACCGCCGACACGCCGACGTCGGTGATCCGGACGTCGCACTCGGGCGCGGCGCCGATCGCGAGCGCGGGCAGGTCGGGCAGCGGCCAGGTGTTGCCGGTCGCGAGGTGGCGAAGCGCGACCACGCGCTCGTCGGCGCGTGGAGTCGGCAAAACGGCGGTCGAGATGGCCATGGATTCCTTCCGCGGGCGCGGACGCGGCAAGCGCCGCGCCCTCACGCGTGCTGTCGACCGCTCGCCGCGGCGGTTGCGGCCGTGGCGTGGCGCTACGGCTCGCGCAGTCCGAGGTGCAGCTTCGTCGTCACGCGGCTGATCACGCTGCGCGGCACTCCGGTCGCGCGCTCGGCGGCGCGGATGCCACCGTGGGCGAGCACCGCGCGCAGAAGCTCCGCATCGGCGCGCAGCTCATCGAGGTTCCCCGGCCAGCGATACTTCACGAGCGCCTTGCGCTGCGGCGGCGTGAGCTTCGCCATCTCCGCCCCGAGCATGACCTCGAGGAGCCCGAGCACCTCGTCGCCGCGTTCGTGCAGCGACGGGATCGCCAGCGTGTGAGTCTCGTCGATCGTGATGCCAAGGCTGGTGACGATCTCGTCGGCTTCGCGCGCGCCGATGTAGACCACGACGTTCGCGGTGCCAGCGATGCGAGCCAGCGCCGCGGCCAGCGCCGGCGCGGTGGACTTGAGCTTCCCGATCGCTTCGAGATGCACGTAGAGGCTGCCGTGATTGATGCGGTCGGGATCGTGGTTCAGCGCGGCGGCGAGTTCGTCGACCGAGCGGATCGCGACGAAGCGGCGCGTGCGACGCGCGCTCGCCTCGTGCAGCAGCGCCGCGACGTCCACGTGGCCACAGCCCGCCTTGCCCAGGATCGCGATCGCGTGGCGGGCGAGGGCGAGCTGCATCGCGCGATCGATCGCGGCCTGGCTGCCCGCGCCGAGCAGGCGTCGAAGCGGCGCCTCCGCGGCGACCGCCGGGCCGGTCAACGCCACGACGTGCTCGCCGCCGACCGAGAACGCCTCGCCTGCGCGCAGCTCGAAGTTCTCGACCGCGGCGCCGCGAAAGAACGTCCCGTTCTTGGTCCGGTTGTCGACGATGCGCAGCCCGCTCGGGCGGCGCTCGACGAAGCAGTGCACCGACGACACTGCGGGCAGGTTGAGCACGAGATCGCAGGCGCCATCGCGACCGAGGGAGAAGGTCTTCTTCTCATCAGCGAGCGCCAGCGTCGCCTTGTCGGTGATGCGCAGCTGGACGATCGGATCGTTGGCCAGGCCCTTCGGACCCTGCGGAAGCGTCGAGGTCTTCACCGTCATCGTCTTGCCCGGAATACGCGACGCGACCGCACGACGTCCCCCGGTGTCCCGCGAAAACTGAAGTGAGCGCTTTCCGCGGGACACGAACGCGGTTGTGGACGCGGCTGATCAAGGACTTGGCGAATCGCGCTGTCCCGCGGATTCGCGACTTGCGACAAACCGCGGGACGCAAGGGATTGATCTCACAGTGGAATTCGTATCCGGGCCGTGAAATGCTCGCATCCGCAACCCCGGGCGCGCGCGGACGATGACTCGCCCGGAGGCCACCATGAGCGACGATCAACACTACGCCCGCTACGCCGACTCTCTTCAGTCCGGTGCTGGCAACGCCTCCATCGCCACGGGTGTTGCGCCGGGGCGCGTGCCGGTGACCGCGCGGTTGGCCCCTCATCGCGATGCCGTGCAGCGGCGTGAGGCCGCAGGCCGCGGAACCTCCGACGTGGCGCGCGCGAGCACCGCGATGATTGATCACGCGTCCTCGCACGAGGAGATGGATCCCTTGATCTCCGGGATCCACTTCTGCAATGTCGCGAGCGTGGCGGGCACGGTGCAGCGGAAGGAGACGGCGAAGCCTGGCGGCTCGCTGTCGCAGCATCAGCTTGCGACCGCGTGTCGCGCGAACCCCGCGTGGTGCCGCCGGCTGCGCTTCTCGCCGGCCGCGTTCGGCGGCGGAGATGTCGCGAGCGCGGGCTTCGCCCAGGCCGTCGCGAAGGTCCAGGCTGAGCGCGGGCTCCACGTCGACGGGATCGCCGGTCCCGCGACCTGCGAGGCGGTTGGGGCCAAGCCCAAGGCCGCCGCGAAGCCCAAGGCCGCCGCGAAGCCCGCGGTTCATGCTGCGCCGATCGCGCTCGATTCTGAGCAGCACGTCGCCGACGACATCCTCGGCAGCGACGCGGGTGCCGCATCGGCCACGCATGTCGATGCGCCGTCGGATGGCCACGTGCACATCCAAGAGACCGTCACGATCGACGCGCCGAAGGAAATGGATGAGGAGCGCGCCACCCTCGATCCCTCGCACGACTACCACGCCGACATCGCCGAGGGATCGGCGCCACCCAAGACCACGGCCCACGCCGCGGCGCCCGTCGCCAAGCCCTCGCGTCTCCACACCCAGACCGCGGCAACGATCGACGCCCCCAAGGAGATCGACGAGTCCCGCGACACCTTGCCGATCGGCCCGGTCCAGACCCACGCCGCTGGGCCACGCGCGACCAATGACAACGACACGCATGCAATCGCCGCGCATGGCGTGAGCGGCGCCGGCAGCGCGTTGCCGTTCCTCGCCGAGCTCAAGTCCTCGTTCGGCGCGCACAGCGATGTCCTCGACGGCGTTCGTGCTCACACCGGCCCGACCGCGGTGCAGTCGTCGCGCGCGATCGGCGCCGACGCCTACGCGACCGGGACCGACATCGCATTCGCCGTTACCCCGACCCGCGAGCTCGTCGCCCACGAGGCGGCGCATGTCGTCCAGCAGAAGAGCGGCATCGCGCTGTCCGGTGGCGTCGGCGCCGCCGGTGATCCGCACGAGCAGCACGCCGACGCGGTCGGCGCCGCGTTCGCGCGGGGCGAGTCGGTGGAGCAGTTGCTAGGGGCCGGGCCGAGCGGCGCCGGGGCCACTGCCGGGATTCAGCGGTCTCCGTCGAAGGCGGCTCCTGCAGCCCAGAACCCGGTCGTGGCCGAGCCGGCGAGCGTCGAGTTTGGGGCGGTCGAGGTGGCCGGCCCGTCGGTGCCGGAGCGGCTCTCACTCCGCAACACCAGCGAGCATGGTCGCTGGGCGGAGGTTACTCCGTCGATCGCGGGCGCGGACGCTGCGTTGTTCAGCGTCATGCCGCTTGAAACCGGCGACGGACTGCAGCTCGGCGCCGTCCACCAGCTCGGTGATGGAGGCTCGACGCGGTCGCGCGTGTACTTCCGGCCGCAGCGGCTCGGCCCGCATTCTGCGACGCTGCATCTCGCGATCCGCCTTCGCAACGGGGGGCCGAGCTCCAACGCGGCGATAGACATTCCGTTGACCGGCTTCGCGCGCGAGCAGGGATTCGAGGCGCACGATCGAGCGAAGATCGACGTCATCGCCGCAGGATACGAGGCAGACAAGCGCGAGCACCTGAAGGTGCCGCCGTTTGGTCCCTCTTCGCCGAAGTCGCCGCCCCAGCCCTCGGCGACCGTGGCCCCCACAGCGAACCCTGCAAGCACAGGAGCTGGATCGCTCCCCGAAGCCCCAGTGCCTGATCCTGGCGCGATCCTTCGCGGTGACGCCGCGGACCCCAAGGGCGCGGTTCACGATCAGAAGTGGGCCGTCGAGCGCGTCAACACGCTGATCGATAGCGTCTATGAAAAGGTCGGAGCCACGACTGGCTTCGTTCTTGGCGCGATCACTGCGCCTATGCCGCCGGCGCCACTGAGCATGGTCGAGTCGCTGTTGCTGGTCGCTGGAGGACTGTTCCTGCAGATCTCCGCGACCGCCGCGGGCGGCGCGGCTTCTGGTGCACTGGTGAAGTGGATGGGCAGGGCTGGGCTGCCGCAGCCCGACTTCCTCGACACCCTCGCGATCACTGCGGCGAACTCGGTGGTCATGGTTCCGATGTCCCGCGTTGCTGGACTGTTGCCAGGCGCGCCGGCCGGTCCGCCCGACGGGCCCGCGCCCGCCGCGTCCGACCCGGATGGCCCCGAGCCTGAGCCCCCGATGACGCTCGAACTCGCGAAGGAGGCCTTCAAGTCGATGATCGGGACCGCTCAGGCTGACCGCAAAGCAAGGTCCAAGATGAGCCTGTCGAACGCGGTCAGCACGTGGCTCGTCAACACTCACGCCGCAGAGATGGCCAAGCTGGGCGAAGAGATGGCGGCGCAATCCGTGGTTGATGCGGCGATCGCGGCGCATGCACGGGCAGTCACGTTCGGCTGGCTCGACTTCGTCTCTCGCCTCAGCCTGCAAGCGATGGCAGGCGCCCCCATCATGCCGGAGTCGTCCAACCCGGCCGCGCGAACCGCTGCGTTCTGGGCCAAGACGCGAGGCTTCATCAACGCGTACTACTCGATGCCCAATGACGGAATTCACGGCGCGATCGTGGATGGCACGAAGGGGATCAAGCTGTCGCGAGTGACCGTGAACGCAGACCCCGGTGCGGCGCGGATGATCGAGGCGTCGGGCCTGTCTGTCGGAAACATGCCTGCGCAGCGGAAGATCTATCTCAACAATGTGCCTGCGTTCGTCGCTTCATCCTCGGGCGACCTGCAGGTCGAGCCGGTGCCCTACTTGATCGCGATCGGACGCGAGGGCGAGGTCAACTCGCAGGAGACGCTGCGCAACCCCGAGTACGATGGCGACTTCGGCCCGGAAGCCTCGGCGATCAACGCGCAGCACGTCGCTGCCGAGGCCGTCGGCAAGGTCACCGACATGACGTACGCGTTGCGCGGCGCGCAGCGGATGCAGTCGCTGCTGATGGTGGACGTTCCCAAGCATGTGCATGTAGAGAAGTGAGTGAAATGAGCAAGCGCGACATGGTCTGGATGGTCGGCGTCGGCATGGTCGTCGCCGCTGTCGGCGCCTGCGGTGGTCGGAGTGATCCATCGATCGGGGCGCTCCCCACCGGGTACCTCGAGACGCTCTTCACGATCTGCCCTGGCGCCGTTCACGAAGAGCGGCCCGGCGATCGATACGACGACCCGAGCGCGGACGCGGTGAGCCGGCGGGTTCTGTCGGCGTCGGAGATTGCGCGCACCTGTCCGCGCCCCGGCGTCGTGCTCGAGTCGTTCGTGCAGCTCAAATTCGTGGAGTCGAGCCGGGAAGTCGTGCAGTTCTCTGTACTCGTCGAGTTCAATGCGACGGCGCCGCTGGCGTCCGAGACCGAGCGATTCGTTTCCGCCCTGGTCGCGCCATGGTTTCGCCTGGTCCCGACCGACAAGTTGCTGGGCATGATGCGGACTCCTGGGTCGCAACGCGTCGCTTCGCAGGGCTGGGCGGTCGAGACGACGACCAAGCTCGAGGGTGACAAGGGTTCGGCCCAGCTGGTGATCTCGCTACTCGCGGAGCCATAGGGATGCCGACAGGAAAGCAGGGTGGCGGTGGGTGCGATGCAGTGAGCGCGCGAGCCTTCGTCGGCCTCGCCGTGCTCGCGCTGGCGACAGGATGCAAGAGCGATCCACGGGCGCGGGCTGAGCGCATCTTGCTCGAGCAGATCGCCGAGACGCCACCCGCGCCACACGAAGCGACCCGATGCAACGCGCGCCCGGAGTCGCGAGCAACGCCTGGCTGCTCGTTGAGCGAGGAGGACCGCGCGAAGGTTGACCGCGAGATCAGGGACAACCTGGTCGCGTCGCGTCGACTTGCTGCCGCGTTTCTTCGGGAGCACGTCGACGAACTGGCGACCCTGGTCGTCGACGATCTACCCCGCGTGGTCAGCGGTCTGGAGGCAGTTGCCCTGTACCAGCTGCAGATGCCGACAGGCGATCGGAACCAGGCCTGGCCCGAGTTCGATCTCACGATTCATCGCCGGATGCTGGAAGCGGATCTCTACGCGGCCATCCGCGGTGAGCCGTTCAAGGAGGACGGCTTCGACGCTCCGAGCCTCCCGTGGCGACTCGACCCCGATCGCATCCGCATGCGGGACGGCATCCGGGACAATGTGACGCCCGCGGAGATGCGACGCCTGCTGAACGGCATCCTCGCTCCGTAGGCGGCTGAAGATTCGATCCCTGGAGCCGGGGGCATTAATGGGACCGACGTGATGAGGTCCCGCGATTCGTAGCGTCGATGGCGTGTTCAGGGCGGCGTAGATGCGGAAGGCGATCCGGTAGCAACGACCGGGTCGCCTGGCCGAGAAGGAGGTTCACGATGTTGGCGATCAACCCAGCCCCGGCGCCCGATCGATCCACGAGCCGCGATCGCCAGCCATCGACCTACCGAAGCACGAGTTCCGGGTTCCGTTCCGGGAGGCTCTGGCCCGCCTCGGTAGGGGCAGGCCGCTCGCCAGACTCGCCCCGGCATCACCCCTGCGGGGTGATACGCGAAGCCCGACGGTGCATCGACTGTCACCGCGACCACAACGATTTCGACGCAACCGTTTCGTGGTCGTACCGATGCGCATCTCGACGATGCGAACGCATGAAATCGTTGCCAGCTCGGCGTGAGACCGGGCAGTGTGCGGCTCCATCTCTCACGGCTCGATCCGGGCCGACGCTCACATCAGCTCGTTGACGTGAAGGACTGAGCAGGAGGCGGTGTATGAGAAGTTCGTCGAATCGAGTAGCGGTGCTGGTGGCGATCGTGGCGGGGCTCTCGTGCTCGGGGGACGGTGGCATCACCGATCACCACACGACGATCAACGGCCAGGTCTGGTGGGCGAGCCCGGTGGCCAGCGCCCGGGTGCAGGCGTTCCAGGTGCTCCCCACCGGCGACCTTTACATGGACACGCCGATCGCGGAGACCACGACCGCCGCCGACGGCACCTACTCGCTCGACATCGGCATCCAGGGCAACGTGATCGAGCTGCGCGCGTTCGGCGGCTCGTTCGTCGATCCCGCGACCGGCACGACCGTCACGCTCGACGCCAGCGTCGAGCTGCGCGGCTACCAGCAGCACATCGCCCTAGACGAGGTGCGCAACGGCGCGATCGTCAGCCCGATCACCTCGCTGCAAGCAGACCTCGCCAACGCCCGGCGCGCGGCCAAGCGCCCCGACTCGGACAACGCTGACACCAGCGTCGATCGCGCACGGGCGCTGCTCGGGTCGCACCTGCTCGACATCAGCGCCGAGAACACCGTCCCCGCCGATGTCTTCTCGCCCGCGGCGACGCCCGCTCCGTCGCCCACGTCGGAGTACCGCTACGGCCTGGTGCTTGCCGGCATGTCCGTCTACGCGTCGGACATCGCCGCCGCCAGCGGCCTCACGGTGCAGGACTTCAACATCACCCACCTCCTGCCTGGGCTCTCCGCCGACCTCACTTCACAGCCTGACGTCGTCTTCGACGGGCACACGAACACCGGCCTGGCCCGCGTCGGCGCGTGCCCGGTCGTCGAGAGCCCGGAGTGCCCGGTTGGCGTCGACATCGAGACGCACACGACGTGCCGTACCCCGTGCGACCTGTTCGCCAACTCGCCGCGCGCCTACCTGGCGCGCGCGATCCTCGCGTGGCTCGGCGACACCACGCGCAACAAGTCGGGCATCTCCCCCGACGATCTGCGCAGCCGGCTCGAGGCTATGGCCGCGAATCGCGAACCGAACCTCTTCAGCGACACCGCCCCGGAGCCGCTGCTCAACGAGGGGCCGGCGATCACCTTCACCTCCCCGAACGGCACCGTCACCGGCCTCGTCGACATCAAGGTCACCGCGACGAGCCCGGTCGGCGTGCAGAGCCTGACCGTCGACTGGAAGGGCCAGGCTGGCCCGGCCCTCGTCGATGCGAACCCCGATCCCGCGGTATTCGAGGTCCACGGCTTCGACACCCGCCAGCTCGGCGACGCTACCTGGACGCTCACCGCCTCCGCGAGCGACTCGCTCGGCCACTCCACCACCGGTGCCGAGCACTCGTTCACCGTCGACAACATCGGCGCGGGCACGATCTCCGGCGTCGTCTGGAAGGGCCCGATCAGCGGCGCGACCGTCAAGATCTGGAAGTTCAAGGACGGCGCGAAGACCGACCTGCTCGGTACCGGCACCACCGATGCGACCGGGACCTTCTCCAACATCTCGCTGCAGCAGGGCTACTCCGGGCCGCTCCTCGTCGAGGCCGGCTTCAGCGGCAAGTACACCGAGGAGGCGTCGCCGATCCAGGTCACGGTCGATGTCGACAACGTCCTGCGCACCGTGGTCGGCACGTACAACGACGGCGATGGCGTCGGCCCCACCGTCATCACGCCCATCACCTCGTTCGCGACCGCGTACCTCGGCTGGAAGGTCGCCAACGCGGGCGCCGCCCCGCCCATCGACACCCTCTGGAACGAGGCGGTCTCGGTGATGCAGGCGCAGTTCGACATCCCTGACATCGAGCACCTGTCGCCGATCGCGTCCGGTTCGATCGTGACGCTCTCTGGGTCGGCCCGCTACTCGCTGGTCCTCGCCGGCCTGTCGCAGCGCGCGCTCCAGGTGTCGTCGACGCGGCCGGGCGGCACCGGCGACGCCGGCTCGTTCCCCAGCGTCATGAACGGGCTCGCGGTGACTGCGAAGCTAGAGACCGACATCGCCGACGGCTGCTGGGATGGGAAGACCGGATCGGTCGATCTCGTCTACGGCGGCACGACGAAACTGGTCGACACGGACACCCGGATCGGGCTCGCCAGTGCGATCGTCGCCTACGTGAAGGGTCCGGAGAACCAGACGCCGTTCGTCAGCGCTGGCGATCTGCTCAGTCTCCTCGACACGCTCTCGCATGGCGGGCCGTCCAGCGGCGTCGGCTCGTGCGCGAACGGCGGCGGTCTCTACGATACGGCCGGCAGCAACTACGACATCGAGAAGCCCACGATCTCGTTCTCCGGCATGCTCGACCCCTTCGTTCGCGGAACCATGACGATCAAGGCGGTCGGCAACGACCACGGCATCGACCTCAAGCCGTCGACCATCATCAAGCTCGAGCAGCCCGCGCCCCAGGCTGCGATCGTTCTCCCTGACACCGATGGCGACTCGACCGACGAGGACGCGACCGTCGACATCGACACCCTCGCGCTCGGCGAAGGCCCGCAGACCCTGACCGCCGAGTCGACCGACGACAGCAACAACGTCGGCTCTGCGCAGCACTCGTTCGTCGTCGACAACATCGCGCCCGTCCTGTCGGTCTCTGGCGTCCAGAACGGCGACACCTACGCCGACAACCGCGTGATCACGTTCGGCCAGACCGACTCCAACCCGGGCGTCACCACGGCGACGCTCAACGGCGCGGCCATCGCGTCGGGCTCGCAGGTCACGGCTGACGGCGACTACACGCTCGTCGTCAATGGCACCGACCAGGCCAAGAACCCGGCCACGCCCCTGACCGTGTCGTTCAAGATCAACCGCATGGGCCCGGTGATCACGATCGTCGGCGTCGCCGATCACCAGTACTACAACAGCGCGCGGACCATCACGTTCTCGCAGTCCGGCACCGGCGGAACGATCAGCGCCACGCTCAACGGCCTGCCGTTCACCTCGGGCTCGTCGGTCGCCCTCGAGAACGACTACGACCTCGTCGTCAACGCGACCAACGCCGCGGGTCTCACCGGCACGAGCTCGGTCCACTTCACGATCGACACGACCGCGCCCGTCATCACGTTCGCCGGCGTCGCCAACAACGGCGCCTACAAGCAGGACGTCTTCATCACGTTCGGCCAGAACGACCTGAACAAGGGCACCACCACCGCGAACCTCAACAATGCCGCGATCGGCAACGGAACCACGGTCAGCGTCGACGCCGACTACACGCTCAAGCTCACCGCGACCGACCTCGCCGGCAACGTCGCGACCCCCGTGACGATCGCGTTCGTCGTCGACAAGGTGGCGCCCACGATCTCGATCGCCGGCGTGACCAACGGCCAGTACTACAACGCGACCCGCACGATCACGTTCACCGCGCCCGGTGAGCCGCATCTCGCGTCGCTGACCGCCACGCTCAACGGCACGCCGTTCACGTCCGGCTCCGGCGTCGCACTCGACAACGGGTACACGCTCGTCGTCACCGCGACCGACACTGCCGGGAACTCGAGCAGCCAGACCGTCGCGTTAACGATCGACACGATCGCACCGGTGCTCAAGTACACCGGCTTCACGAACGGCCAGTTCGTCAAGCAGGACGTCACGATCGTCCTCAGCCAGGTCGAGCTCCACCCGGGCACGATCGTCGCGACGCTCGACGGCGCGACGTACGCCAGCGGCACCGCGGTCCAGGCAGAGGGCACGCATGCGCTCGTGCTCAACACGACTGACCTCGCCGGCAATGTCGCCACGCAGGTGCTCGCCAGCTTCACCATCGACAAGACCGCGCCAACCATCAGCGTCGGCGGCGTGGCCAACAACGCCTTCTACAACGGCAGCAAGGCGCCCACCTTCGCGCTCAGCGAGCCCGGCACGATCGCCGCGACTCTCGATGGCAACCCGTTCACGTCGGGGACGTCGGTGTCGTCCGAGGGCCAGCACACGCTCGTCGTCAACGGCACCGACAAGGCCGGCAACGCCGCAGCGCAGGTGACCGTCGTCTTCACGATCGACACGATGGCGCCGACCATCTCGGTGGTCGGCCCGGGCGCGAACAACGGCGTCGCCAACAACGGCGCCTACAACAGCACGCGCGTGCTGGCGTGGTCGATGACCGACGCGAACCCCGGCGCGATGAGCGCGACGCTGAAGACCGGCAACGGTGCGCCCCAGCCGGTCACTTCACCGAGCTCGATCACCGCGATGGCGGGCGTCGAGAACAGCTACCAGTTGATCATCAGCGGCAGCGACCTCGCTGGCAACCCGGCGCCGACCGTCACGATCAACTTCGTCGTCGACCTGAAGGCCCCGACCTTGTCCGTCACCGGCGTCGCCAACGGCACCTACTACGCGTCGAACCCGACGGTTACCGTGACGCAGAGCGACGGTGCGAAGGTCGGGACGAATGCGATCACGCTCAACGGTGGCGCCACGACGTCTCCCTTCACGACGACTGCGGTTGTTGGCGAGGAGAAGGCGTTCGCGGTGCATGCCGTCCCGACCGATGCCGCAGGCAATGTCGGCGCAGCCGTTGACGTGACGTTCTACGTCGACAGGAAGGCACCGATCATCGCGTTCAGCGGCGGCGGCTTTCTCCCCGTGGGCACCACCGGACGCTGGTGGGCGAGCACGCTCACGCCAACCTTCGGCGGGATGGTGACGGAGACCAACCTCGACGCGATGACCGGCGTGCAACTCACGTTCGCCGGCGCGTCGAAGGCGGCGCCGGTCACCGGGAACTCGTGGACGGGCACGTTGGCCTCGGCGATCGTCGACTCGCCAGAGATCAACAATGTCCTCGTCACGGCAACAGACCTCGCCGGCAACGCCACGTCGTTGACCCTCCAGGTGCAGGCCGATCTCACCAAGCCGACCGTGACGGTCGTTCCCACCACCGTTTCGGACGAGCGCCTCGACACGTTCACGTTCAATGCCAACGCAGCGCCGAACCACACGCACGTGGGATCGATCAGCCTCGGCGCTGACAGCACGTGCGACGCCGCCCGCACCACCGCGGCAGTCGGTGCGCAGGTCTACAAATACACATACCTGCTCGACAGCACGACGCCCACCTTTGCCACCGAGTCACCTGGGCGCAACCCGATCAAGTTCTCGTTCCAAGCCGGCGATACGGGGTCGGGCGCGCAGGCCGCGACCGGCGAATATCAGGTGCGCTGGAACAACGGCACGTGGAGCGCCTGGACGTCGGCAGGCGCGGACGCCAGCGGCACGTATTCGTTCGAACTCACCCGGGGCATCGTGCCGACACTCGCCACCGTGGAGGGTGTCTTCGAGATTCGGTTCCGGGTCCGCGATGGCTTCAACCGGTACTCCGACGAGTTGCCGACCACGCGTTGCTGGGGCAATCACCCGATGGCGCCGCCGCTGCAACGGACGGCAAGCACGGGTTCGTCGGTGCCGTCGTGGTACAGCCCGCAGCTCTGGAGCCTGACACTCGGCGCGGACGCGAATGGGCTGAACAATCCCGATGACGACGACGCCGAGATCGCCAAGCTCCTAAATGGCACCTCCGCCGGCGCGGCGGTCATGTCCGTCTTGCTCCAGAACGGCACCAGCGAGGACGCGCTCGTCAGCCTACCTGTTGTGGCACCAAGCTATCAGTACGAGCGCGACTTCATGACTACGAACGTGACGTTCGATCAGACCTCCACCAGTGGCGACTTCTGCGGATGTATCGGCCAGGCGAACGCCACGTGCCCCGCACCCGCCAAGCCAGGATCGAGTGTGGCCGATGGTGGCCTGATGACCGGTTCCAACGGGCTGAACTTGTCGGTGCGCCTCTTCGAAGTCGCGAATGGTTCGCCCACCGAGCGCTTCGCGAACGCTAGCGGGCTCTTCACGATCGCCAAGCGCCCCACCGGGCTTCCGCCGATCCAGTACTACGCCATGGTCGTGACCAAGAGCTTGCCGGAGCTGCGGAATGGCGCGGGAACGTACAGCACTGCGACGCTGAACTGGAATGGCACGTCACGGCCGATCGTCGGCTCGGTCGCGGCGGACGTCGTCCGGTGCGAGACCCCTGGCACCAAGCATGATGACTCCTGCCCAGGAGCCGGGACGAACGCGCATGTCTGTTACAAGCAGACGACGTATCGCTCGTTCACGGCGATGATGAAGGCGACGATCAACCCGCAGGCAAACACACAGCTCACAGGTGCATCGACTGTGGCAGCGTCGATCCCTGTCCTTGTCTGGACTGGTGCCCCGACCAGCGTACCCCCAGTGCTGTGGACGTCATCGGAGACTGGCCTGCCAACGACCTGCACGCCTGCTCCATCAAACGGCGCGACGTGCCCTCCTCAGTAGCGACCCGAGATTCCCAATACCGAAAGATCAAGATGCGCCTATCCTTCAAGTCCCCCGTCCTGGTGGCCGCTTTCGGGCTGTCCTGCGCGTGTAGCGATCCGGCCACGGCGATCGATGCCGCGGTCGCCAGTTGTGATTGCCCCGCGGCGGAGCCCCCCCTGGCCAACCGCCTTGTCGAAGAGGAGGCAACTATGCTCCCGATTGGAGGCAAGCTGCAGATCTCGGCAGGTCCCGCGACCTCCTCTACACTGGCCGAGTGCTCGAATCCGAAGGCCAAGCTCCTTTCCGGCGGCTGCCAAATTGTGGACGCAGGCCTCGCTTCGACGGGCGACTACCATCTTATCGACTCATTCAAAGAGCCTTCCGCAAGCAACAATTACAGATGGGTGTGCCGCTGGACCAACAGCGGCACTATCCCCGCCGACGTCAAGATGACCCTGACCTGCCTCAACCCGGCGCAGTAGGTGACCTCGGAGGCGGACTAGCATGGCGAACGACGACCACAGCGGAGACGGCGGCGGCGGTACGTGGGACGCGTCGCGTTCGGTCGACGACGTCGCCGAGGCCCATCGGACCGGTGGGACGCCGGCGCTCGGCCCATCGTCGCCGCCCGGCGATATCGGGCCGTTCGCCAACCGCAAGGTCGGCCACTTCACCCAGACCGATGCTGGCACGCCGCCTGTGCCAACGCGGGTCGGGGCCACCTCGTTGGTCGAGTTCGAGGCCGGACGTTCGCCGCCGTTGCTCCCACCCCAAGTCAGCGCGCCGCGCGAGCGGGTCACGGTTCAGCGGCGAGCCGCAAGCCAAGCTGGTCCCGGGAATCATCTCGACTGGGCCTCGGGCGGCCCACTGCCCGAAACTCAGGTCCACGCGCACGCCGCCGAGGGCATCGCAGGACCTGGGGCGCCAGTGCCGTATCGCGCGGAGCTCGCGCGGAGCCTTGGCCCTCAGGCGGCGCCGATGCTCGACCGCATCTCGGTCCACCAGGACAAGAAGGCCCAGGCATCGTCGGCCGCCATCGGCGCGACCGCGTTCGCGGCTGGCGACCACATCGCGCTGCCCGCCGCGCCCAGCCTTCACCTTGTCGCGCACGAGGTCGCCCACGTCGCGCAGCAGGCCGAAGGCGTTCATCTCTCGGGTGGCGTTGGCCACGAGGCTGATCCATACGAGCGCGAGGCCGATGCGTTCGCTGATGCGGTGGTCGCGGGCGAGCCCGTCAGCGCGGCTGGGTTCGCCGGCCACGGTGGTTCTCCTCGTGTTGTGCAGCGCCGCGCTTCAAGCGCCGCCCACGAGGCCGGTGGGGCGGGGCATCCTGGGGCGAACCCGGCGTCTAGCTCCGGAGAGCCCGCGCACGATGACGGCAACTCGTCGACGGGCTCGGATGCCGCGGCCGGGCTCGGTGACATGGAGCCGTGGCAGCTGGTCGCCGAAGTCGGGGCACCGCTGTCGACGCCCGAACGCGGCGCTGCGATCGCGCGCGAGCTGCGCGAGCGAATGCAGAAACTCTTGAAGCACGCGACCGAGGCGGTCGCCGGCGTGACACGCGTCAAGGAGCAAGCTGACGGCCTCGCCGAGGTGCTGCAACTCGACGAGCTGATGAAGCCGATCGCCACGATCCAAGGCGAGGTTCTGGGAAGCACCTCGGCGTCCGTGAACAGCGCGGATCGGGGCGTGCTGACCTCGTTCGCGCACTGGGTCGCGGACGTGAGCTCGCGCTGGACCCAGTCCCATGCCGCCCTCAAGCACTACCTCCTTGAACATCACCTGTGGGAGGTCGCGTTCGGCGGCGCCTCGGTGCCCTCGCCGGGCGACGAGCAGCGCGCTGGTATGTTGGTCAACGCGGCCGGGTACCTTTCGGCGAACGCGACAGCGCTTGTGCACAGCGTCGCGCACTACCTCGCCGCTATCCCGTGGCCTCCGCTTCACCCGCGCCTGGCTTGGCGCGACGCACATGCGTTCGTCGACGCGATCGCGGGGCAACTCAGCGGCGCCTTCGGCGATTTGAGTCAGGATCGGCTGCCGATCCTGACCGGCGTGCTCGCGCCGGCGAACCCGATGCAACTCGTGGACGAGATGCGGCCGATCGTCGGTGCGACCGCTCACCTCGGTGGAAACTCGCTCCTCGGCGGCGCGATCGGCCCCTCGACGTGGCAGCCCGCGATCGGCGTTGCACTCGCCCAGATCGCGCACACCAGCGTGCTCGACTCGGCGCGCCGGCTGGCGACCCGGTGGGTCGCGGTCGCAGACGGGAACCCAGCCGCGCGCCACCTCGTCAACGCACCTGATTCCATCGTCACGCTCGAACAGTTGGTGACGTCGCACCCGATGGACGAGGTCGTGGCCCGCGCGCTGACCCAGCACCCTGTGGTGCAGTACGCACCACCGGTCGGCGACGAGAAGCCGCTGCCACCGGACAAGATCCCGGGGCGCCGCACGGTGACCGTGGCCTGGCAGGCGGGCAAGCTCTGGAACTGGGTCAAGGCCGATCCGCCGGATGCCACCGCGGAGGAAGTGTCGGCTGCGCTCTACAAGGACGACTTCGATCGCGGGCAGTCATTTCACGCGCACCGCCTGGTCTCGGCGCCGCCGTACTTCGGGGTGCCTGAGGAGCTGGCGCGCACGTTCAAGGACGCCAGGCCGCCCGAAGACGCAGGCCTCGCCGCGCAGGTGCTTGTCGCGGCGACCGGTCCGCGTGCTCCCGAGATGCTGGACGCCGCCGGTGGCGACGTCGGCGCCGAGATCGCACTCAACCAGGCCTCGCCGCTCCCAGCGGGATCGCCGGACGGCAAGCCGCCCGCGCCGCCCGTGCGCCGCGCTGTCGATGTGATCGGCGAGTCCCGCACCGATCTCGTGTTCCTCGCGATGGTGCTTGCGGGGTGGGGGATGGCCGGGGCTACGACGATCGCGCTCGAGTTCCTCGAGAGCCGTAGTGCCGACCTGATGACCGGCGGCGAACCGATGGCGACAAAGTGGCTGCCAGTCCTCGAGGGGCAGCGTGGGCATCTGGCGGAGCTCATCCGGTTGGTGCATGAGGTCGACGCGGCCTCCCGCAAGCTCGGCATCGCGGACCCGCGCGATCCTCGCGCGGCACCGCTCCACGAGGTCATGGACGTGCTGGCACAGGCGGCCGGCGCTTCGCACTTCCAGCAATCGTGCCCCGCGCTGATCGCCAAGGCTGGACGGCTGCTCGAGAACCTCACGCTCGAGGCGCTGCGCGGCACGATGCGGACCGCCGCCACGTCGGTCGACCAGGCGCGCGGTGCCGCCCGCGAAGACCACACCTCGCATGCCCTCGCTACCTCGCTCGACACTGTCAATGTCGACGCGGAGCGATTGCAGGCGCAGATGGCCGCCGGCGCAGCGGTGGACCCTGACGAGTTCGACGAGGTGACGCTCCGCGCAGAGGAGATCGGGCTCGACGCGAAGCTCCACGGGCTGCAAGTGCAGCTCGCCGAGCTCGAGCACGCGATGGAAGTGAGCGGCTTCTTCGAGTGGGCAGCCTCCAAGGCGAGTGATTCGTTCCTCCCGACCGCGCGGGCCATCCCGGGCCTGCGCGGGCAAGTCATGGACGCGCAGGCATTGCTGCATCCCGACGCGCCCGGAGCTGCGACGGTGACCGGTGGAGCGGAGAACGCGTCGGCATCGCGACGGCACCGCCGCCGGGCAGTCTCGCAGGCGCAGGCCGAGCTGGGCGCGCTGCAGGCGAAGCAAGACCTGGCCGAGTTCCTGCGCGAGGGCGCCTCGCTCGTCTTCTGGCAACAGGTGCGCACCGCGTGCGTCAAGACCGCCGCGATGATCGGGATCGGCATCGTGGCCGGAGCCGCCGCGGCGACCGTCGGCAAGGGCGTCACGGGCTTGCTCGCCGGGGGCGAGGGCACCGCGGAGGCGCTCGCCGGGCTCTCGATGACCGGGCGCACCGCGGTGGGCGCGGCGTCGGTCGTAGCTGATGCCACGGTCAACACGCTCGGCATGACCGCGATGGGCGCCATCGATCGGCCACGGCCAGCACCGAAGGACGGCGAAAAGGACAAGGACACGGAAGATTCTCTTCTCGCGACGCTCGGCAACAACGTGCTCTTCTCCGCGGCGAACAAGCTCGTCGTGGAGCAGCTCGCGAAGGACATGGCGCCGGTCGAGCTGGCCGAGGCGGAGTCGGTCACGCGCTGGCTGCGCGTCAACCCCAAGTCGCGATCGTGGGCGATCGAGGTTGCCGCCGTGCCCGCGCATGCGGTCCTGGGCGCGGCGATGATGTTCGCGACGCACCGCTTCGGCACGCACGCCGGCGATCCCCCTCCGTCCACCATCCAAGAGTGGCTCCTGCAGGGGGCGTCGATCGCCATCGGCCGCCGCATCGGGCATGCCGCGGCCGCACGCGCCGAGCGCTTGGCCTCGACCAAGTTGCCGAAGAACCTCGCCGTCGAATCGAGGCAGATCGCGGCCGCCGCGCACGCGCTGGAGCACGCCACGAAGCCGCCGGCGACCGAGGAGGTCCTCGACCTGATGCTGCGAGAGCAGGAGGCCCTCGCGAAGGAAGCAGAGGCCTTCGAGGAGCTGCGAAACGATCCCGCCAAGCTCGCGGCGTCGGGGCTCCACTGGGAGGATGTGGCAGCCGCAGGCCCTATGCACGCGCCGCTTACTGGCGAAGCGGCCGTGGCTGCGGCGGCGCTGCCGTTCCACCGCGCGGGACTCGAGGAGGCTGTGCCCGGCGCGTTGTGGCGCGGCACGCACGAGCAGGCCGCACACGCGATCGAGCAGGCGCGCCGGCTCAAGCTCGAGATCACCGAGTCGTACGACCCGGACGGGCACCGGTGGCAGCTCGACGTCGCCGGCTCGAAAGTCACCATCATCGAGCACGCAGTTGAGCAAGAGGCGGCACCGGCGGCACGGGCGAGTGGCCACGAGGACGAAGCCAACGGACACAGCGACGCTCGGACGGGCCATCCGACTGACGACCACGGCGCCAAGCCGCTACCCGAGCGGGTGGTCTTGGCTGGCGACGACGCGTACCTTCAGGCCGCCGCGGCGCGCGCCAAGCCTCTACCCGGGTACATCGACGTGGTCGTTCACGCCGAGGTCGACTACTTCGAGGTCGCGCGTTCGCACGAGACGGTCAAGGTCGATCACCGTGCCCTCGCGACCTACTTGCGCAAGCATGGCCTGGAGGGCCAGAAGATCCGGCTGATCGCGTGCCTTTCGGGCAAGCACGCAAAGGCCGTCGCGCAACACCTGGCCAATCAACTCCAGGTCGAAGTCCTCGCGCCCAACGACACGGCGTGGATCGATCAACATGGCACGGTCGGAGTGGGTGCCGCGGACCGCCACACCGGCGGGTGGGTAGCGTTCGAACCCAAGGTGTCGAGTGCGCGTTCGACCCCGGCCGATCCGCTCGCCGCGGAACGCAACGAGCGCTTCGCGCTCGACGGCCCGACCGAGGTGGAGCCGCCAGCCCAGGTCTACGAGGCGCGCGTAGATCGGCGCGTCAAAGCGTCGAGCGAGTCGCTCGAGGCTCTCGCGGCACGCATGGGCGTGAAGGTCACGATCGATGAAAGCATGGAGAACGGAGTCTCGGCGAAAGTCGACCGGCGGCCCGGGTTGGTCGTCGACGATCTCATCGTGCGCGAGATCCGCATCGGGCGCGAGACAACGCTGGCCGACCTTGTCGCCCACCGCGAGTATATCGATCAGGTCCAGGCCTACAACGGCACGCTCGGCGCGCTGAAGCACCTCGCGGAGCGGTTCAGCAACTGGCTGCTGGGGCGACCGAAGCCGCAGTTCCCGCATGGCTCGCGCGCCTGGGTTACCGAGCTGGAACTGACCAAGCTCCGCAGCCTCGTCGAGGGACGCATGGCTCTCGGCGCGGGCGACATCGATCGAGCGTCGCTGCAGGCCGAGATCGCGTTCCTCCAGGGCCGGGTCGCGTTCCACGAGGAGACGTTGCGCTCTCTCGAGGAAGCGCCCGGTCAGTTCGAGCTCGAGAGCCCCGACATCGGTCGCGTCACGCGCGAGGCCGAAGCCAAGGGCTACCGCCTACCGGGTGAAGCCGAAGGTGTGGACCCGAAGTGGTACTACTACCGTCACAAGCAGAGCGCGCCCGCCGAGTTCGAGCTCGCGCGCAAGGCGTCGGCCCCGGCGGACGCGCCGCCATTGCGTGCACGGGTGCTCGCGGGGGAGTTCAAGGGCATCGAGCGCTCCGAGGATGTGGGTGGTGCGACGATCCCGGCCGATTGGTCAAAGGAACAGGTCGTGGAGCACCTGCGGCAGACCGTGGGCTTCGCCGAGTACGCGATCATGCTCGAAGCCCATGGGCTCGCTAGTCGCGAGGTGATCGACGGCGTCGTCGCGCACAAGTACGGCCTGCGCCAGACCAAGGGTACGCGGGTCACCACCGACGATGTCCGCCACGACACGAAGGAGTTCTTCCGCCAGCGCGTCGTGGAGAAGTTGCTCGATCCGGCGCTCGATGACGCCGCCAGCTACGCGCAGATGCGCGAGATGACAAAGGACCTACCGCCGTCGGACAAGGGCAGCTTGACCGAGGCGTGGCATATCGGGCGGAAGATGCCGGATGCGCAGACCCACGTCGCCGCGATGGTCGAACGCAGCGACGGGGAGAACGCCGGGCAGATCGAGAAGCGGTTCATCGATGCGGTGGACGGCACGAAGGCGGTCGAGGTCAAGTCGGGCGCGGGGCCGATCGACGAGGGGCAACTCGGTGCCTATCTCGACATGCTGAAGGGGAACCTGCGTGAGGGCTCCAAGGTCGCTGCGGTAGACAAGCTCGAGTACGTGTTCACGGATCCGGCCGGAGCAAAGGAGAACATGGCGCTGTTCGCCGACTACCTTGATGCTGAATACCTTCAGGGCCGCCTGTCGGTTGTTGTCTATGATGCGCAGGGCGCCAAGATAGTGATCCGCACGGGCGATGCAGCTCGAACCTACCTCGCGAGGGACCTGTGACCTTCTCTCTCTCCGTTACGCTTTCCGGATCGATGGACTGGAAGGCTCGTCTCGATCGGATCTCCCGCCTGTCGGCGTTTGCGAACGTACCGCCCAGTGAGCTAGGAAGGGAGGCGGTCGGGTTTGCGACCGCAGACTGGGTGTCAGCCTTGAAGGCGACCCGGGTACACGGGATTGCGTTCTGGGATACGCGAAGGAAACAAGTAGGAGTTCGACCGGGAAGCGACCTCACGGCCTTTTCGATTCCGGCCGCATTCAGCGAGGTTGCTGAGGCGATCGAGATCCTGACGGCAGTCGACTTCGGCGTCGCCGGTCTCGGATCCGTCTTCTTCAACGAGTGGATCGAGGCCGACTATAAGCGCTGGTCCTTTTCTCGCAGCCACATCGACCACGGCTGGGGCTGCGCGTTCCGCGGCGCTGGCCACGACCATCTCGTGTCCCGGCGCTGGCTCGACTTCGGGCCATGGCGGGTGATTCGTCGCCCGAACGACACGACTTTCGTGCAGTTCCATGACCTGGCGATCACCGACCCCGCCGAAGCATACGAGGTCGCGAAGGTTGGGCACGAGCGGATGGGCGTCTCGTACACCGGGGGCTTCATCCAGCAGATCGCCCAGTGGATGCTCGACGACGTGCCTGGCGCGTACACGGCCGCCGACAAGAAGCTCACGCGCGTGATCCCGGCCGACACGGAGGTCTCGCAACTCAACATGCTGAACGCCGCCACGATGCGACGGCACTACCGCTTGAACCCCGGCCTGTCGCAGCCGGTCGATCGGATCGCGTACGTGTTTGTCGTCGAGGAGCAAGCCCGCGCATATCTCCACGAGCTTTGGCTGCGTGAGCTGGAGTGCTGGGTCCACGACGGTCGTGGCCTGCGCCGCCTCGATGCCGACTACCACCCGACCCCGACGCCGCCTGACTGGGTGCGCCGCCTCGACGCCCAATGACCGCGACCCGCATCGGCAAGTACGAGCTCGTCCGGCGCCTCGGAGGCGGCGGCATGGCCGAGGTGTTCCTCGCGAAGACGATCGGCGTCGAGGGGTTCGCGCGGCCGGTGGCGATCAAGCGGGTGCTGCCGCACTACAGCGCGGACCCGAAGTTCGCGGCGATGTTCGTCAACGAGGCGCGGCTGTCGGCGGGGCTGCGGCACGCGAACATCGTCGCGACGCTCGACTTCGATCGGGATGACGAGGGCGGGTTGTTCCTGGTGATGGAGCTGATCGAGGGCAAGGACCTCGATGGCATCGTCGAGACCGGGCTGTTGCCGTTCTCGGTCGTCATCTACGCGCTGGGCGAGGTGCTGCGCGGGCTGGCGGCGGCGCACGAGGCGGTGGACGACCGCGGGAAGCTGCTGGGCATCGTGCATCGCGACGTGTCGCCGCACAACGTGCTGGTGTCGTGGGACGGCGCGGTGAAGGTGTCGGACTTCGGGATCGCGAAGGCGTTCCAGGCGTCGAACGCGCAGCACTCGAACATGCTCAAGGGCAAGGCCTCGTACATGAGCCCGGAGCAGATGGAGGCGGTGGTCGACCTCGACGGGCGCGCCGACGTGTTCGCGGTCGGCGTGATGCTGCACCAGATGCTGACGGGCCGGCCGGTGTTCCGCGGCGACTCGATCCAGCAGGTGCTGATCCACGCGTCGGATGTCGCGAAGGGCCGCGAGTTCCTGCCGTGGCCCCACCAGATCCGGCCCGAGGTGCCGATGGATCTGTCGCAGGTCGCGATGACGATGCTCGCGCCCGATCGCGCGCAGCGCTACGCGAACGCGCGCGCCGCGATGGCCGCGCTCAAGGGCTGCCGGGACGCGTCGCTGGCCGGCCAGGACCTGCTGGCCCAGGTGATGGCCGAGCGGTTCGCCGACCAGGCGCCGCGCCGCAGCGCCGGGACTCCGGCCGCGGGCATCCCGAGCGGCGGGTTCGCCGCCGAGCCGCCGCGGCCCGCGATGCTGTCGTCGCCGAACCAGGTGACGTGGATGGCGTCTGGCGAGCGCGCTGCGTTCCAGGCGGCCGAGACCAACACCCGCGTCGGGGCGACCGGCGCGGGCTACGCCAAGGGCGGCGTGACGCCGGAGCCGACCGCGCTCGTCAACGATGGCCGCGGCGCCAAGCGCTGGTGGCCGCTCGCGATCGGCGGCGCGGCCGTCGTGGCCGCGGGCATCTCGATCGCGGTGATGGCGGGGCGGGGCGGCAGTTCGAGACCGCCCGCCACGAGCAACGCGACGATGAGCGACGCGCCGATCGCGCCCGCGGTCGCGCCGACGCCTGTGCCCATCGATGCGTCGGTGGCCCCGGTCCCGACGCCCGACGCCGCGCCGGCCGCCGTCATGCCTCCCGACGCGGCGCCGTCGTTGCCACCGGACGCGGGCACCCCGCGTCGCCCCAATGGTGGCCACGGCGGTCCCAAGCCGGGGCCTGGCAGCGGCTCGAACGACGATTCGGGCATTCATGTGATCAACGTCGGCGGCGGCTGACGCGTGCGACGCGCTGGTGATTCGAGCGAAGGAGTCTGACGTGAAGAAGTGGTGGTTGCTGATCATGGTGGCGGTGGCGTTGGTCGTGCCGAAGGCGGCGCGCGCACAGCAGGCCAAGGAGTTCCTCGTGCCGCCGGCGGGCGGGACCTACGAGATCACGGTGCATCCCGCATTCGTGACCGCGCTGTCGTTCCCCGAGAAGCTCTCGCCCAAGGCGCTCGCGTCCGACCTGCGCGACAACTACGACATCAAGCCCAACGGCGAGGACGGCATCTCGATCCGCCCGCTGAAGGCCGACGCCAAGCCCGCGAACATCACGCTCCAGACCATCTCTGGCGCCGTGCGCGTGAGCCTGACCCTGCGTGTCGTCAGCGACACCAAGGACGCGCTCACGCTCGTGTCGTTCCGGCAGACCAGCGAGGACGAGGCCTTCAAGCAGCGCGTCGCCGACCAGGTCGCCAAGGAGACCGCCGCGCTGCGCGACGAGCTCGCCAAGGCCAAGGCCGACCTCGACAAGCGCATCCGCTCCAGCGTCGACGAGGTCGTCGCCAAGCGCGCCCTCGCGCGCCTCGAGACCCACGGCCTCAAGGCCGTCGAGCGCAACAGCGACAACGTGATCGTCCGCGTCCCGCGCGTCGTCTACCTGGGCGACGACGCGCTGCTCTACTTCGACGTCGAGAACCGCGACCGCAGCCCATACCGCCTCGCCAAGGTGCAGGTCATGACCAACGGCAAGGACTACGCAGGCGCCGTGCAGTTCGCCAGCGACACCGCGACCCACGACGACGCCGTGCTCGGCGTCGTCCCCGCCAGCGGCCGCGGCCAGGGCGTCGTCGTCGTGCGCCAGTGGTCCCAGCTCGTCGGTCGCGGCCTCACCCTGGTCGTCGAGCAGCCCGAGGGCCGCGGTCGCGTCGCGGTCGATCGCATCGTGCTCCGATGACCGCGCGCCTCCGCCGGATCGCGCCCGTCCTCGGCGCCGCGCTCGCGCTCACCGCCGCCGCCGCGGGCCCCGCGCACGCCGACGCTGACGAGGCCTCGCTCCACGCCGAGGTCATCGGCGGCGCCGCGCGCATCGAGGACGAGCTCGCCGCGAAGACTGCCACCAGCCCGCTCGTCGGCGTCGGCGGCCGCTTCTCGTTCGCCCGCTCCAATCTCGTCCAGTGGGAAGGCCGCGCCGCCGTCGCCACCGCGTCCGCCACCTATCCCGGCCTCATGATCATCGTGGGCGGCGTGCCCCGCACCGGCGACCTCACCCGCCGAACCACTATCGCCCGCCTCGAGGTCGGCGCCACGCTCCGCTTCGGCGTCCGCTTCGTCCCCACGCTCCACCTCGGCGTCGGCGCGCAGGCCCGCCTCCGGGGCACCGGCACACTCGATGGCGTCGCCGTCGCCGATGGCGACGGCACGGGCGTCGACCTCATCGGCGCCGGCGCGGTCGGCTTCGACTACCGCTTCGGCCCGCGCACGATCGCCGGCGTCTCGGTAGGCGCGACGATCGCGGTCCCGCTCGGGGGCCCCGCGTACCAGGCCATGGAAGGCGGGCTGCACTTCGCGCACTACTGGTATCCGCGGTGGTAGGTGCGCTCGGCGCCGTGATGCCCGATCTCCGCCCGAATCGTGACCCCACGCGGTTCACTCGACGCAGGTGGCGCCTCGTCTCTGGCAAACGGGGGATGGTATGCTCCGCGCGTCCATGGCCAAGCCGACGGTGATCAGCCTGTTCTCCGGCGCGGGTGGCCTCGACTACGGCTTCGAAGCCGCCGGCTTCCAGACTGCGGTCGCCGTCGAGATGGATCGAGCGTGCTGCATCACGCTACGCGCGAATCGAAGGTGGCCGGTGGTCGAGCGGGACATCTTTGCGGTGCCATCCGACGAGTTGCTCGAGACGGCGAGGCTGCGGAAGGGGGAAGCATCGGTCCTGATCGGCGGGCCGCCTTGCCAACCCTTCTCGAAGGCAGGCTACTGGTCACGAGGCGACGCGCTCCGGCTACTCGATCCTCGAGCGAATACGCTTGGCGCCTATCTGCGCGTTTTGGAGGACGTGCGGCCCCACGCATTCTTGCTCGAGAACGTCGAGGGGCTCGCCTACCGAGGAAAAGACGAAGGTCTCAAGATGTTCCTCGACGCAATCGAAGGCATCAATCGGCGCGCCCGAACGAAGTATCGCCCAGTCGTTCAAGTCGTCAATGCGGCGGACTATGGTGTGCCACAGTTGCGGAAGCGGCTCTTGATCCTCGGGGCACGTGACGGGACGCGATTCACATTTCCGGCGCCGACGCACGGGGAGGCCCAGCTCAGCTTGCTCGGTAACGTGGCGCCGCGGCGAACCGCATGGGATGCCATCGGCGACCTTGCGATCGGATCCGACGAGGATCTCGCTCTTGGCGGCCGTTGGGCGGAGCTGCTGCCTTCGATCCCGGAGGGGAACAACTACCTCTGGCATACGTCGCGGATGGGCGGAATGCCGCTCTTCGGATGGCGGCGGCGGTATTGGTCCTTCCTCCTCAAACTCGCCAAGACGCAGCCATCGTGGACGATCCAGGCGCAGCCCGGACCGGCCAGTGGCCCATTCCATTGGGACAATCGGCACTTGTCGATGCGGGAGCTCTGCCGCCTGCAGACGTTCCCGGACAACGTCCGCATCGTGGGCAGCCGGAATGTAGTCCAGAAGCAAGTCGGAAACGCGGTGCCATCGCTACTCGCGGAGGTGTTCGCACGCGCGATCCGAACGCAGCTGCTTGGCCTCCGTCTTCCTCGTGGTCCGCTGAAGCTACTCCCTGTGGTATGCATCCCGCCTCCGGCGGCTGAGGAACCCGCACCTGTGCCGCGCAAGTACTGGGCGCTACGCGGAGATCACGCCGCCCATCCGGGGCGTGGGCAAGGAAACTCCGCTGCGCTTCGTGGCGCGCAGTAGCGACCTCGGACTCTGAGGAATGCGGCGGGCGCTGGCTAGTCAACCACGACTGCTCTTCCTCCCCGGTTGCGGCACTCCGCCTTGGCGAAGTCTGGGACGCCTGACATGTGCGCATTTACGACGACCTGAAGTGTCGCGCCGGACTTCGCTGCCTCGTCCGCCGCCCAGAACACGCTTTCCCAGATCACATCGGCTGGGTTGCCAAAGGCCCCGCCGCCGATCAGCGTCAGCAAGACCCGTGGCCTGCCCACACTGACTGCGGCTAGAAGCGTCCCCAGGTACGCCGCGCGTAAGATTGGTCGACAAAGGCCGCTGATCTCGTCCGGGCTTCCGCTCCGATGGCTGTAGCTGGCGGCGAACGCGGAGGTGAATACCTGGGCGATGCGCGGCGCGCCGTCGACCGCTCCGTCCCAGTTGTTGCCGAAGACGACCTGAACGCCATCATGAACGCCCACGGCGATGTCTTCGAACGCGTCTTCCAGGGCGTTCGCTGCGGCGCCGAGGTCGCGGATGTTCTGTGTCATCAGATATCCGCACTCGACGCGGCCAACCTTCGCCGGTAACGCACGAGCGAGTAGGTTCACCTGCGTTCCGGCGGTTTGCACGAAGCGGGCCCCGTGCTCGCCCGGGGCTGCGTAGTGGCGGAGGAGTGTCCCCGGGAAGGCAGAGATGGAGGCGCGAGGACCCTGGGTGGAATCGTCGAAGTAGTGGGAGACCTTGGTCAGGGAAGGTCCCGGCGCCTCGAGACAGTTGAACTGTGACGCCGCCTGGAAGATGGTGCCGCTGGACGCGCTCGCCTGGAGCGCGCCGATGTCCACCGCCGCACCGCGACCTGACAGCGCGGAGACTGTGACCCGCCCGGGGCCATCGAGTCTCACCGCGCGCCTCAGTTGACCGATGGTCTGGACGGCGAATCGGCCTGCCGAGAACACACGCCCGGCGACGCTCAGCGTTGCGTATTCGGTCTCATCGAACGCCAACAGGCTCGGGTTGGCAGCTATCGCGGCTTCTGCCTGGGCCACCAGTTGACGTGCTCCATGTACAGGCTTGCGCTGGGCGCGAGCGTTCGCGGACGCGATGTCGCCTTCACCGCCACGCAGGAGCAGCTCAAGCAGATCCGGCGACTGAGGTGGTGGCGCAGTGGAGGCACGCGCGTTCACCGGGCCGGCCGCTGGCCGCCCTGCCGCGCGGCGTGCGTACGCCCGGACGAAGTCTCGCTGCGCAGCGGTCTGCGGCATGTCGCGCTCGCCGCGAACGGTCTGCATCAGCTGGAACGCCGCATCGACGCCCAGGCCCTCCTGGGCGAGCACGCAGCCAACGATCGTTCCAGTGCGTCCAATTCCCCCGCGGCAGTGCACTACAACGTTCTTGCCCGAGTGTAGCCTCTCGACGATCGCGCCGACAAGCGCGATGGTTCCCTCAACGGAAGCGGGCGCCCCCATGTCGGGGATCGGAAACTGCATGTACTCGATGCCGCGCGCCCTGGCGCCTGCTTCCAGTCCATGGATCCCGTATCGCTCGAATTCACTGTGCTCAAGCAAGCATACGAGCATGTGAGCTGGCGGTGTCCCCGCGCCGAGAGTGTCGAGATCCTTCTCGACGTCCCGGTCCCACTGGAAGCCTTTGCTGCTATGATCTTTGGTGCCTGGGGCCAGGGTCATCCCCAGTCGTCCAGGAAACGCTTGTTCGAACCAATCCACGCGGATCGGATGCGAGTCAGACGTGCGAGTAGCCAAGAGTCCCCCCTTCTTCACCAGCGGTCTGCGCTTCTTACTCTACGCGGTTGGATGGACGCGGGCGAGCGCCCTCGGAACTCCTGAATGTCCGATGCTCACACGTGGGCGGGCATGTCGGCCGCGTCCGCGACGGCACCCTGGTCGCCTTGCTTGAAGAAGACCATCACCGGCAGGTGAAGATGCTGGCGCCAAGTGTCTACATAGGTGAGAACCAGCCAGCGGATCTCCGGCGGAACGTCGCCACACACGGCGAGTACAGCTGGGCCCTTGCGCTTCCATGCTAGCAGATACCGGAGCATCTGGCCCAGGGCGCGATCGACTTCTGCCGACGAGGTCAGTGCCGCCTTGAGCTCCACGAGCACATAGTCGCCGATAACGAAGTCCGGGACGGCAATTCGCTCGACGCCGGCGCCCTGCCAGGGAATGCGCACCTTCTCGGACAGCGTGTCGATGAACCCGTTGCGCCTGAGCTGGGTGCGAAAGCTGTTTTGAAACTGGCTCTCGGTGTTGCCTCGGCGAGTTCGCCATCGGGCAAGTTGCGCCACCACCTTGCACAACTGCGGGTTCGGGATGAAGCGCGCGGCGATGCGCTCCGCCTCGTCCGTCGATGACGCCTGCTCCAGGGCATTCTGGCTCGCCGCCGATAGCGTGGCCGGAACTGAGTTCACTGGGACGGCAGGCGCGGCGTCCATGAGCTGCGCGAACTCCGGCGTCTGTCGACGTAGGTCGCTCACGACGTCGGCTGGCAACCCATCGCCCGGCGAACTCGGCGTGGCCAGAACGTGTCGCTCGAGAAGGCCCCCGATGCCTCCAAGTTGAGCGCGGGCGCGCACCGCTGCGAACGCGAGCAATGCGCCAACCAAGACTCCGATGATGAACGTATCCATCAGGTCACGATCGCTGCAAGGAGTGGGAACACGGCCGCCCGGATCTGGTACGTCCGCTCCGAAGTAGATGGCGTCCGTAGCTCCCGCGACGAAGCATGCAGCGTCGCCTGAAGCGCATCGATGAGCTCGGGCGCATCCTCGGCCTCGCGGCGCAGCGTACCCGCCAGCAATCCGCGAACGAGCTCGCCCTTCGCGCGGCCCTCGACCTCGGGCAATGGGTGCGCTCCGCCAGCCCAGACACGCAGTTCTGGGCCTAGCTCCTGTGCGCCACCGTCAACGAGGCGGATCGGGATCCTCACGAGAGCCAGTACCGCGAAGGGCGCCTTACCTGGCACTGGCCGAGGCTCACCCTCCGGCCATCGCACTTGCGCGGCGCCAGCATATTCCTCGGGGAAGGCTGCTTCTCGAAGGACGGTCTGCAGCTCCGGTGTGTTGAGCCCGAGGGAGCGAAGCGGCCGGTCCTGCGCATCAACGACGGGCATCCCGCCGTAGTCCCCGACACCGAACGTGACGTCGCCGATCCGGACCGCCTGCGCTTCGAGCTCCGCCGCCACCACATCGTCGCCGCGCCGTTCGAAGGCGAGCGCGCGATGAGGATCTGCGCGAACTCCACGGGCCACCTCTACCGCGAACTCTGCGAGGTCGTTCCACGAGGCCTCGCCCGGGGGAAGGTCGTCGATCTGTCGCTTCTTGTCGGCGTATCGCTGATGGAATGCGCTCCAGTTCCGCAGGCCCTCGGCGACGAGTTCGCCGACGGCGCTGCGTTGCTCGCGCGAAAGTGGACCGGTGGCTCCTTGGCTGAGCACGCCCTGTAGCTCGCTCGGTGGTACGACCGACATGACGCGCGCAAAGAGCGCTTCGAAGCGGGCGTCGTCGGGCGCGAGGGCGCTCGCGACTTCTCGCATCTTCGCCCGGGCGACTTCGTACATGTCGGCTTCGCGACTGTCCTTCACCACGAGGGTGTCGATGATGATCTGCTTTCGCGACATGAACCGATGCACGCGGCCGACGCGTTGCTCGAGTTCCATCGGGTTCCACGGAACATCAACGTGCACCAGTCGGCGGGCGACCTGCAGGTTCAAGCCTTCGCCACCTGCGCGAGATGACACCAAGAACTGCGGGCCATCATGGCGCCAGAACGCAGCGACCTGCGCCTGCCGCTCTTCCTCCGACTGGTCGCCGATGATCAGGGCGGGTGTCGCCCCGTCGGTGCGCTCGAGGTAGCGAACGAGCGCCATGACGGTCTCGATGGGCTGAGCGAACAAGACCACCTTCTCGCGCCCGGCCGCGGTCAGCAGCGGCCGGAGCGCGTCCCACTTCGTATCCCGTTCGCCTGCCAAGAGTGCGAGCCCATCAACCAGCGCTCGTGTGAGCAGCTTGTCGTCAGGCGCCCAGCTCTGAACGTCCTCCTGGTCATCATCGCCCTCGATGTCTTCGATCGTGCCGGAGTCGGCCTGGACCTGGAGCTCGCGCGCGATGCGCATGAACAGCGCCCCCACGGGCTCGTCTGGCGCGCCTGAGCGATACGGGCGAAGCGCCGCCAGGGCGTCGGCCAGGACCCGTTGCTTCGGCGTCCAACCCGCACGCATGGCCTGTCGCACGAGGTACCCGAGCCCGGCTTCGATGCTGGAGGTCGCCCACTGCATCGCCTGACCGCAGCGCCAGCCGGCCGCGCGACGGCTCGATTCGCGCGCCGTTGGCGCTTCGGGCGCGAAGAGGTGATGGATGGACTCCAACCACGCGCGATGAGCGGGTCCAAGCTCAAGCACGATGGGCTGGTTGACCTTCCGCGTGGGAAACAGGGGGCGCCCTTCCCAGTCGCGCACGTCATCCTTTGTTCGGAAGATGACGCGCCCCGCGACTGCCTGAACTTCCTCGCCGGGGCGGCAGAGGAGGCGAAGGACATTCTGAAAGCGCTCGTTGTGACCCTGGTGCGGTGTGCCACTGAGCAGGATCAGTCGCCCACTCGGAGGAAGCTTCGTTCGGAGCTCGCTCACGAGTCGGTACTTGCGCGCGGAGGAGCCTCCGTTCGGTCCCCAGGCGCTCAGGTGGTGGCACTCATCGACGATCAACACATCCCAACGCGACTTCTTCAGGAAGGCGTCGAAGTTGTCGCCCACCACCGCTCGGTGGATGCTCGCGATGACGAGCGCGTCGTCGAGCTGGGTGTCGTTGGCTGGTCCAGCGACCCAGCTCCTGAAGCGAAGCCCAACCCGGTCCAGCTCTCGCCTCACGTTGGAGACCAGCCGGGCAGGAGCGAGATATAGAACGCGCAGTCCAGGCTGTGCGGCCAGGAGATGCTTCACGAGCAGCGCGGCTTCGATGGTCTTGCCGAGGCCAACTTCATCCGCGATCAGCACGGATTGGAGATGGGGCTCCTGGATGATGTGGTGGACGAGGCTGACCTGGTGGGCGAGGGTCGCCACTGGCTGGGCATCGAGACGACCCTGGGGGTCCTCGGTGACGAGGAACCACGCACGCAGCCGATGGAGTGATCGGCGCGTCATCGCCTGCCAGTTGTCCTTGGGCGGCAGCGACCGCAGCAGCTCCGTCGGCAGTGGCTCTGACTTGACCCGTTGCGCATCCACCGTCCCCCGCATGACGGGCGGCATCAACGTGCCATCGGACCAGAAGCGTCCGGGGGGGCGCACTAGGTCGTACGCAGGCAGCCCGAAGTCATCGACCTCGCGCAGAAGCACCCACGGGTGGGATGCATCGCTGGAACGGAACGTCTGCGCCATGGCTAGGCCTCGGGGTGTTCAGGTGGAGCGCTCTCGAGGACGGCGTTGCCCTTTGCGAGCACCTGCACCCGTCGCTGCGCATCGCTGCGGCGGACGTGAGTTTCATGTTCCGAGACGATGCTATCGACGGCCTGCTGGATCGGATTCTGAACGCGAGCGAGCGCCTCGGAGATCTCCTTCTCCACGCGCTTGAAGTTGGTCTCGAGCACCTTCTGCGCGGCGGGCCGGGCGGCGTCGACGATCGCGTCAGCTAAGTCGTCGCGAAGAAAGTCGAGCATGCGGTCGCGAACCCCGCGGCCAACGTCGGATTTGCGCCTCACGAATGACTGACATCCTTTGCGAACCTCGCTTTCAACATACTCGTAGATCTCCGACTTCACGCGCTCCTTGAGTTCCGCGATTGCTTCCTTTCCGACTTCGGCGACCTCCCTGGACTGCGCCTTCAGCTCGTTGTGCAGCGCCTCGACCACGGCCGGGCGAACACGCCCACCTTGCGCGCGTGCCCAGTTCACGATCTGGCCAACCAGATCTGCATAGTCTTCCGCGATCTGTCGAGTCGCCCGGCGAAGCTCCGCAAGGATCCTCTCCGACCAGACGACAGCGATAGGGTCCTCGAAGCGCAGGGTGAGTTCGTTTGGGAGGTCGATCTTTCTCGCACCTACGAACGCGCCACCCTTTCGCACGGCCGCGCGCAGTGTGGCCCAAGGGTAGTGTTCGTACTTCTTCAGGTGCTTCAGGATGTCCCGGCGCGCTTCGTTCGCGGCGTTGTCGGTGTGCAGCTTGATCTCACGCGGCATTCCGTTGCGCAGTAGCTCGCGAAACTGTCCTTGCCGGACGTACATCTGCTTCTCTAGCGGTGCTGCAATGACTAGTAGCTCGCCACGTAGGCGTGCGGCCTCCTCGGCTGCGCGCTCTCCGGCACGCCATTGCTCAAGAACGATGTCGACCAGGCCCCGCGAGCGCGCCAGTGCATCCTTGTAGCGCTCCACCGCGCGAGCGCGCAGCCTGCTGTCGCGCGCGATGCCGATCGAGGCCAGCCACTGGACGAACTGAGGTACGCGTGACTCTTCGGCCGTTCGGATCTTGGGATGATCGTCCTCGTCATTGCGAAGGAACATCCGGTACTCGTACGGTGTCATCGGGAAGACCTGCAGGCTATCGAGGACACGGTGGACTACGCCTTCCCGCGCAGCTCGGGTGGACTCGGCGCCATCGCTTGAGAGCTTGTCGAGCTCCTGGCGAACCTGCCCCCTGATGACCTCAGTCATTCGCCCGCAGACGTCTTCGAAATGCTCGTTCCAGCGCTTTGCGGCATCGCCGCGGCGCTCGCGATCGGCGACGCGTTCGTCAGTCGCGACAAGGTCGAGTCTGACCGCAGCGACAATGAGTGTCGCCGCGTCTGCGTCAGGATCTGGGCCATCGTGGAGAAGACTGTTCAAGAAGCCAGTCGACCGGAGCAAGTCGGCAGACGCCTCCGTGACACCCGCGCGGTCGACCACGAGCACGACTGCGCGCGCTTTGCGGATCCATTCCGCCGTGACACGGCGGTACTCGTCGTTCGCGACTCCGACCCCGGGGAGGTCGACCAGCACGAGTCCATGTCTCAACACTTCGGAATCCCACCAAACCTCCAGGGTCCGGATCAACGGCGCTAGGTGCCCCGCAGCGTGTACGTGAAGATCATCGAGAAAGTCCCGCAGCTGCCCGCCGGCCGCCCGTTCGAAGGCTGCGTCTGACGCGAGCGCTCGCTTGATTCGCTCGATTCGCTCGCGGTCTTCATCGCGAACCGCGACCTCCCAGCGGGGCTTCTGGCCTAGGCTCGCACGCAACGCTTCCATCAGGTATCGCGGGTCAGGCTGAGGCGTGGGGTACTGGGTGCCGAGGATCATCAGGCATGCCTGGCGCTCGTATCCCTCGATCTTCTCTCGCAAATTGACGTCGTGCTGCGACACGTCGCCAGCTTCCAGGATCGGCGGTGTCGCGTCCTCGAGTTCGTCTCTGTCCTCGATCGGAAGATCACCGTCTCCATCGGGCCCAGCGCCGCCGTTCCGCTTGACCTCGGCGATGTACGACCACTCCAGCGCCGCCAGCAAGTTGTTCAGCCGCCCTGCGGACAGATACGTGGCGCGGAAGCGCCGCTCCTTGCCGAACCGGATGAGCGTCGCCTGTGCGGTCAGCGGGCCAACGCCACCCTGCGGCACGATCGCCAGATGACCGCCCGCGATCGCATTCAGCAGCGTGCTCTTGCCGGTTCCGGCTGCGCCGAGGAAGCAGATCGGCAACTCGGGCACGGCCTGCGTGACCAGGCGGTCGTATGCCGCGTCGAGGACCGGAAGGCGGTCCGGGCTTTCGTTCTCGAGAAACGGACGAGCGTGATCGGCGTACCACGTGCGCAGCTTGGCGAGGGTTTCATCGAGGGTCATGGCTTCGTCCTGGAGTGAGGGCGGGATCAAGGATTCGTTCGACGGGGCCCAGGTTGTGACCGAGACGCGCGCGGACACCGGCGTGGCCCCTGACGAGCTGATGCAGCTCGCCTCGGACGCGCTGGGTCCATGCGGTCCCGATGTCAGCGATATGCTCGCGGAGCGCGGTGATGCCCGGTCCGGCGAGATCTGTCGCCACTGGCGGATCGGTCGGGTCATTGTGGAACCGACGCCGATGCTCCAGTGGCGCGACGTGCCGGACACGAAGCAACCGGGCGCTGCCCTCTCGACGCGCGCGCTGATCCTCGCCGCCGAGGCCAACGGTCGCGAGCGTCTGGGTGAACTGCCCCCGAAGGAGCGCGCGAGCGGAGGTTCCGAGGTCGTCGAAGTAGGCCTGCCACGAACGGCGCGCCTCCTTCGGCGTGCTCGCGCGGAGCTCGCGCGCGATCTGGTCGAGCTGAGTGACCGCGACGAAGAGATGGCTCCACTCCGTGTCTGGTCCGCCGATCAGGCGCATCAAGAGCGGCCGCAAAGCGCTGGCGATGACCTCCGTGAGGCCCGAGCGGTCGACGACCACGAGGCACGCGCGCGCGTCCGCGAGATGCCTCGTGCTCTGCGCTTGCTGCAGGTCGTGCGCGACGCCAAGTCCCGGCAGATCGACGAGCTGAACGCCTGTCGCAAGGCATGGGGCAGCCCAGCCCAGCTCGATGTCGGTCACCAACGGTG
This sequence comes from Deltaproteobacteria bacterium, assembly GCA_021413675.1. Lineage (GTDB taxonomy): Bacteria > Myxococcota_A > Polyangia > Haliangiales > Haliangiaceae > JAIOQA01. The sequence continues at coordinate 84,997 of JAIOQA010000233.1, read as the reverse complement.
AAAGAAATCCTGCAGCGTTGTGCTCGAGCTCGTGGCGAAGCTCAGGAAGATGGGTGCCCGCGCGCACGACCATCCAGTCGCGACGGTCCTCGGTGAGGATGCTCACGAGGAGACTCACGCGACCTCGGTCCTGCGTCAACGTAGATGGCGAAATGCGACCGGCCATCGCATCGCGAAGGACTTCGACCAGGTACCTGGCCGGCGCCGCTCCGAACTGGCTGCCCTGGACCAGCAACCTCGCCTGTTGAAGCGCTCGGGCGATGGGCTGTGGATGCGAGAGGGATCCGACGAGTTCCGCCACGGCGTCGCATGGGGTTCGGCGAATGGCGAGGTACGGCTCGCTCGCGTAGACGACCCGGATCGGGCACGCCGTGAATGAGCCCAGCCCGCCCTGCGGAAGGAGGGGCATCCAGTCGGACAGCATCGTGTTGAGCAACGTGCTCTTGCCGACGCCAGCGACGCCGAGGGTGTAGAGCGGTAGGTCGAGCGAGGGCCCGTCCTTGGTGCTGCTCAGCTCGAGGCGCGCCAGCTCGTCCGGCGCGGCAGCGGCGATCGCGTTTCGCAGCACATCGCGGTACAGCACGTGAAGCGACGGCTCGTTCAACGGCGCGCAGCTCGCGCTCATGGCACACGCACCAAGGTGCCGGACCAGATGAGGTGGGCGACGATCTTGCCGACCTCGGCAGCGATCGCGCCTTGCACGCGGATGCCAAGCTCGATGTTCGCGTGCAGGCCGTGGAGTGTGAAGTTCGCGGAGGTGATCAAGAGATCGCGCTGGTCGACGAGCAGGGTCTTCGAGTGCATCGATGCGTACGGAAGTGCGTCGTCGCGTTCTTGATCTTCGTAGAGGGTTGCGGGACGCAGATCGGCTGGCCAAAGCGCGCGGATAGCATCCGAGCTGCGGCGAGTGCGATCGCAGATGAAGGTCACATCGACGCCATCGCGTGCGAGCGCGATCAGTCGCTGGATGACCTCGTCGTTCGAGATCTCATAGCCGGCGATCGTCACGCTCGACCGGGGTGACCTGAGCATCTCGCGGATGACCTGATTGGTAGGTCGAGCGAGGCCGGGTGCGCCTACCGGAAGTGTGGCGACCAGCTCCAGGTCCGCCCGGTGCGCGTCCGCCTCCGATCGCTGGATCGCGAGCGCTTGCAGGATCGTCACCATCGCGGCTTCCGGCGATGTCGCGATGGGCTGGAGCCGAGGAAGTATGGCGGCCGCTTCCGGCTGCTGGCGCACGCGCTCGCGGGCACCCGGCGCGAACAGGTCGACGCCTGCGCGCCCTTCCAGAAGGCCGCTCAGCTCCACCAGGGTCCGGGACAAGGCCATCGAGCTAGACCTCGGAGGTGAGGTAGTCCGTGAAGTATCCCAGCGCAGGTTCGTGGGGCGTTCCGATGAGGAGCGCCCGATCGAGCAGTCGATTGAACTCCTCGCAGGAGGTCTCCGCGCCCAGTAGACAACAGTGGCAGGCGGCGCCGCTGAGCGAGTCGGTGATCGTGTGGACGCCCTCGATGCACAGTGGGTCTGACGAGCACCAGCTCATGTTTCGCAGCGCCTGATCGACGATCTGCGCCAGCATCGCCGGCTCGCCCTGGCGCACGAGCCCGCCGAGAGTCCCATCGGCGTCAGGCGACGCCGTGAAGATCAGCAGCCCGGCCATTTCGAAGCTGTCCACGTCGGCGTAGATCCGCTCGCGCAACGACGCGCTGGAGTAGCCGCAGTCGAGAGAGAGCTGGCGGATCAAGGCATGGGCCAGCGTGTGCACGAGCAGGAACCGAGGCCGGATGGTCCTCGGCGGCGCGCCCTCCCCACCGCGGCGGCGCCATTCGGCGCCGAACGCTTCGTTGATCGTTGCGGCCCGTGCCTCTACCGCGGGCGACGTCTCCCATTGGCGCAGCCGTGTCGCGTCCAGCCGCAGGAAGATGCCTTCTCCGCGGTTTTCGATGGCCGGTAGCCAGTTCGTCGCCTTGACCGAGATTGGCGCGATCCGAGGATCCTCGGGCCCGGTCGGCGGCAGGACGCGCGTGAACCCGCGCAGCGCGCGGACCTCGCGGAGCCGCGTTACTCGCACGACCTGATCGACCCAGGGCCGGAGCTCGGGCGGCGGCGGCGTCGGCCTCACCTCGAACTCGGTGGTCTGGAAGTCGTGCTCATGCTTGGTGAGCTGCTCGTATTCCTCCCACCGAAGGTTCGGGTGCGGTGCTTGGATTCGTTCGATGCGCGCTTCGATTTCGGCGATCAATCGTTCGCGAGTCATCGCGAGTTGCGCCGGAAGCCCCAGCATGTCGACGAACAGGCCTCGCGCCGGGGCATCCGCTGCGCGAAGAAGCGTCGGCCAGAACTGAACCAGGCGCGCCTGCAGCGCGTCACTCCACGGCGGAATGTCGAGCGCCGACTCCACGACCGAGAAGTAGAGGTTGGATGCGCCGCGCTGGGTGACGCGGGGCTGCGAGTTCGGGTCGTCTCGCCCGGGGCAATCCTCGTGATCGCCGGGCAGCCACGGGCGCTTGCCGCGGCATTGGCCGGCGACATCATCGCCGAAGCATCCCTCCATCGACCGGGAGGCACCGCAGTTCCTGCAGGAGAGAATGTAGCCCGCAAGGCCGGCCGTCGCGCTGCCAGCGAGCGCTAGCGCACCAAGGGAGCAACCTTCTCGATGCCTGACCCACGAGTGCCAGGGGAACTCGTCGAGATGTCCGAACGGGCAGACGACGATGAATCGAACCGGGACCACGTGAACGCGATCGGCCGCCGCCATCCCCCCGCTGCACGGTTCGCAGAACAGCGCCGGATCACCAGGAGCCTCGCGCCAGCCATTCGGCTGCCGAAGGAGGTGGCAGCGCGGACAGTGCAGCCACTGCGGAAAGCGCACTCCGCTCAGGGAGCCCGCCGATGGAGCGTATGCACCTGGGGCGACCTGGGGGGCCACCGGAGGCAACCGAAAGCCGTCGACCTCGAGCTGCTTCTGGAGGCGAGGTTCGAAGATGGTCTGCGGATGCTGGAGGCCGGCTGGCCGTGCGCGCTCATCCCAGGCTTCGAGCCCACCCGACACGACGGAGATCGCCGCACCCCCAGCCCCACCCGCGCGGAAGTCGATGATCGCGCCGGGGCCGTGGGTGGTGATCACCTGGCTCCTGCGGATGTCGCCTAGCTCGTTTCGCCCCATCAGGTTCCCTCCGTCACGCGAACTCGCTGAATCAGCACGAACGGGGTGCCCGGCTCCACCTCGCGCATCGAGTTGGGCGTTGGCCACAGCGCCTGCTGAATTCCACCGGCACCGGCTGCGCCGCCCGCTTCAGCCTCTCTGGCCGCGTACTGCTCCGCCGACATCAGGAGCGTGCGCTTCCCGCCGAAGTCCATCCAGTACTCGGCTCCTGGCTGCCACCACTGTTCCCATTGATCGAGCCGTTCCTTCAGTAGCTTCGTCACCGCAGCGACCTCGCGGCGATCGGCCGCGAGGGCGCGCTGCTCGATCACTGCGCACTGCCGTTCCACCAGCGCACGCTTGGCTGCGTCGAGCGCTGGCTGCTGCGCCATTCCCGGGACGAGGTGCCGCACGAGCGCCACGAGCACGGCATGGAGCGCCTTGTCCTGCGCACGACTGGCGAAGGGCGTGACGCTCGTGGCCTCGACCTCGCGGTAGAGCGTGCGGTGCCACGTCGGAAACGTCTCGAAGTGCGACCGGTCGCGCGCGCGGCTCGCGTTGTAGATCGTCAACACCAGGCCGGGCACCGCGCCGCGGCCGACGCGACTCGTCGCCTGGATGTACTCGGAGATGCCCTTGGGCTGGGCGTTCACGACCATGAGCCCGAGGCGCTGGATGTCGACGCCCACCGAGATCATGTTCGAGGCGAGGAGGCTATCGACGGCCTCGGGATGGCCGGCAGGGTGCCGCAGCTGATCGAGCATGTCTCGGATCTCGATCGATCGTCGGCGACTCGTGAGCTCGCTGGGTGGTTGGATCTCGCGAATGACCTCGCTGCGGCGCGCGGCGATGTTCTTGATCGTGACCGGGACGTCGTCCTGCAGGAGGACGAGCGCACCACCGAGCTCGCGCAGCGAGTTGAAGTACGCGACCAGCGTCCAGTACCAGTCGCGTTCGTCGGGTGTGAACTCCGCGTCCGTCGCCGCCTGCAGTAGGGATGCAGCGACTGCTTGCAGCACGTACTTGGCCGACCGGCCCGCCGTGGTCAATCCGAGGTACAGCCGCCCCGGGCGCGTCAAATCGCGGACCGCGAAGCCCGAATTCGACGCGTCGATGCCCGGCGGCGGGAACTGGAACGTCGATCGGTTGAAGAGCGCGCGTACCTGCTCCGAGGCGCGTCGGATGGTCGCAGTAGATCCGATGATCTTGGGCCGCCGGCCGTCGCGCTCGCACAGCGCATCGATCGCTGTCTCGTACAACCCGGTCATGGTCCCGAGAGGCCCCGAGATGAGGTGGAGCTCGTCCTGGATGATGAGATCGGGCGGTGCGCGCCGCGCGCTAGGCCCGCGTCCGAACAGGATGCCCGAGTCCATCTTTCGAACGATCTGCGCGAACTTGTCGACCGTCGCGATCACCAGCGACGGCGCCTCGCGGTAGATGTCCTCATCGACGGTCCAGATCGGTAGCTCCCGGCCAGTCCGGGCGAGCTCACAGGTCGGCGAGTCGCAGGACGCAACGCACTTCGTCGTGACTTGCCAGGCAAGTCGACCCTGACAGGCCGGGCACTCCGTCACCTGCGCGTAGGTACTCGGGCTACCCGGCTGGACCAGCTTGGCTTCCTTGATCGTCGATGGAGTTGCCGCCTGGCCGACCCACAGGCCGATCGAGAACGCACGGGGGCCGAGATCACGGGAGGCTGGTCCTGTTCGCGATTCCCGCCGAAGCAGCTCGCACGCGAGCACCATCGCGGCAGCGCGCTGGAACTGCTGGATCGTGAGCAGCCGCAGCGTGTAGCGCATGAGCACGGCCACACCCGAACCGTCCTCTTCCTTGGTGGCGCGCAGGCGTCGCAGGATCAGGATGAATGCCGTGAGCCCGAGATACGCCTCGGTCTTGCCGCCGCCGGTGGGGAACCAGAGGAGGTCCATGACATCGCGATCGGCGTGGGCGCGATCCGCGAGACTCGGGAGGGCGAGCAGCTGGAACGCGAGCTGAAACGGGCGCCAGATCAGCTCCGTGCCGCGCGACCACCGGTACTGCGTGGCCATCGCACGGCTGGAGAGCTGAAACGCCAATCTGACCTGCTCGTCTCGCTCGAGCAGCGCGATGCCATCTCGAATGCGATCGGCTCCCGTCGTGCAGGTCTCGATCTGCTTGCGTGCCTGCGGTTGATGCTGCTCGCCCAGCGCCGGCACCAATGCCCGCTGGCCAACGATCCACGCTCGATACGCGTCTTCGAGCAGGCGGAGCCCGGCGACCAGATCCGCGATGGACGCGTCCGCCAGCCAGCTTGCGCGCAGCGGCGAGAGGGTCGGGTGCCCCTGGAGCGCTCGAAACTGCACGTCGCCCTGTTCGCTCGTTGCCGCGACGACGGCCAGCGGGAGCCAGATCGTTCGCACCGCAGACGGGCGGTTGTTGCGGTCCAGGTCCACGGTGGCCGAGCACGTGTGGCCGACGGCGTACTCGACGGCATCTCGATAGATGAGTGCCGCGACTTGACCGTCTTCATCGAGCGGGAGCGCACGGGCAGGGCGCGGCTCGAGCTGGGTGGGCGGCACTGGCTTCACGACCAGCTCGACCTGGAAGAACGTGTGGGCCTCGGACTCGGCGCGGGAGTCGCCGCTGGTCTGATTGTTGATCAGCGCGACGGTCACCGTCGTCAGCCCGTCGCGGAGCACCGCGAGCACGTAGATCCCCATCCCGTGCAGGCGAGGGTCCGAGAGCCGCTGCTCGCCAAGCACGACGTCGACGGGGATATCCGCCTCGAGCGCGCGCCGCTGCCATCGCCCCTTGCCCGCGCCATCGGAGTCGTCCCCGCTGGCCTGCGACTCGGCCATCACGTGGTCGTACACACCCGCGCGGATCACCAAGACGATCTTCGGGATCGGCTCGGTCGACGAGAGCGCGAACGACATGCCCGCCGTTGCCGGCTTTCGCGCGGCCCACATCGGTGCCGCGTCTTTGGCGACGGTGGCAACCTCCTCGTCATCGTCGCCGCCGCCGTTGTCATCATCCTCGGGCGAGTTCTGCTCGTCGCGAGGGTAGAGAATCCCGGTGGTGTATCGTTCCGTCGGCCGGTCCGAGATGAGCTCGTCGCTGGCGCCGGGTCCGATGAGATCGACACGAAGGCGATCGACGATTCGATCGCGGACTTGCTCCGGTTGCATCGCTACCTCGTCTTCTTGGCGAACTGTTGAAACGCGAAGCCCCGCACCACAGGCGCCAACGCGAAGCCGCTGGATCGGAACGGCTCCGGCACGGCACTGCGCTCGCTGTCGCGGAGCGCCACGGTCGTCGCGCCGACGAGCTGAAAGCCCGACAGATCGCGCGGCATCGTGCCCTTCCTCCACTTGAGGTTGCGGTCGTTGGTGACCTGATGCGCGAGCTGGCCGACCGGCGCTTGCTCGTCGCGCGCGAACATCCGCAACCGGTAGCCCCAGTCCTTGTGCGCGTGCCCGTAGAGCTCGACGCCACCGGCCGACCAGCGCACGAGGCGCTCCTGGTTCTCCTCGGCGCCGGGCCACGTCAGATGCTCGAACCGCTCGACATCGCCCTCGCGGCCGACCTCGAACTGCATGAGCCCGGGCTTCGACGTGTAGCGCACCGTGCGGCCAGAAGGGAGCCCCTGCCCCGAGGAGCCTCGCCCTTGCGCGACGAGCAACGCGTCGCGAGCGCGCGTCGCCCCGACGTACAAGACGCGGCCCTCCTGGCGCAACTGTTCCTGCTCGGCGTTGCGCTCGGCGACGCTGATGGTCTTGCGCTTAGGCTCAGGCTCGCTCTCCTCGCGCGCCGCGGGGGCGTCGAACACCACCAGGGCCACCCTCGGTGCCTCGCGGCCCTTCGACGCGTGGATCGTTCCGAGCGTCGGCCCATTCCAGCCCCAGTCGGGCACGCAGAGCTCACTCGGCGGGCGAGGGCGCGCGAGCACGCCGCGCAGACGCTCCAGGTCGATCGACTCGGCAGCGCCGCTGCCCCGAGCGGCGTGATAGATGAGCTTCCACGCCGAATCGACGTTCATCCCGCGAGCGACGCCGGGCGGACATCGCTCGGCCCAGTGCTCGCTCCACTGGGTTCGAAGCAGGCGGTTGCCGGTGGCGCGCCACAGCATCACGCCGATCCACGGGTGGACGATGGTCGGGGCACCGGAGAGCCGAAGCCGATGCGGGATGGCGTGCTTCGCACAGTACGATGCGACACACAGCGCATCGACGCGGTGACGGAAGAGCAGCAGCATGTCGCTCGGTGCATTCCGGCACCACTCCGCGAGCTCCTCGTGTGTCAGCGTTCCGAGCGATTCGGTGGCGTTGCTCTCGATCGCGCGCTGCAGCTTGGTCAGGTGCTGTGCACCCGGGCGAGGCGTGAGCGTGATCTCGCGGCATCCCTCGAACAGCGCGCGCATCGCTGGCGTCGACACGCGGTACAGCGTCCCGAGTTGCCGCGCCACGAAGGCCGGCTTTGCCTCGGACGTGAGCCGCTCCGTGAGGTCGAGATCGAAGGAATGGCCCGCCTCATCTGCAGTGAAGCCATAGATGGCCTGGGCTGGATCCGCGAAGACGGTCACCCCACAGCTCGTCGGCAGCGCCTGGGTCAGCGCCCAGATCAGGTCAGCGCGCGCGCCGACGATGTCCTGGGCCTCATCGATCAGCACGTGTTCGAAGCGCTCGAGGTAGTCGAGCAACGAGACGTCGCGGGCGCGAAGGAGTTCGGTCACCGAGGAGATCGATGCCTCGTAGGTTCCTTGACCAAACACGTTGGGCACGGTCACCGCATCGAAACCCTGCCGGAGTTGCCATGCGTGTGAGTCGATCGTGCTGAGCTGCACCTCGGTGGCCGCACGCGGGTCACCGAGGTAGTCGCCGATCCGCGCGCGAAGTTCCGCGACCGCCGTCCTGGTGAAGCTGATGAGCAGCGTCCGGGTCGGGGCCACCCCCTGTCGGATGAGGTGCGCAATCCGCGCGCATGCGACCGCGGTCTTTCCTTCGCCGGGTCCGGCTGAGACAAGCTGCCTCTCGGTGATTCCCGCCTCGATCACCGCGCGCTGATTCGTATCCCACGCTGGTGCGCTGGTAGCTGTCACTCACCCCGCCTCGTGCCCATGGCACTCGTCATCGAGTTGTCGCCGCCCCCGCTGGCACACTTCCCTCCGGATAACTCGCACAGCGTACTGCATATACGCGGACTGATGTCCGGAGTAGATCGCCGCCGAAGCGTGAGATCGCCGAATCGCGAGGTGGAAGTCCACGCAGTCATGGGAGCGCGAGGCCATCGTGCAGTTCAACCGCTGCGCGCTGCGAGGCGGTTTGCGGATCTCCGGGGCCCTGCATTTGCTCCCGGCGCACGGCGCGATCAAGGATGATGCGTGACGGACCAGAAGGACCCGCCCGCTGATCGCCGTCCTGATTCGCAGCAGCTCGTGCGGCAGTGGGCGCTGCTCCGGCTGCTCGCCGACGCCAGCCAGCCGTATGCCGTGAAGCAGCTCGCCGAACAGCTGGGCGTCAGCAAGGCGACCATCGAGCGCGATCTCGCCACGCTCGAGCGCGACTTCGCGCTTGTCGAGGAGAGCGTCGGCAAGCAGAAGAAGGCGTACCGGATCGATCAGAAGATCCGCGCGCTCGAGGCGCTCACGTTCGGGACCACCGAGCTGCTCGCGATCTTCGCCGCCCAGGCGGCGCTGACCTCGCTCGCCGGAACACCGCTCCACGATGACCTGCAGGCCGTGATGCTCAAGATCCGCGGCTTCCTGAGCCCGCGGCACAACGGTGGGCTGGATGCGCTCGCGCGCGTCTTCGTTCCGCACGGGCGCGGGTACGTGGACTACGCGCCGCAACGGGAGCTGATCGATCAGCTGGTGGATGCGATCGCTCGTCGACGGGTCTGCGAGATCAGCTACCGGGCTGCTGGAAAGGACGCGCCACGTCGGCACACCGCGCGCCCCTTGCGCCTGGTCTGGCATCGCTCGGCGCTGTATCTGCTCGCCTGCCTCGGCGACCACGAACGCATCACGACCCTCGCGGTCCATCGCATCGTCGAATGCGAGGTCACGTCGTCGGTGTTCACCGCGCCGCGCGTCGATGTCGACGGCCACACCCAGAAGGCCTTCGGGATCTTCGTCAGCGACGCCGAGGAGGACGTCGAGATCGTGTTCGACGACGAGATCGCCTGGAAGGTGGAGGAGCGAACGTTCCATCCCGCGGAGCAGAAGGAGCGTCTCGCTGACCGCAGGCTTCGCTACCGCGTCCGCAGCAGCGCCCAGTGGGAGATCATCCCGTGGGTGCTCAGCTTCGGTCACCTCGCGGAGCTGGTGTCACCGCCGGCGTGGCGCCAAGCCCTGCATGCCGCGGTCACGTCAACCGCCGCCCGCTACGACGACAACCGCCGCGCACCCTGAAGCGGTTCCATGCGTCAACCCCGTCGATGTTCGCCGTCGCATCACCCCGGCGGGGTGATGGATTCGATCCCTCATCGATTTCCTGAGCTGAACTCGCCCGCGGGGATCCCCTGGCCCCGCGTTGCATGCGAAAACTGTGGGCGATGATGCGGGTCGCCGAAGGACAGAGCCGCTACTACGAGGCCGCGCTGTGGTCGCTGCGGTTCATCGAGGCGCGGCGCGCAACCGATCGGCGGTTCGGGGCGGAGGCCGATGCCAAGTGGGCCGCGTTCCGCGGCGACTTCGGGACCTCGGCGCGGATCGACCTGCTGCTACGCGACGCGGACGCGCAGTGGCCGGGCGCGTTCGGCGCCCGGTCGGTCTACGACCTCGCCGCCGTGGCCCGCGACGAGGCCTTCGGCGCGGCCTGGGTCCCCCTCGACGACATCGACGCGGAGGAGCTCTGGCGGCGGATCGTCGCGACCCCCGCGCCTTCATCCCCGGCGACCGCCCTCGCGCAGATCGCGAAGGCCTGGGGCATCGCGCTGGCGCCGTCCGCCATCGAGGCCATCGGCGCGACCGATCGGCTGCTCGTCACGGGTCCGTCTGCGATCGCGGCGACGATCGACGCGTTCGCCCGCGGTAGCGACCTCGACTGGCACGACCAGGTCGCGATCATCGCCACACCACCCGCGCATCGCCACCTGGCCGCGGTCGGGGCGGCGATCGTGAACGCGACCAAGTCCACGCGCCTCTTCAACCACCGCGAGCCCGCCGGCGACCTGCGCGCTGCGCGCGTCATCACGTCGCCCGACGCATCCCCGGAGGATCGCGCCCGGGTCGATGAGCTGAAGCGAGGCTAGGCGTGGCGCTCTCGCACCATCGCGTGGTCAAGGTCGGCGAGACCCTCTACCCGCACGAGCAGGAGGGCATCGACTTCGCGATCAGCGCGCTGCCGGACACGAGCCCGTACCACCTGTGGGCGCTGATCGATCTGCTCGACCCGACGACGGGTCGCCTGAACGAGATCGATCTGCTGGTGCTGGGTTACTCGTGCCTGTACCTGATCGAGCTGAAGGCGTTCAGCGGCCGCATGGAAGGCGACTCGGTCGACTGGACCTGGACCACGCCCGACGGCAAGCGCATGTGGCGCGAGAACCCGCTGCGGCTGACCCGCCGTAAGGCGCAGATCCTGAAGTCGCGGCTCGAGCGGGCGCTGCCGAGCGGCATGCGCGCGCCGTGGATCGAACCGCTGGTGTTCCTCAGCAACGAGCGCATCGAGCTGGCGCTGCAGCCCGACGGCATCATCGGCGTGGTCCGCCGCGACAACTTCGCGAACGCGATCATGCGCCACGACTTCCCAGGCGCGATCCCGCGACCCGCCGGCCAGCGCATCGACGGCCCGCAGGAACGCGCGGTGGTCCAGGCGCTGGCGCAGATCGGCGTGCGACCGCGCAAGGGCAAGTACTTCGTCGGGCCGTACGAGCTCGGCGAGCTCCTCGGCGAGACCAGCGCCTTCCAGGATCGGGTCGCGACCCATCGCGATCTGAAGGGCCTGACCCGGCGCGCGCGCACGTACCTGGTGCCCGAGCAGACCAGCGTCGAGCGGCGGCAGCAGCTCCGGCGCGCCGCCGACCGCGAGGCGCAGCTGCTGTTCGAGGTCGGCGGTCACCCGAACATCCTGACCTACGCGGACTACGTCACCGATGCGCCGCTCGGTCCGACGGTCCTGCTTGAGGCCTTCGACGACGGCGTGCCGCTCGACACGTTCCTGCGCCAGGCCGCGCCGACGTTCGCGGAGCGGATCGCGATCATCGAGCAGGTGGGGCGCGCGCTGCACCACTGCCACAAGAAGAGCGTGGTCCACGGCGGCCTGTGTCCGTCGGCGGTGCTCGTGCGCCGGCATCCCGACACCAAGGCGATCGACACCCGGCTGTTCAACTTCCAGCTGGGCAAGGGCGAGTCGGTGACCGGCACCAGCCACGCGACCGACCTCGCGGCCGAGGCATGGGCGCTCTACCAGGCGCCCGAGCTCGGCAGCGACTCCGGCGAGCGCACCGTCGAGGCCGACATCTTCTCGCTCGGCGCGGTCGCGTTCCTCGTGATCACCGGCAAGGAGCCCGCCGCCAGCGTGACGGCGCGCGCCGAGGCGCTGCGTACCCGGCGGTGTCTCGATCCGCGCGCGGTCGATGACACCGTGCCTGGCGAGGTCGCCGACCGGATCTGCTTCGCGACCGAGGATGTGGTCGCGAGCCGCGCCGACGACGCCGGCGCATGGGTCGAGATGCTGCTCGAAGCGGTGACCGCGCCGGTCGCCGAGCGTCCTCCGGAGATCTCGCCGCTCGAGGCCCGGGCCGAGGACATGATCGGCCCGTATCTGGTGAAGGGCGTGCTCGGTCACGGGGCGTCGGCGCGCGTGCTCGAGGTGATCGACAACGATGGCCGCGAGCTCGCGCTCAAGGTGTCCCTCGGCCCCGAGCATGACGAGCGACTGCGCGCCGAGGCCGCCGTGCTCGACCGGCTCAACCATCCGCGCATCGTGCGCCTGGTCGCGACCCACACGTTCGCCGACCGAACCTGCCTGCTCTTGACCCTCGCGGGAACGCAGACGCTGCATCGCGAGCTCGCCGACAAGGGCACCGTCAGCCTCGATTACGCCAGCCGCTGGGGCGAGGATCTGCTGTCCGCGATCGCGCACCTGGAGGAGCACGAGGTCGTCCACCGCGACATCAAGCCCGCGAACCTCGGCGTCGGCACCACCTCGGCCAAGAAGGCCCGCACCCTCCACCTGTACGATTTCTCGCTCGCGTCATCGCCGATCACCGAGCTGCGCGTGGGCACCGCCGCCTATCGCGATCCATTCCTGCCCGATCGCCGCATGTGGGATCACGCCGCGGATCGCTACAGCGCTGCGGTCACGCTCCACGAGATCCTCACCGGCGTTCGGCCCACGCGACGCGACGATGGCACCTTGGAGGTCGCGGCCGAGCGCTTCGATCCGAGCGCACGCGCCGCGCTGATCGCGTTCTTTGCGCGCGCACTGCTCCCGGTCGCTGCCGATCGCTTCGAGACCGCTGATGATATGCGCCACGCCTGGATCGCCTGCTTCGGCAGCCGCGCCGTGGCCGAGGCGCCGGTCGTCGCCACCGAGCCCGAGCCCATCCACCTCTCCGACGACGACGTGCGCGCGATCGCGCCGGACACCGCGATCGCTGCGCTGCCGCTGTCGACCCGCGCCCGCAACGCCCTCGATCGCGCGGGCCTCCTGGTGGCGGGCGGGCTGCTCTCGCTGCCCGACAATCGCCTGTCGGCGATCCGCGGCGTCGGTCGCGATGTCGCGCGCGAGATTCACGAGTTCCGGACCCGCTGGCAGACGCTGCGTCCGCTCGAGGCCGAACGCGGCGCGGCGTTCTTCCCGGGCTATCGCGGCGCGGACCTCATGGTCGCGACCGCGCTCACCGCGCGCGATGCCGCGGTGCTCACCGATGCGGGCCTCCATACGCTCGCGCTCGTTGCCAGCGCGCCCGCCAGCCACGTGATGGCCCTCGCCTCGCATCGCGAGCTCGACGCCGCCGCGGTCACCGCTCGCCTTCGTCAGGAGAACCAGGTCGCGAGCGAGCGCGATCAGCCGACCACGCTCGAGGCCTGGGTCGATGTGCTCTTCGCCGGCAAGAGCAAGCAGAGCCAGCACGTGCGGGCCCTCATGGGCCTCGATGGGCCGTTCGCGGGCCGCCTCGATGTCACGCCGCGCATGGTGGCGGACCACCTCGGCTACACGCTGCCGCCGATCTACGTCGCGCTCACCAAGGCGCGGCAAGCGTGGGCGGCGCACCCCGCGCTGCCCGCGTTGATCGATCGGATCCGTGGGCATGTCCGCGACCAGGGCGGCGCCGCGCCACTCGACGCTGCGGCCGAGTGGCTGCTCGCCGAGCTTCCGCACGACGCATCCATCGATGCAACGGTGCGCCAGGTCCAGGCCGCCGCCGTCCTGCGTGCGATCGCCGAGGTCGACAAGGAAGATGACGATGGCATCCGCTTCGCTCGCCTCGCCAACGATCGGCCCTGGCTGCTGACCTCGGCGGACCTCACCGGCGAGCTGCGCGACCTCGGCCGCCTGGCGGACCGCCTCGCGGATCGCGACGTCCTCGCAGGTCCGTCCGAGGCCGATCGCGCGCTCCGTGAGGCGCTGGCCGCCGAGAGCCCGCTGCTCGTCCTGCCCGCCGATCGGCTCGTTCGCCTGGCCGCGGCCGCCAGCGATCACGCGGCCGCTTCGCCGCGCCTCGAGCTCTATCCGCGCGGCATGGCGGCGGCGCGGGCACTCGAGCTCTCCGCGCTCGCGCTGGGTGCCAAGCTCAGCCCCGACGATCTCCCGCGCCTGGTCGCCGCGCGCTACCCGGCGGCGGCTGCGCTACCGCCCCGTCCGGCGCTCGACGTGTTGGTCCGCGAGCTCGTCGGTCTCGACTTCGATCCGGGCAAGAACCTGTACGCGCGTCCGGGCGCGGCGCTGGCGACCACCAATGACACGCGCCACCGGACGTTGCTGCACACGTCGCAGCTCACGCCGCAGAGCATCAGCGAGCGCGAGGTCGAGAACGCGGACTTCGACGAACGGATCAGGACCACCCTCGAGCGTCGGTCGCTGCTCGTCCTCGGCGTGCCCACCGACCTATCGCAGGCCGCCGCCGCCGCCTTGGCTCGGATCCACGGCCTCACCCGGCACTCGTTCGACGCGCGCTTCCTCGCCGCCCTCGATGCCCTGGTCGCGGCACAAGAGATCGACCCCGCCGTGGTCATCGAGACCGATGCCGAGGGCCCGCGCGCGGATGCCTGGCGCTTGTTGACCTCGCTGTCCGAGGATGCGGCGGCCCAGGTCGCGAGCGCGCTGCTGCCGCCGAAGCAGCCGATCTTGATCACCGAGCCCGGCCTGATCCATCGCTATCACCTCGATGGATTCCTGCGCGGGCTGGTCGCGGCCTCGCAGAATGATGCATCGGCCGCGATCATCTTGCTCTGTCCCGGCCATGGTGGTCAGCGAGGCCGGGCGCCGACGATCGAAGGCGAGCTCGCGGTGCCCGGGCTGCTGCCCGGCCAGAGCGCGTGGATCCCGCTGACCTGGCTCAACGACAACGTCGAGAAGCGAACGAGCGCCGCGTAGGAGACCGATGGCACGAGGGAAGAAGAAGGGCGCCGCGGAGCGGCCTGGGCTGACCGATCCGACCGCGCCGCTCGATGGTGGCGAGTTGCTGGCAGCGGCGCGTCCGGTCCTGAACCTGCTGCGCGAGGACCTCGGCACGCGCGCCGAGGATCCCGCCGTCGCGCAGGCGCTCGCCGCCCGCTACGAGGACGAGAAGCAGGCACGCCACACCGCCGACAGCTTCGGCGAGTGGCGCGAGGGTCTGCTCGCGCAGGTCGCCGCGTCGTGGTTCCTGTCGTGCGTCTTCGTGCGGACGTTCGAAGATCGCGGCCTGCTCGGCCAGGCGCGGCTCGCCGGGCCCGGCGCCACCGACAGTCAGACGCTGTTCCTGCAGCTCGCGCCGAGCCTCACCGAACGCGACTATCTCTTGTTCGTGTTCCGCGAGCTGGCCGAGCTGCCCGCCGCTGGGCCGCTGTTCGATCGCGAGCACGCGCTGGTCTGGCAGCTCTCGCCCTCGGCCGATGCCGCCAAGGAGCTGCTGCGCGTGTTCCGCACGCCCAGCGCCGACGCGCCAGCTTTCCGCTTCGGCCAGACCAGCACGCGCTTCCTCGGCGACCTCTACCAGGACCTCTACGAGGACGTCCGCAAGCGCTACGCGCTCCTGCAGACGCCCGACTTCATCGAGTCGTTCATCCTCGATCGCACACTCGAGCCCGCGATCACTCGCTTCGGCCTCGATGACACCACGCTGATCGATCCGACCTGCGGCAGCGGCCACTTCCTGCTCGGCGCGTTCGATCGGCTGTTCGAGCATCGCCTGCGCGCCGAGCCCGGCATCGATGTCGGCCAGGCCGCGCACAAGGCGCTCGATGCAGTCTACGGGGCCGACATCAATCCGTACGCGATCGCGATCGCGCGGGTGCGCCTGACGCTGTCGTACCTGGAGAAGGCCGGAATCCGACGCTTGAAGGACGCGCCGAAGCTGCCGCTGCACCTCGCGGTCGCAGACTCGCTGCTGCACAACCCGCAGCACGTGCAGAAGTCCTTCCATCACCTAGGGGGGGAATCTTCGGCAGCATGGTCGGGCGACTCTTTCCGATTGGAGGACGAGCAAGCTGCTCGCGCCGTGCTCTATCGACAGCACGCAGCGGTTGTTGGTAACCCACCATACGGTGACGCGAGTAACCGCGCACTAAAGGATCTATATCGGTCGCTGTATCGTTCGGCGAGCGGAAGGTTCACACTGGCCGCGCCGTTCGTCGAGGTATGCTTGGATCAATGCCGTGACAATGGGTTTGTCGGCCTGATTAATAGCATGGCATTCGCAAACAAGCTGTACGGGAAGCCGCTTATCGAGGACGTCCTATCCGGAGTCGATGTTACGCACGTGCTTTCGACTGCGGGGGTGTACTTTCCTCCGCCGGGATTTTCCGTCGCGACCGGGATCTTCTTCGCCAGGAAGCGCGAGCCGAGCCAGCATCTGCAGGTACTTCGGCAAGTGGCCCCCGACCCGGGGCAGTACGAGAATCCATCAGATGGAATTGCGTGGCGAGCGCTGCAAGCTCACGCAGACGACGATGCCTACGAAGATGAGTACATTCAGGTCCGGCGCTCCCCGCGATCCGCTGTCGCCACCTATCCTTGGAAGTTGCTCGCTGGTCCAGGGGATGGCATTGCCGAACGCTTGGAGTCAATCGACACCGTTTCGCTGGCATCGCTGTGCACTCGAGTCGGGATAGGGCCGGCGGCGATGTCCAATGCTGACCAGCTCTTTCAGGTCGAGGCGGATCATTGGATTGCACAGCTGGAGCCGGACTGGTATCGCCTCCACTTGACGGGTGAGGCCATTCGGGACTATGTGATTGATGCCTCAGAGGTGGTCTATTGGCCCTACGATGAGGAGCTTGTTCTTCGAGAGATGGCCTCAGGCAGCCTGATTGAACGATGGCTTCACCCACACAAGGGGAGGCTGTCGCGTCGCGCTACGTTCGACGGCGGGACCTACGCATCAGATCCGCGCCGAGTGTGGTACCAGTGGCACCAGGTGACGGAGGCGCGATCGAAGGCGAGTCGGCGAGTCGTGTTTCCTGAGCTACTCACAGAAATGCACGTCGTGCGAGTTGCCGGCGACGTCTCGATCTCGCAGTCTCTGATGTGTTTTGTCCCGCGGGATGAGATTTCCGACGACATCTTTTGCTCACTGCTGGCGTTCATGAATTCGTCGACCATGACTGCATGGGTCAAGAGTCGATGCGCACCTGTCGGGACTGCACGGGGTGACGTGAGTACGGAGAAGGGCAAGGCGGAGCGTTTTCGTCTACCCGCGAACATGGCCGCAACTGTTCCAGTGCCAGCGGCGGTTGTCACGCGGGGCATGCTGAGCGATCGATTGGCACTCTTTTATCGCGAGCTTGAGAAGATCGGCCGAGAGCGTGTTGATGCGCGCCGTGATGCCGTCGACTCACTAGCTCAGGGAGCGTCGGGTAATGTCTTGGACGAGTGGATGCTCGTGGAGCGGCGGCTGCTTGGAAAGTCTGTTGTTCTTCAAGAGGAGATAGACTGGACCGTTTACAGCTGCGTCTCTGACACGTCAATTCCACTGGCCCCCGACGCGGCAGTACTGCGTGGTCTGGCGCGGGCAGAGGAGCGCCCCGCGTTTGGCGATTTTTCGACTCTGCAGGGCGATGACTCATTGAGGGACGTTTGGAGAGCCCGACGCGTCATCGTCGCCGATGACGCGCTCATTTCCGGCGTGGAGAACACGCGCTGCAAGCGCTCCTGGCTGGGACGGAGGGGCGTGTTTGGCATGAATCGTCTCTCTAATGATGAACTTGCAGAAGGATTCAGGAAACGGGCTCTTCGACGTCGTGTACTTGAGGCGTTCTCGCATGTGCCCGCGGAGGCGCGACGGCTGTCCACCCTTAGAGGCGAAGCCGCTGGCGATGCGTTCTCTGCGCTTGATCTCCGCTTCGAAATCGAAGGCTCCTCTGTTCCCTACCTCAGCGCTCAAGTCCTTTCTGCGGAAGGGCTCATGCGGCTCAATGGACAGCGTGGCGAATCTGAGTTTGAGCGCGATGACTTTGTGGCGGATTCGTATTGGAGGCTTCGCGGATCTTGGAATGTCCCAGGTGAGCACTTTATCTCATATCCCGGCTGCGAATCCGATGAGGATGGCGAGCCGCTCTATGGCTGGGCTGGCTGGGATCACTTGAAGCGGGCGCAGGCGCTCGGCGCTCTCTATCACAAGCGCAGAACCGAAGAGGGTTGGACTACTGGCCGCCTCGCGCCAATGCTCGCTGGAATACTTGAACTCCTTCCGTGGCTTAAGCGGTGGTATAACGATCCCGACCCGGAACTCGGTGAGAGGATGGGCGACTTCTTCGAGTTGTACCTAGACAGCGAATGTGCCGTCCTCGGGCTTTCGCGCGACGACCTCCGAGCGTGGCGTCCAACGAAGAAGACAAGCGGCTCCTTCGCAAAGCCCGCGGATGGTCTCGAGCCCAGATCGCAGGATCACGCAGCGGACGCCGAGGCTTCGGGCTCCGATCTCGTTTCAACCGCGGCGACGCCCGTGCGTTCGCGACGCACCCGTTCCAAGAAACCCAAGACCAGCTAGCGCGTGAAGGGGTAGGACTCATGTCGAACTTCTCATTCAAGCCCGATCAGCCCGAGCTCACCTCGCTCTTGGAGGAGATCCATCACGGCGACCTTCAGCTCCCCGACTTCCAGCGCAGCTGGGTCTGGGACGATGACCGCATCCGCGACCTGATCGCCTCGGTGTCCCTGGGTTGGCCGGTCGGCGCGATCCTCGTGCTGGAGTGCGGCGGTCAGGTCCGCTTCAAGGCGCGCGAGTTCGAGGGATCGCCGGCGAATCGCGGACGCGAGCGTCGCCTCGTGCTCGACGGCCAGCAGCGCCTCACGAGCCTCTATCTGGCCCTGCGCAGCGGCAAGCCCGTGCGCACGGTCAGCCTGAAGCAGCAGGAGATCGAGCGGCTCTACTACATCGACATCAAGCTGTGCCTCGACCGGAACGTCGACCGCAAGGACGCGATCCTCGCGCTGCCGCCGACCCGACAGATCCGCACCGACTTCGATCGCACGGTGGTCCTCGACCTGAGCACGCCTGACCTCGAGTACGAGAAGTTCTGCATCCCGGTCTCGGTCGCGTTCTCGGGCAACGAGTCGCGCGCCTGGCGCCGGGGCCTGAACGTGTTCCACAAGCACTCGCCCGAGGTCAGCGAGCTGTGGGACAAGTTCGAGGAAGCCGTCGTCGGGCCCCTGCACAAGTACCGGCTGCCTGCGATCGAGCTGTCGCGCGACACCACGCGCGAGGCAGTCTGTATGGTGTTCGAGAAGGTGAACACCGGAGGCAAGCCACTCGATGTGTTCGAGCTGGTGACCGCGGCATTCGCGATCGACAACTTCGATATGCGCGAGGACTGGGATGCGCGCCAGAAGCGGCTCGCGGTGCGGCCGATCTTGAGCGAGCTGTCCTCCGCCGAGTTCCTCCAGGCGGTCACGCTGGTGGCCTCGTACACGCGGTCACTCACTGACAAGACCCCGGTCGGGTGTCGGCGCGTGGATGTGCTGAAGCTCGATCTGGCGCAGTACCAGGCGCACGCACAGGCCGTGGAGAACGCGCTCACGCGGGTCGCGCAGCTCCTGGACCGCGAGTGCATCTACGATGCGTCCTACCTGCCCTATGCGTCGCAGCTCATCCCGATGGCAGCGATCGCGGCTCACCTCGGCGTGCGCGTGCTCGAGGAGCCGGCGCGCAGCAAGATGCTGCGCTGGTACTGGTGTGGCGTGTTCGGCGAGCTCTACGGCGGAACCACCGAGACCCGGTTCTCGCGTGACATGGTCCAGGTCCCGGCGTGGGTCGATGGCGGCCCCGAGCCGACCACGGTGCGCGACTGCAACTTCTCACCGAACCGGCTTTGGACCCTGCGCACCAAGCTGAGCGCCGCCTACAAGGGCTTCATGGCGCAGCTCCTCCAGTGCGGCGCGCGCGACCTGTACCAGGGCGACGAGGTCGAGCGGTCGCGCTACTTCGACGACAAGATCGACATCCACCACGTGTTCCCGCAGGAGTGGTGCCTGACGCGGCAGATCAAGAAGGAGCGCTTCGACAGTATCCTCAACAAGACGCCGTTGACCGGTCGCACGAACAAGCGCCTGGGCAGCAAGGCGCCGAGCACCTACCTGAAGCGGATCGAGGAGAGCGGCGTCCCCGAGCTCGACACGATCCTGCAGTCGCACCTGCTCGACGCCAAGGCGTTGCGCACCGACGATTTCGACTCGTTCCTGCGTGAACGTGCCCGCAGCCTGCTCGATCGCGTCGAGGTCGTCACCGGCAAGGCGGTCCAGGGACGCGACTCGGCCGAGGTCGTGCTGGAGTTCGGCGGCGATCTGACCATGCGCGCGGCGTCCGCGGCGACCGTCAGCGCGGCGAAGCGGCTGTTCGAGAAGTACGAGGAGCTGGCCAAGCTGCCATCGGGCGGCATGTCCGAGGGCTACAAGGTGCGGTCGATCGAGGACGGCTCGATCGCGTTCCTCAAGCGCGTCCCCACCCATGGCATCGCCGGCGATGCGCTCCGCCGCGAGCTCGACATCTACGCGCGCCTCGGTCGCGCCCAGGCGGTGCATGTACTCGACGTCTACGCGTTCGAGCGCGGCGACGAGGACTTCGCGCTGGTCACCGAGTTCGCCGAGGGCGGCGCGCTTGCCGACTACGTCACCCGCCATGGGGAGCTCACCGCACCCGAGGCCAAGGCGATCGCCCTGGAGGTGCTCGCTGGGCTCAGCGAGCTCCACTCGCTCGAGATCATCCACCGCGACCTCAAGCCCGAGAACGTGTTCCGCTCGAAGGACAAGTGGAAGCTCGGCGACTTCGGCATCTCGAAGTCCCTCCAGCGCCTCGCCACCCAGGGCCGCACGTTCCAGGGCCACGGCACGCTCGGCTTTGCCCCGCCCGAGCAGCTCGACGGCGCCGAGGCCCACCCGAGCGCCGACATCTACGCCTTCGGCAAGCTGCTCGCGTTCCTCACCACCGGCCAGACCGACGTCGACCAGATGCACTGGCCGACCTGGGCCAAGATCGCCCGCGACTGCACCCAGCGCGCCGCCGATCAGCGCCCCACGCTCGACGACGTCGAGACCGCGGTCGGCGCGATCGCGGTCTAGCAGGCATTTGCGCGGGCCCGATATGAAGAAGCTGGAGACCTACGCCGAGATCCTGGCGCACTACGAATGGCAGGGACGCATCGCCGCGCTCGACGAGATCAGGTGGATGAGAGAGTCCGTTGATCTTCGCGATGCGATCGTTCGCGCGGCCGAGTCTCGTAAGGAGAACGGCGCGCTCTTTCGTCATCAACGTCATCTTGAGGATGATCGCGCGGCAGAAGGTCGCGATCTCCTCCTTGCGGAGATCGAAGAGGTTGCGATCGCCGGCGATTTTCACGAACTCTTTCTCTTCGTTGAGAAGCTGGTTGGTGGGGTCGACGGACTGAAGGAGATGTTCGTCTACGATGTCGCTTACCGGATCGGTGCCTTCCGAGATATCTGGCCGGCACACGTTTACCTTCACCGCGGGACCCGCGATGGGGCGGTTGTGATGGGATTCGACGGCACTCGGCAATGGATCGACGTCAACGAGTTCCCCGCCGAGTTCCATCAGACCGAGGCTCACTTCCTCGAGAACATTCTGTGCACGCACAGAGATGACCTCGCGGTCGTTCGCAAGCGCCTAGCCAAAGCGAAGCCGCGACCATGACGGACCTCGTCCGCCACGATCCCGAGATCCTCCTGTACCAGGCGGAGGATGGGCGCACACGCGTCGAGGTGCGCCTCGATGGCGACACCGCGTGGCTCTCGCTCGGGCAGCTCGCCGAGCTGTTCCAGCGCGACAAGTCGGTCATCTCGCGGCACCTGAAGAACATCTTCGAAGAGGGCGAGCTCGATCGAACGTCAGTAGTTGCACGCCATGCAACTACTGCGGTCGACGGCAAGACCTACCAGGTCGAGTCCTACAACCTCGACATCGTCATCGCGGTCGGCTACCGCGTGAAGTCGGCGCGCGGCACGCAGTTCCGCATCTGGGCGACCCAGCGGCTGCGCGAGTACATGGTCAAGGGCTTCGCGCTCGACGACGAGCGGCTGAAGCGCGCGGGGGGCGGCAACTACTTCGACGAGCTGCTCGCGCGGATCCGCGACATCCGGTCGTCGGAGAAGATGTTCTGGCGCAAGGTCCTGGAGATCTATGCGACCAGCATCGACTACGACCAGCGGGCCGAGGCATCGCAGCGGTTCTTCGCCACGGTCCAGAACAAGATGCACTGGGCGGCGCACGGCCAGACCGCGGCCGAGGTGATCACGGCCCGCGCCGATGCGGCGAAGCCGAACATGGGGCTCACGAGCTGGGCGGGAAGCGCACCTCGGAAGGCCGATGCCCGAGTGGCGAAGAACTACCTCGCGGCCGATGAACTCGACGCGCTGAACCGCATCGTCACCGTCTATCTTGAGTTCGCGGAGCTGCAGGCGCTGAACCGACGCCCGATGACGATGGCTGACTGGATCGCCAAGCTCGATGACTTCCTGCGCCTTTCGGAGCGCAAGATCCTGACGCACGCCGGGTCGGTCTCGCATGACGCCGCGATGGCGCAGGCCGAGCTGGAGTTCGATCGCTTGGCCAGCGCGCGTGCCGCGCTGCCGTCGCCCGTGGAGCAGCACTTCGACGAGGCGATCCACAAGGTCAAGGTTCTCGACAAGCAGCGCCCGCGCGCCCCTGCGCCTCCCGGAAAGCGTAAGCGATGACTGCGCTGGCAACGCGCACGCGACCGCGCGATGCATTCTCGCGGCGGACCTCGACGCGACGACCTGACGTGAACGAAACTGAGGCAACGCATGGCTGACCCCGTCCTCGTCAAAGACCTCCTCAGCCTCCCCGAGCACATCCGCAAGGGGGACTTCGTCATCAAGCTGGCGGAGGGCATCGACGATCCGAAGACCACGGCGGCGACCTACAAGGTGACGCCGGCGTTGGCCCACGCGTTCGACAAGGCGCTGCGCCTGGTCGGGTCGGCGCTCCGCGACCAGAAGAGCCAGGCCGCGTACCTGGACGGCTCGTTCGGCTCCGGCAAGTCGCACTTCATGGCGCTGCTGTCGCTCCTGCTCGCCGGCAACGAGGACGCCTGGCGGTTGCCGGAGCTGCATCCGCTGCGCGAGCACCACGGGTTCGTCGGGACCAAGCCGCTGCTCGAGCTGCACTTCCACATGATCGATCGCGCGAGCCTGGAGAGCGCGATCTTCACCGAGTACCTGGCGTTCGTGCGCGCGCACCACCCGGACGCGCCGATCCCGGCGGTGTTCGGTGACGACAAGCTATTCGCGATGGCGGCCGACCTGATGCGCGAGCTGGGCGAGGCCAAGTTCTTCGCGCCGCTCAACGAGGGCGGCGGCACCGATGCGCGCTGGGGCAAGAAGGCGGTCGCGTGGGATCGCGCCCGATTCGAGGCGGCCAGCGCATCGACCGATCCAGCGGTGCGCGCAGAGCTGTTCTCGCTGCTGGTCAAGAAGCGCTTCACGGGCTGGGAGACGACCAGCCAGGCGTTCGTGGACCTCGACTCGGGCCTCGCGACCATCAGCCGTCACGCGGCGAGCCTTGGGTACGCGGCGATCATCCTGTTCCTCGACGAGCTGATCCTGTGGCTCGCGGGCCGGGCCTCGGACTCGGCGTGGCTACACCGCGAGGCCCAGAAGCTGGTGAAGCTGGTCGAAGCGGAGGACATGCGGCGGCAGATCCCGATCATCTCGTTCATCGCCCGGCAGCGCGATCTCGCGACGATCGTCGGCGAGCAGTACGCGGGCGCCGAGAACGCGCGGCTGCGGGAGTCGCTGCAGTGGATGAAGGACCGCTTCGAGCAGATCCTGCTCGAGGACAAGAACCTGCCGGCGATCGTCGAGCACCGCGTGCTGATCGCCAAGGACGATGCGTCTCGGGCGACCCTGCGCTCTGCGTTCGAGCAGCTGCGCAAGGGCGCGGGCGCGAGCTGGCAGACGATGCTCGGCTCTGATGACGCGGTCGCCTTTCAGAAGCTGTACCCGTTCTCGCCGGCGCTGGTCGATGTGCTGGTCGCGCTAAGCAACTCGCTGCAGCGGCAGCGCACCGCGATCAAGCTGCTGATGGAGCTGCTGGTCGAGCACATCGACGATCTCGTGGTCGGCGAGGTGGTGCGTGTCGGCGATCTGTTCGATCTGCTCGCGGCGGGCGAGGAATCGGCCGATGGCGTGATGCGGGCGCGGTTCGAATCCGCGAAGCACATTTATCGGCATCAGCTCTTGCCGCTGATCCGCGAACAGCACAGCACCGGCTCCGCGGCGCGCTGCCAGCGGATGCGTCCGGATCATCCGGCGCGGCTCGGCTGTGCGGCGTGCCCGGAGAAGGCGTGCCGCACCGACAACCGGCTGGCGAAGACGCTTCTGGTCGCGGCGCTGGTGCCCGAGACCGCCGCGGTGAAGGACCTCACCGCCTCGCGCCTGGTGCAGCTCAACCACGGCAGCCTCAAGGTGCCGATCGCGGGTACCGAGGCCAGCATCGTCGCGGGCAAGCTGCGCGGCTGGGCCTCGGGGATCGGCCAGCTGCAGGTCGGCGCGCAGAGCGACCCGGCGGTGAGCATCCGGCTCGAGGGCGTGGACGTCGGGCCGATCCTCGAGCGGGCCGGGCATGTAGACAACGGGGGCGCGCGGACGCGCGTGATCCGCGATCTGACCTTCGAGGCGCTAGGGCTCGACAAGGTGGTCGAGCGCGGCAAGGACCACAAGGTCGACTGGCGCGGCACGTGGCGCACCGGCTACATCCACTTCGGCAACGTCCGCACGATGGGACCGGACCTGCTGCGCTGCGCCGAGAACCACGACTGGCGGCTGGTGGTCGACTACCCGTTCGACGACGGCAACTTCGGTCCGAACGACGACATCGAAGTGCTCGAGCGCTTCGCCGAGGAAGGCGTAGGCTCGTGGACGCTGGTCTGGTTGCCGAGCTTCTTCTCGGATGGCGTGGAGAAGCTGCTCGGCGAGCTGGTGCGGCTCGACGAGGTGCTGCAGACCCGCGACAAGACCCGCGAGTACCTGCACCACCTGTCGGTCGACGATCAGTCGCGCGCCCTGGTCGATCTCAACAACCTGCGCAGCATGAAGAAGGCGCGCTTGCTCGAGGTGCTGGCCGAGGCGTACGGACTGGCACGCCCGAAGGAAGGCGATCTCGACACCGGTCGCAGCCTCGAACAGCACCTGCATCTGCTCAAGCCTGGCGCGAAGCTGTTGCCGCAAGTCCCGCCCAACCTCGCCGAGGCCGTGTCGACGTATGTCGAGGCGATCCTCTCGGCGCGCTATCCGCGACACCCGCGGTTCAGCGAGCGCCTGACCAAGAAGCGCGTCGAGCACCTGGTCGAGCGATTCGGCGAGCTGGTCGATGCCGCCGACAAGCGGATCGGCGCGGACAAGGCGCTGGTCGATGAGATGCGCGGCACGCTCGGCGAGCTCGGGCTGGTGCGCGTGACCGAGAACGCGGTGCACCTGGTCGAGGACAAGACGCTGCAAGACCTCGAGCAGCGGCGGCTGCAACACGCCGTCGATTCGCCCACGGTCGGGCAGGTGAGGCGCTGGCTGGACGAGAACGACAAGATGGGCCTCGAGGACGAGGCCGACGACCTGGTGGTGCGGTGCTACGCGCGCCACGCCGCGCGCACGTTCATCTATTTCGGCAAGCCGTATCAGCCGGTGGCCGGCACGGCGATGCCCGAGGATGTCGTGCTCGAGAAGCCGGAGCTTCCCGGCGCCTCGGCGTGGGGCGCCGCGCTCGATCTGGCGGGGCACACCCTCGGCATCGCGCTTCCGGGCAAGGCGCTGCACGCCGACAACCTCAAGCGGTTCGAGGCAGACCTGCGCGGCAAGCTCGAGCGCATAGCGGGCGCCGCGGCGCAGCTGCCCGGACGGTTGAGCGAGTGGGCCGAGCTGCTCGCGGTCGACGAGAAAGCAGATCGGATCACGACGGCCCGTTCGGCAGACACGCTGGTCGCCGAGCTGGCCGGTAAAGGCGCGGTCGCCCAGGTCGAGACGCTCGCGGGATTTGCGGCCAAGACGTCGCCGCGCGCGGTGGGCAAGAGCCTCGCGTCATCGTCCGAGCTGGTGAAGCTGCTGGCGGATGGGTTGGTGATCGGGGTGTATCGGCAGCTCGTGGCCCGGAAGGCCGAGCTCGCCGGGGCGGCGGAGCTGCTCGAACAAGCGGCAGTCGCGGTCCGTCAGGACGAGATCCACGTGGCGCTGGCCGACCGGTTGCGCGGGTTGGCGGAGGCCGGACAGCGCTTGCTGAGTGGGCCGGTGCCGGTTGGACCTGCGCCGGGCCCCCAGCAGTCGGGCCCGCTGCCACCGCGCGCCACGCGTGTTGACGTGAGCGCGACCGGCAAGGCGGCGGCGCTGGCGCGGCTGGACGCAGCGATCGCCGAAGCCCGTGCGGCGATCACCGCGCTGGGCGATGATGTCGTGGTCACCGGCCACATCGTGGTCGGCCCGAAGCCCCGATGACCAGCCACGTTCCTGCGCTCACGCGTGTCGACATCCGCAGCAAGCTCGACGAGCTGCTCACCGCGGGGCGTCGACACTATCTGTTCGCGCTGCACGGGACCGGCGAGGAAGACGTCGTGCATCGCGACGGTTCGCCGGCCGACGTCGCGGTGATCCCGGTTCGATCCGAGCTCGAGCTGCGCCGGCGCTTGCTCGAGATCGACGACGATGCGTGCGCCGCGTTCCTGGTGCCGTGGGAAGGCACGCTGCCCATGGACCTGCAGGGGCGGTTCGCGAACGAGGGCCGGGTGTTTCGCGTCGGACGCGAGACCCGCATCCTCGGCCTGTTCGGCGCGGTCGAGTTCGAGCCCGAGGTGCGGACCTCGCCGCTGATCAGCTACCTGCTCGAGCACGAGGCCGGGCAGCGATTTCAGGGCGGCGGGAAGCTGACGGTCAACCGGCTGTGGCAAGCGTGGCTCGAGCGCACCTGGGGACTCGTGGTCGAAGGCGAGCTCGCGCTCGATGTCCTGCTCGGCTGGGCCGCGGTCAGTGGGCGCGGCCCCGAGTTCGTCCGGACGCTCGATGAGCGCGGCGCGAGCGCGGTGCGCGAGGGACTGTATGCGCATCTCGCATCGCGACTGGGTCCCGCGGGTCCGCTCGTCTGGAAGGCCTGGGAGCGCGGTGACGGCGCGGCCGCGCTGCAGATGGCCGTCCTCGCGGCTGCGGTCGCAACCGCGCCAGGCGATCCGGCGGTCGCCACCTGGTGGCAGCTGACGGTCCAGCAGGTCTTCGGCGATGCGCGCGCGATCGAGGCGACGGCGCGGCTGGCCGAGGCCAGCGAGCCGGCACTGCGAACGCTGGAGCGTCGGCTCGATAGCGCCGCGGTGCGCAAGCTGGTCGCCGCGGCCGATGCTCGTATCCAGCTCGATGCGGTTCGCGTGGGGCTGTCCGCGTCGTCGCGGCTGCCCTCGGCCTGGCAGGCGCGGCTCTCCGCGCTCGGGACCGCGCTCGCCGCGTGCGCGGCTGCGCCGAGCCGCGCGACCGCGACCGAAGCGGTCACGCGATGGCGCGGGCTGGCCGGGCATGTGCTGCACAATGATGGCGACCAGCTCGTCACCATGGAGCGCGCCGAGATGGCGGTGCGGCTCGCGAGCTGGCTCGTGCTGCGCACGGATCAGGACCAGCCGCGCTCGCAGACGCCGTACACCGAGGTCGAGTGCCTCGCGACCTGGTACGCGACCGAGGGCGGGCACGTCGACTGGGCGCGGCGATGGGCGCGCGGCGGTGGCGATGGTGGAGTGTTTGCCGGGATCGAGGCGGTGCTCGCAGCTGCGGACCGCGCGCGCGAGGACCTCGACCATCGGTTCGCCGCGGCGCTGCCCGCATATCACGAGGCCACGCGACCACCAGGGCAAGTGCTGCCCATTGATCACGCGGTCGAGCGGATCGCCGGCCGGTTCCTGCGCGAGCAGCCCGATCGACGCGTGCTGGTCGTCCTGATGGACGGCATGGCCTGGGCACAGGCGGTCGAGATCCTGACCGCACTCGGGACCGAGACCACCGCGTGGGGGCCCCTGGCGTGGCATGCGCTCAGCAAGAACCGCATCGGGGATGGACCGTATCCGGCGGTGCTCACCAACTTCCCGACGGTGACGGAGATCAGCCGGAGCGCGTTCTTCGCGGGCAAGCCCGTATCGGTCGGCAAGGATCACAAGAGCGCGGACGACCCCGAGCGCTGGAAGGCGAACAAGGTCGCGCTCGAGTTCTGCGATCCGCAGGCGCCGCCGCTGCTCTTGCTGCGCGGCGAGGGTCACACCCGCGACGGTTCGGCATCCGCAGAGGCCCTGAGCCAGGTCGAAGATCGGCGCCGGCGGATCGTGGCGGTGGTCGTGAATGCGATCGACAGCTCGCTCAAGGGCGACTCGGCGCATCGCACCAAGTGGACGGCGAACACCATCAAGTCGCTGCGCGACCTGCTCGACAAGGCGCGCGAGGTCGGTCGCACCGTGCTCCTGTGCGCCGACCATGGGCATGTACCGGCCGATCGACTCGCACCGGCGGGCCACGCGAAGACCAAGGGCGCGCGCTGGCGCACCTGGGAGAAGCGCGAGGATCCGATCGCGGAGTTCGAAGTAGGGCTGCCGGCATCGGCGGATGGCGTGTGGGCGCCGGCCGGGGCCCATGGCGTCGTGTTGCTGACCGACGACGCGCGCAAGTACGGCGGCGGCACGAGCGCTGGCGAGCACGGCGGCGCGAGCTTGGCCGAGGCGGTCGCCCCCTGCGTGCTGATCGGCCCCGAGGACCATCGCGATCTCCGTGAGGATCCAGCGCTGGGCGTGCGACCGGCGATCGCGCCGACCTGGTGGAACTTCGATCTCGGCGGCGAGATCGCGCCGGTCGTCGCCGCGGCGGAGCCAAAGCCCAAGCGCACCAAGCCGCCGGTCCAGGCGCAGCTGCAACTGCCCCAGCTCGCGAAGCCCGAGCCGGTCGTGCCCGTGAGTGAGGCAGTCGTTACGCCGTTCGCGCGGTCCGCGGTGCTCGAGGCCCGCGTGGTGTCCAAGGAGCGGCGGGCGACGGTGATCGCCGCGGTCGAGTTCCTGCTCGCGCGCAACGGGATCGCCGATGGCGCGGCCTTCGCCAGCGCGATGAAGACGTTCCCCGCGCGGGTCGGAGGCCTGGTGTCGGTGATCTCGGAAGCGCTCAACGTCGATGGCTACGAGGTGCTGTCCTACGATCGGCAGTCGAAGCAGGTGCGCCTCGACAAGGGCAAGCTCGCCGAGCAGTTCGAGGTGGAGCTGTGAGCGACGTCGTCAGCCCGCTCAAGCGCAAGGAGATCATCGCGGCGCTGCGCATCGGCACCGTGCCGCGGCGCGGACTCGAGCTGTTTGCCGTGGGGCTGGAGCGATTCGAGAAAGCCATCGACGACGAGCTGCACGCGGTCGCGACCGGCGGTGGCCAGTTCAAGGCCGTGCGCGGCGAGTACGGCACCGGCAAGACGTTCTTCTCGCGCTGGCTCGAGCACCGGGCGCGGCTGGAGGGGTTCGCCACGTCGCTCGTGCAGATCTCGGAGACCGAGACACCGCTCTACAAGATGCAGACGGTGTATCGGCGCTGCATCGAGGCGCTCGAGACGCAGGAGTGGAGCACCGGGGCGTTCGCGAGCCTGATCGATCGGTGGCTCTACAGCCTCGAGGAGGAGGTCATCGCGGGCGGTGAATCCCCGGACGATGCCGACGCGTTCGGCAAGGGCGTTGGCAACCTGCTCGAGAAGCGCCTCGCCGAGATCACCAAGACACAGCCGCAGTTCGCGGCGGTGTTGCGCGCGTGCTACGAGGCGCGGCTGCGGGAGGACCACGCCACCGAGCAGGGCCTGATCGCGTGGCTCATGGGCCAGCCGAACGTCGCGGCCTCCGTCAAGCAGATGGCCGGCATCAAGGGCGACCTCGACTCCGATGGCGCCGCGGGCTTCTTGCGTGGGTTGCTCGAGATCTTGCGCCAGACCGGACGCAAGGGCCTGGTCCTGGTGCTCGACGAGGTCGAGACCATCCAGCGCGTACGCGGTGACAGCCGCGAGAAGAGCCTCAATGCGTTGCGTGCGCTGAGCGAGGACGTCCACCGCGGTCGCTATCCCGGCTTGTATGTGCTGATCACCGGCACGCCGCCATTCTTCGACGGTCCGCACGGAGTGAAGCGCGCCCCCGCGCTCGCGCAGCGGTTGCAGGCGGACTTCTCGGGCGATCCTCAGTTTCACAACCCGCGCGCGTCGCAGATCGCGCTGCAGCCGTTCTCGATGAGCCGCATGCTCGAGGTCGGACAGCGCATCCGCGATCTCTACCCAACGGCGGTGCCGGAGCGCGTCCGGGCGCGCGTGAACGACGCGATGATCGAGCGCCTCGCGCGGGCGGTCTCGGGCCAGCTCGGGAACCAGGTCGGCATTGCGCCGCGCCTGTTCCTGCGTCGCTTGATCGACGTCCTCGATCGCGTGGAGGAGTTCGAGGCGTTTGACCCCGCGCAGCACTACCAGATCATCCTCAACGCCAGCGAGCTGACGCCCGAGGAGGCTGCCGCGGCGGGTGTGTCGCGCAGCGTGGATGATATCGAGCTCGACCTCGGCGGAGGGGACCGCGAAGGCGGCGACGCGTGACCACGGCGTTCGAGCGGCTGAGCCCCGCGCTGCAGTACCAGATCGTCAACGAGCTGGGCTTCGGCGGGCTGCGTCCCGTGCAGGAGGCGGCCGCCGTCACGATCCTCGACGGCCACAATTGCGTGGTGCTGGCGCCGACCGCGGGGGGCAAGTCCGAGGCCGCGTTCTTTCCGCTGATCTCGCAGATGGATAGCGCGAGCTGGACGGCGGTCTCGGTGGTCTACGTCGCGCCGATCCGGGCGCTGCTCAACAATCTCGAGAGCCGCGTCCAGCGCTATGCGCAGCTGGTCGGTCGGCGGGCGTTCAAGTGGCACGGCGATGTGTCGGCGACCGACAAGAAGCGATTCATCGCCGATCCCGCCGACATCCTCCTGACCACGCCCGAGTCGCTCGAGGTCATGCTCATGAGCCGCAAGGTGCCGGCCGAGCGCCTGTTCGCCGGCCTGCGCGCGGTGGTCATCGACGAGATCCACGCATTTGTTGGTGACGATCGCGGCAGCCATCTCGCGGCCGTGCTCGAGCGCCTGTCTCGGTTCTGCGGACGCGACCTGCAGCGCATCGGATTGTCCGCGACCGTGGGCAATCCGGCGGACATCCTGCGATGGGTGGCGGGTAGCTCCAAGCGCGAGGGGCGGGTTGTCGATCCCGGCGGCGCCAAGCGCGAGCCCGCGGTCGCGATCGACTGGGTCGCGACGCTGCCAAACGCCGCCAAGATGATCGCGCGCCTGCACCCCGGCAAGAAGCGCCTGGTGTTCGTCGACAGCCGGCGGCGCGTGGAGGCGCTGGGACAGGCGCTACGGGCGGAAGGCGTCGACACCTTCGTGACCCACTCGAGCCTGAGCGTCGACGAGCGCCACGCCGCCGAGAAGGCGTTCGAGGAGGGCCAGAACTGCGTCATCGTGGCGACCAGCGCGCTCGAGCTCGGCATCGACATCGGCGATCTCGATCACGTCATCCAGATCGATGCGCCGCCGACTGTCGCGGCGTTCTTGCAGCGCATGGGGCGCACCGGTCGCCGCGCCAGCACCACGGCGAACTGCACGTTCCTCGCGACCGAGGACAAGGGCCTGATCCGTGCGGCGGCGATCGTTCGACTGTTTCGCCGAGGATTCGTGGAGTCCGTCGCGATCCCGACCCGCGCCGCGCATCTGCTCGCGCACCAGCTCATGGCCATGACCATCCAGCACGAGGGCGGCGTGCCGATCTCCGACTGGTGGGCGTGGATCTCCTCCGCCACCCCCTTCCAGGGCCTGACGGAGACCGATCGGCGCGACCTGGTCGACCACATGCTCGGGCAAGAGATCCTGTTCGCGAGCGCCGGTCGCTATAGCCTCGGCGCGCGGGGCGAGAAGCTCTACGGCTGGCGCAACTTCAGCGAGCTGTACGCTGTGTTTTCCACGCCGCAAACCCTGCGGGTGATCTTCGGCTCGCAGGAGATCGGCCACATCGACGCGCTCTTCGCGCAGCAGGAGACCCAGGAGAAGCTCAGCTTCATCCTCGGCGCCAAGGCCTGGCGCGCGGTTCACATCGACTGGAAGGAAGGCATCGTGCGGGTCGAGCCGATCGGCGACGGCAACCTCGCGCGCTGGCAAGGTACCCCCGAGCTCCTCGGCCGCACCCTGTGCCAGGCGATCCACGAGGTCCTCGTGTCCGATAGCAGCGATGCCGAGTGGTCCCAGCGCGCCCAGGCCCGGCTCACCGAGCTACGCGCCGAGTACGACCTACCGGATGCGGGCCTGGCTGTGGTCGCAGATGGCCCTGGCCTGCGCCTCTGGACCTTCGCCGGTGGTCGTGCCAACAACCTCCTCGGCCGCGTCCTCGAGTCCAAGCTCGGCGAGAAGGTGGTGATCGACAACCTCTACATCGGGTTCCGCGGCCAGGCCGCACAGTCCGAGGCCGCGATCCGCGGCGCGATCGCCGAGCTGCGCGCCGAGGGGCGGCCCAATCACGCCGACGCGCTCCAGTTCGCCGAGTCGTGCGCGCGCGGCCGGATCTCGAAGTTCCAGCCGTGCTTACCCGAGCGGCTCGAGGCCGAGTACCTCGCGGAGGTGCTCACCAATGATGAGGAGGCGCGGGCGGCGGTAGCGGCGATGGGCGCGCCTGAGGCGTAACGAGGATGAGCACGGTGCGCGGTGCGCCAGACGGTTCCACGATCGGTCATAATATCAGCCACATGTGGGAGGGTAGCGATGGCGAGTGAATTCCAGAATCACTTCGAACGCGGGCTGCGGACGCTTCCGCTGACAACCCGGCACGGCTTCGTGCGTGCAGATCGAGTCCCCGTGAGAATGGGCTACCCTGGCGGCGGTCACGCGGTCGATCCCGCCTGGGTATTCGCACACTCAGGCACCGGCCTCGAGATGGTGTTTCAATTCTTTTCGAACTTCACCGAGCACGACCTGATCTGCAAGGTGGTCGAGGCTGGCGAGTATCCCGTGTCGGGGGAGGGAGCGAGCGTTCAGTTCAACGCCGGGCGATGCGTTGAGCCGCGAGGTGACGAGTTCGCGCTGGTGCACCACGGGGAGGTGACGGTCGGGCAACGCGTGTCCCGGCAGAACCTGGTCGCCAGCCTCTCAGCGGTGTGCCCGGACGCGATGGCGCTCGCTGGCATCATCGATGCCGACCCCGGCTCCTGGCCGGTGACGATCGGGGCGACTACGGACGTTGCCGAGCTCATCGACCGGCTGTTCGTATTTGCCTACTGCATCGAGCAGGCCAAGCGTCATCTGCGCGAGGAGCCGGCTTTGCGGGCCCTTCTGACGTAGGGCGGCGTGTCCACGAATCGAGCAGCAACGAACGATCGCAGGGGGCGACAATGACGACAAGAAAGGTCGACACCGGGAAGCTGATCGCCGGTCATGGATATCGAGTTCTTTCGCTGCACCCGCACTGGGCGTGGTCGATCATGTTCGCCGGCAAGGACATCGAGAATCGCACGTGGAGCACTCCGTATAGGGGGAGAATCTGGATCCATGCGTCGGGGAAGAGGGTTGGCCGCGCCGAACTCGACGAGGCGAGGGCGGACATCTTCGACAATTCGGATCTCAAGCTTGAACGGATCCCGACTGAGTTTCCGCGACGCCAGATCCTTGGCAGCGTCGAGCTCGTTGACATCAAGAAGAAGCACTCTTCGCCTTGGGCCAAGCGAGGGAACCTGCTGTGGGTCCTGAGCGACCCTCGTCCGCTGAAGAAGCCAGTGGTCGACTTGGACGGCAAGCTGAGGCTCTGGAACTGGACGGCTCACGTGACCCGGAGTTGATTGCTAACCGCTGCCACGCGAGCGGGGCGATTTGGCTTGCTCCAGCTACTTCGTCAGGGCAACCTGGACCTCCAATCGCCTGGCAGCATGGATGCCCGTCGCAGGGACCTCGGATGGCTGGATGAGCCACTCCTTGGCACCCTACCCGTGAGGGAACGACGGAAGATCAGTGCCTGCTGGACGAGCGGTGGCGAGCGCATGTGCGCCGTGAGCTTCTGCTCATCCAAGAGGTTACATGGAGCCGATCTATCCGTGCGTGGTCATCGCCACGCGTCCGGGGCGCCAGCCACTCCTTGCCCGCGCGATGAGCTCGCTCCGGGCTCAGTCGCTGTCGGCATCTCACATCGTGATCGTCGTCGATCCCGACGATCTCAGCATGCCCATCAAGGCGTGGGTTAACGACTATCCGGAAGCTGAGGTCCTCCTCAACCGGCGAATGCGGGGAGCGGCGGGGGCCTGGAACACAGGGCTCGACCATCTCCTGCGCCACGGACATGAGCCCGAGCGGCTGTTCGTGTCGTTTCTGGACGACGACGATCACTGGGCCCCCGGCTATCTCAAGGCGGTCATCGTTGCGGCGGAGCACGGCGCTGATGTCGTGGCGGGAGCGATCGTGCGACACGACGCCGAGTCGCCGGAAGGGCGGAGGCGGGAGCCCCCCGCGTTTCTGCAAGCGCGGGATTTTCTGGTCGGGAACCCGGGCATCCAGGGCTCGAACCTGTCTGCCCGGTTGACGACGCTGCTCGGGGCCGGACTCTTCAACGAGGCGCTCCGGAGCTGCACCGACCGCGACCTGTGCATCCGCCTGGCCGACCTCGGTGTGGTGTACGTGGCCGCCCCGGACGCGGTCGCGCACCACGACACGCTGCACGGTCACGCGCGCCTGACCGATGCGAACGGCGGGGCCAAGCTCGCCGGGCTGCGCACCTTCCTTCACATCTACGAGCCCCGGATGACGAGCGAGGAGGCCGCTGGCTTCCACGCGAGGTGCGGCGCGTACTTCGGGCTCCAGGTGGAGAGACTTGCGGCAGCGCCGGCCGTTGCGCCCGTGCGATATGCGGCGCCCTCGGAACCGCTCAAGATGGTGGTCGGCTTGATCGCGGACGCAGGTGCCGAAGATCGCGTGCAAGCGCTCATCGCGGATCTGGCCCGACTACGGTTGCACCGAGGAGTCGCGGATCTCCGTGTGGTGGTGGTCTTCAATGGGCCCCTCGAAGGTCGTGATCGACTCGCTGCGTTTGCACGTGATCACGGGCTCCGGGTCTACCCGGTGCAGAAGCAAGACGAGTTGGGTGCCATGGCGGTGTGCGGGCTCGTCGCCGCCGATCTCGAAGGACGGAAGACGATCGCGGCCGCACGCTCCATCCTCCAGCACTTCGCTCGCGCTGCGGCGGAGGCCGCCGGGGCTGACGTGACGTGGATCCTGGACGACGACATGCGTCTGTCCGACGACCTGGACGACCTGCTCGGCCGAGTTCATGCCGCCCGCGCCCATGGCGACGTTGTCATCGGCGCGATCGCTCGCGCGGCGCCGGTCCCTGGGCTCGCGCTGCTGCGAACTCAGCTTGTCGACACACTGGCGTTCGCTCACGCCGCGGCAGTCGCGGGACGGGATGCGACGCTCTGGGATGCCTCCGCGCACAACTCCGCGTGGATGCACGATCGCCGCGACTGGTACTACGACCTGGCGCGAAGCGAGACGGATCGTCTCGAGACGCCATTCCTCGTTGACCTGCCGGGGCAGACAGTCGCGCACGCGTTGCGCTGGCTGGGCACCAACGTCGACCTCCTGCTGGAAGGCGTGCCGATCACGCGCAGCTTGCCCGCGGATAACGCTGAGGTCGCGTCGAACGTCAGGGAGTTCTACTTCCGCGGCGGCAATACGCTCGTGTTTCGGTCCGAGCTCCTCGATGAGCCCAACCTATCGCCCCGGGTCGGCGGGCGCTTCACGCGTCGCTCGGACATGTTCTGGGCCCGTGGCTGCGCGGCGCGCCGGGGCGCACGCGTGGTCCGCGCACCGATCACGGCCGAGCAGGTGCGCGGCACAAAGCGCTCGACGGTGACCTCAGAGGCCCTCGCGCAGAGCGTCGTGGACGACATCCTTGGCTACGCGTTCTATCGCGCCGCCGAGGCGAGCATCGATGACGGCGCGGCGGCCGTGGAAGCCAGGAGTGCGCGGGCCATCAAGCGCGCACGCAAGTATGTGCTCGAGCGCCTGGCCGCCTTCCGGCTGTCTCGCCATCGCGTGCGCGGGTGCCTGCGTGCGCTGCAGCGTCTGTTCAGTCCGGGCGGCGCGGATGTGTGGTGGCATAGCGACCCGGCGATCATGGCGGACTGGCAGCGCGCGCTGGCGCGCTTGTCCGCCGCTGCCTCCATCGAGGTCGACGCGATGGTCGAGGCCGGCTGTCTGCGCGGGCTCGACGACAACGATTTCGCCACGTTCCTTGAAGGCTGGCATGCGCCCGATGTGCGCCCGCGCGGGGTCTCAAGCGTGGCCATCGCCTGGGTCGCACGCGAGCAGCGAGTCGAGCGCGCGTTCGAGTTGGCCCGTGCGCACGGCGAGTCCCCTACCTCGGTCCTTGGCGTGGGTGCGGAGGGCGTCGTGCTCCAGGACGGCACCCAGGTCTTCAAGGTGTTTGATGGATGGAGCGCGGAGGAGCGCGAGCGCCACCGATCATTGCTGGCGGGGATTGTCGGCCTCGCGTCCGACGGCGCGCTGCCGCGCCTGTCAGCGGTGCGGGACTGGGATGGCGTGCCGGTCGCGGTGTACCCGTTCGAGCCGACCACGGCCTACCGAGGCGGTTGCGGGCCGGACATCGTGCGGCTGCTCCGCGGGCTGCGAACCGCGGGGCTCGTTCACACGAACATTCGGCCGGAGAACCTTCGGACCTCTCATGCGGGGCTGCTGCTGGTGGACATCGGCCGCTCGCTCGAGAAGTGGAGCCGCCTGGGGCACGAGCGAATGATCCAGCGCGCGTTCTTGAGCTGGCGGTACGCGTTTCGCGCCGACCTGCAAGACTTGATGCGCCGCGCGCTCTCGGACCCGGCCCTGCCCGAACTCGCGGGGTGGGAGTCGTTGTTGAGTGCGATCGATGACAGCGACGCGAAGCATCGCCTCGATGAGCATGTCCATGCGCTCGTCGAAGGCCTTCATCCTCGGAGCTACCTCGACTTTGGGTGCGGCAAGCCTCGAACCTGGCCGGCTCTTCTCCCGGGGGCCAGCGCAGTCGCCTATGACCCAGAATCGTCACTCGAAGATGCCTGGGCCGCGAAGCTGCCCGCGGTTCGCTTCTGGAACCAGGGCGGGCTGGCACAAGCGATCACACGGGGTGAGACGTTCGAAGTGGTCTTGGCGTCGCTCGTCCTCTGTGCCGTGCCGGACGAGGAAGCGCGCGCGGCCCTTCAGGCCCTGCGCCAGTTGGTGACGCTGGGCGGAAACGTGGTGGTGGCGATCTGCGATCCCACAGCGCGAGGTGTCGCTCGATCAGTGGGCCAGCGCCGCCAGGAGGTCCCACCTTCCGGCTACGAGTGCCCGCACCGCTACGAGAAGCACGTTGGTGGGGCTGCCACAGCGCGGCATGAGTATCACCGACCGGTCAGCTGGTGGCATCGCGAGCTCGGCCGGGCCGGGTTCCGGGTCGTCGAGGAGTCGGCGATCGATGGCATTGACGCGAACCGCTTCGAGCTGGTGAGCGAGTTCCTGGTCTGGCGGCTGGCGCCACTGCCTCACCTCCCGAAGAAGACTTCGCTGCTCATCAAGGTATGCGCGCTCGAGGCCGCGACGGTGGCGGCTCAGGTCCGGCACCTGGTTCGGCAACTCGGCGCACCGCGCGCCTTCGATGAGGTCGTCGTTGTCGCGGACCCTCACCCAGGGCCATACCCGCGTGCGCACACCGATGGCGACCTGCCACGGCTGATGCGCGAGCTCGATCGCCTCCGCGAAGCACAGATCGTGGATCGCGTGCTGCTCGGCCCTGCAGATGGCGACTCCGCCAGACCGATCAATCGTCGCTGGTTCGGGCTCGACTCGCCTGCGACCCGAGCGACGAACGGCCAGCCAGCCCCAGGCATCCTCGCCGCGATCGAGGCATGCACGGGCGACCTCGTCCTGCAGGTTGACGTCGATGTCATCGTCGCGAGGCCCAAGCCGCACGACGATCTGAGCGCGTCGGCGGCGGATGTGTTCGGCGCGCACTCGGATATCGTGACGTTGTCACTGCCGGTGTACGGCGATGAAGATCCGCAGGTACGGTTCGCGGACGAGCGTGGGCCGTTCCGCGTCGAGAGCCGCGCCGCGTGGGTGCACCGCGATCGCCTGCTCGCGCTGCGGCCGCTACCTGCGGGCACGGCGGACGATCGCCTCGCGGCGCCGTGGCATCGGATGCTCGACGCCGTCGTGCGCGACGGCCGGGCGCAGTCGGCGCGACGCGGGTCGACGAGCCACTGGTTCGCATGCCCCGACAACGGTCGAAAGCGAGATGTCGACGGGCACATGCTGCTGCTCGACCGGATCGAGGCTGGCTGCGTCTCGCCGGTGCACCGTCGCAACTCCGACCTGCTTGGCTCGCTCCCGACGTGGCTCGGCCCGCCGCGAGAGGAGCCACTGGTGCTCATCGTGTGCGGTCGCGATGTCGGCCCCGGGCGAGTCCGGCGCTGCCTGGACTCCGTGACATCGCAGTCGTTCGCGGATTGGGGGCTCGTCGTGGTCGACGACGCGTCGACCGATGGAACGGCGGACGTGCTGGCTCGAGAGCTGCGGCGTATCGGCGAACGGGCCACGCTGATCCGCCGGCACCGGTCACTGGGGCAGCTCGCCAACGTGATCCTCGCGGTGCGGCACCTGATAGCGCGACCCGACGCGGTCGTCGCCCTGCTCGACCTCGACGATGCGCTGATCGGCCGCGATGCGCTCGAGCTGGTCATGCGGGCGTACGCCTCCGGTGGCGACGTGACCGTCGGATCGATGCTGCGATCCGACAAGGCGGTCACCTACGCCGTCGACTTCGAGGCGCCACGCGAACGTCGCGGCGGGAACGTGTGGCAGCACCTGCGGACGTTCCGCAGGTCGCTGTTCGATCGGATCGAGGTCGAAGACCTTCTGGACGGCGACGCTCCATTCGCCATCGCGAGCGACTGGGCGATGATGCTCCCGATCGTGGAGATGGCGTCCCGCCCGGTCCATCTGCCGCAGCCGATCTACTTTCACGAGCCTGGGGTCCCTCGTTCTGACGAACGGCGCGCGACGCGTGAGGCGACGATCGCTCGCATCACATCTCGCCCCACGTACCGCGGCCGAAGGGTCTGTACCGACCTCGTGGTGCTCGCATACCACCGGGTGCTCCCGGTTGCGGCGAGAGATGATCTCGCGCGGGTCCACGCACGGCGAGGGCTCGTGGTCTCTGCCGGAACGTTCGAAGCGCAGCTCGTGGAGGCGCTGCGCACGCGGACGATCGTGAGTCTCGACGATGTGGCTGCGGCCCACGCGAACGCCCGCACGCTGCCGCGCGCGCCGCTCCTCGTCACGTTCGACGATGGCTTCCGCGACTTCGCAGAGGTCGCGGTGCCAATCCTTGCGCGGCTCGGGGTTCCGAGCGTTTGCTTCGCGCGGACGCCCGACGCGGACGACCTGCCCACGATCGCGCCGCTCGACTTGTTCTACGCCGCGATCGCGGGGGCCACACCGCCACGGGTGATCGACCGAGCGTGGCGCGAACATCTCCTGCGGCCGCCGATCGGAGCTCAGCTCGATGAGGTCCGTCGCGCGGGGGATTTTCGCGGCGAGGCCGCCGAGCTCCGCCGGCAGCTCTATCTCTCCGGGGCGGAGATCGCGACGCTCGGCTCCGCGGATGTGGCAATCGGCGCGCACGGCATCGAGCACG
Organism: Deltaproteobacteria bacterium; assembly: GCA_021413675.1. Taxonomy (GTDB): domain Bacteria; phylum Myxococcota_A; class Polyangia; order Haliangiales; family Haliangiaceae; genus JAIOQA01. The sequence continues at coordinate 45,510 of JAIOQA010000233.1, read as the reverse complement.
AGCGTTGGACCAACCTGTCGCCACCGCAACTCGGCGCAACGCTCACGAGGGCGGCCGCGTGGCTGCGCCGTGTGCAGCCGACCGGGCCGCTCGCCGCGGCGTACCCCGACGGCGCAGTTGACGCCGCCGTGGCGGCCGCGATGGCGGCCGCTGGCTTCGAGCTCGGGTTCGGGCTCACCGTGCAGCCCGATGGCGCCGCCGCACGCTACGCTGTCCGTCGCGTGATCGTGCCCGACGACGTTGCTGCCTTCGATGCGATCCTCCACGAGGCGGCGCCGTGACGCCCCGTGGTCGTCGGCCGTTGCTCGCGGTCGTCGGGAACGCACGTGCCGAGGAGCACAGCCCTGCGCTCCTCGAGGCACACGCAGCTGGGCGCGCCGCGGTCGACGCTGGCTTCCGCGTCATCACGGGAGGGCTCGGCGGCGTCATGGCCGCGGCCTGCCGTGGGGCACATGCGTCCGATCGCTACCGCGATGGCGACACGATCGGCGTCGTGCCCTCGGCAGATCCCGCCAGCGCCAACGAGTGGGTCGACATCGTCATCGCGACCGGTCTCGGCGACGCCCGGAACCTCATCGTCGCCAACGCCGACGTCGTTGTCGCGATCGGTGGCGGCGCCGGCACTCTGTCCGAGATCGCGTACGCCTGGATGCGTCGCCGCCTGATCATCGCCGTTGACGTGCCCGGCTGGAGCGCCGCGCTCGCTGGCCAAGCGCTCGACCACCGGTCCCGCTTCGGCCCGGATGGCGCGGCGACGATTCGATCGGCCGCGTCCGGAGCCGAGGCGGTGGCGATCGCGGCCCGCGAGTGGGAAGCGTTCGTCACGCGCCCGCAGGGCGTCTGAGACACGGCGACTCAATTCACCAGACAGCGCCTGGCGAATCTGGGGAACCGCCGAACCTGCTGGAAAACGCCAGCCAGGTCGCCCGTCGGCGCCGAACTGGCACGCACGGAGGATGCCCGATGCGAAACTCGGTATTCCGAAAGCACTGCTTGCCGAATTGGGCAGTCTCGGCCGCCCGAGCACGTCAGTCTGGGCTCGCGAAGAAGTGTGCGTGGGATCTTGACGTGCCAAAATTTGGCAGAGGGCTCGGGAGTGGGCACTTTTCGGGTGTAGTCAGCGGGACGAAGAAGGACCCTAACCCATGGAAAGGTTTGCAAGGCGGCGAAAACCGTGTAGGTCTTTTCCACCCCTCCATGGGGTTCGAGTCCCCCTCCGCGCTGTCAGGGGCACCGGCGCCAGGTTAGGCCGAGGCTCTGAGTCACTTCGCCATCGATGGAGTCGCCGCCGAAGAAGCCGGTGGCGTTCGGGGAGCTGCCCGAGACCTTCGATGCGCGCGCGGCGGTGTTGATCGTGATCGCTCGCACCGCGTTGCACGTGGACCAGCCGGCGGAGGACAGGGCGGTGGGATCGGAGGCGACGAGATCCTGGGCGAGCGGGCCATTCCTGGCTGCGGCGAAGGTCCCGCTCAGGCCGCTGCCGGCGAAGTACGCGGTCGTCGTGAGGGACAGGCGGCCTCCGGTGTCGAGGTCGACGTAGCCGCGGAGGGACGCGGAGCTGAGCGAGTACTGCCAGCCGGCGGGCACGGTGAGATCGATCGAGACGACGCAGTTCTTCCGGCCAGCCGATGGGGAGATGCCCGGTCCGAACTCGGCGGTGAACTCGGAGAAGGCGAAGACCAGCGCCTGGCGATCGGCGCTGACATTGGCGCTCATCGTTCCGAGTGGACAGCCGGTTCCGTTGGAGGTGATGCGGCTGATGGTCACCGGGCCAGTCGGGACCTCGAGCGCCGAGGTCGTGGTGGCGACATCGTCTGGCTCGACGTCGGCGTCGATGGCGCAGGCGGTGACGCTGGACGCGAGGAGCGCGAAGGCGACGGCGCGAGACGACAACAAGTAGAGCGAAGACCAACCGTGACTCATCGGGACAACTCCAGGAGCGACAGGAACCGTCGGCGCGGGTTGCGCCAGCGCGGCCGTTATTCCACGCGCCGGCGCTGGAGCGGTGCGGGTGCGCGTTGTCCGCCCCATCCTGCCGGCGAGTGCCGTCGAGTGCAGCAGGCTCAGCGCCCGAGGCGGCCGTTGACGCGCACGAGGACGGTCGATCCGCCGAGGTCGTCGCCGCCGCGGTGGCGCACGGCGAGCTCGATGGAGCCCCAGGCGAGGGCCTGGTAGCGCACGCCCCAGCCGGCGATCCAGCGCAGGGTCACGCGATTGCCGTCGAGCTCGGGAAGCCACGACAGGTCGCCGACGAGGGTGGTGCGCGGATACGGGGCTGGGGTCCACTCGAGCGCCGCGAACGGGCGCAGGTGCGGCGCGGTCGCCCGCGTGACCTCGGCCTCGCGCGCGTCCCAGGCCATCACCCCGGCGTGGACGCGGAGGCCGCGGAGCTCGGCGGAGGCGGCGGCGTAGAGTGCGGCGACCGCCGTGGGCGCGGCGAAGGAGCGGCGGAAGCCGAGGGCTCCGCCGAGGGCCCGGCCGCGGCGGCCGCGCGCGATACCGAGCTTGAAGCCGGCCATGGCGAGGGAGGCGGGCGAGAGCGCCCTTCCGTCGCGGCATGCACAGGTGGCGATCGTATCGTCGAGGCCGGCGTCGAGCTCGGCGAGGCCGCCGAGGGCGACGGTCAGATCGACCATGGCAGTGCCGCGATGGTCGACGCCGGCGCGGCCCCACGCGGTGTCGCGGCCGAGGACCCACGCGGTCGGGACGTGCACGACGCGCGGGCCGCGGGGCGCGGCGTCCTGGGCGTGCGCGGCGCGCAGGAGCGCGAGCGACACCAGCGTGACCACGAGCGCGCGCGCCGCCGGCATGGCGACCTCAGTGCCCGCCGACCGCGCGGTGGAGGTGGGTGTCGGTGAGGACCAGCTGGCCGAAGATCTGCGCGTCGAGGAGGTTGGCGCTGGCGATGTCCGGAACCCGGACTCCGGACTCGAGCTTCATCCAGTGGGTCACGGTGTAGCGCACGCCCCACGACAGGAGCGGGCGCAGCTGGATGCGCTCGGCATCGACGCAGCCGAAGCAGAACTCCGGCGACCAGTAGAGATCGACGAGGATCTTGGCGTCGGGGAGGGGCTCGAGCTCGAGGCCGCCGAAGGCGCGCAGCTGGTCGGCGACCGAGCGATCGTGCAGCGCGAGCACCTGCGCGCCGTCGTGCTTGATCGCGGCGTCCCAGAAGACGCCGCCGAGGTGCACCGAAGCCTTCGACCCGAGTCGCTTGCTGGCGACCAGGTGCAGCTCGGCGACCCGCGTGGCCCACGCATCGGGCGCGCGCTCGAACGACTTGCGGAATCCGAGCGCGATCGCGGGCTGGCCGCGGAACAGGCGGTCCTCGGCGATGCCCATCTTGAAGATCGCGTTGGCGTAGCCGTCGATGCGGGTCGGCGCGTCGCCCGGCGCGTGGCGCTGTCGGATCAGATCGGAGACCGCCAGGCCGAACTCGGCGACGTCGCCGAGCCCGATCCGCCAGTCGGTCGACAGGCCGCCGCTGGTGTCGAGGCCGCTGCGCGAGTAGAGGACGCCGGCGGGCAACAGCCGCGCGCTCGGCGCGCTGATCACCTGCGGCATCTCGACGTGCAGCGGCGGTGTCCGCGGCGTCGGCGGCGGCGCCACGACTGGCGCGGGCGGCGCGACGGGCACGGGGGGCGGCGCGCTCGCATCGTTGACGCCGCCGGCTGCCGGTGGCGTGCCGCTGGCGTCGTAGGGGTCCACGACACCGGCGGGCGCGGCGGGCGCGTCGGGCGGCGCGGCGGGCTCGGGCTCCGGTGGGGCCGGCTGCGCCGTGGCCACGCCGGTGAGGGTCGCGGTGGTGACCGCGGCGATGATCCACGCTGCTGCGTCCTTGCGTCTCATGTCGACCTCCTCGTGGCGCGCGGCCACATCGCTATTCGCAGAAGATCCCGGCGGTCCGGCACGCGATCGCGCCCCAGGGCACGACCACCTCGGCGCCGAGTCGGATGTCCCACTGCACGACCGCGGACAGACCCGCGGCGGGTTGCATGCGCGCGACCTCGAGCTGATATCCGATGCTGCCGTCGAGGGTCAGCGCCGGGGCGATGCGCCAGCGCACGCCGAGCCGGCCCAGCAGGCCGCTGCCGATCGTCGGTGGGCTCGGCGCGGTCGCGTCGTAGCGGAAGCTGGGCGCCAGCCCGGCCTCGCCGACGAGCCGGGTGCGATCGTTCATCGCGATCTCGAAGCCGGCGGCGGGCAAGACCATCACGCGCTTGGTCGCGCCGAAATCCTGATCGCCGCCGATGCCGATGCGCGCCTGCGAGACCCGCGCGCCCGCGTGCACGGTGACGCCGGCGAGCCAGCCCCACAGGTGCAAGCGCGACACGACGTACAGATCGGTCACGGCCTCGTCGACGGTGGTCGCCGCGAGTTGCTCGCGCCGGGTCACGCCGAGCCGGAACGCGATCGCGACCGCCGGCAGGTACATCCCCTCGGGCAGCGGCAGCTTGACCTGGACCCCGGCGGCCGGGACCGGCGCGGGGGTGTGGCCGACGCTGATCGCCGTGGTGTGGCGGTACTCGAGCTGCGCCAGGTCGCCGAAGCCGAGCGCGACCACGCCCGCGGAGGACAGGATGCCGGTCTCCTGCAACAGGCTGCCGTCCTCGCTGAGGGTCAGGCGATAGGGCCCGACGACGTCGGCGACGGGCATCGCGAAGAGCCGCGACGAGCTGAACGGGCCGGCGAAGATCTGGCCCCAGGTCGCGTCGCGGCGGCGCTCCGGTCGCGGCTCGGCCCGCGCAGCGCCACCGCCGATGGCGGCGACGAGGACGAGGGCGAAGCCGGTGCGCATGCCCTCGTTGTGCGGCCGCGGCGCGTGAACCCGACAGCGCGGGCACGTGAGGTTCGCGTGAACCGCGGTCGCCGGTCGACGCTTGCCGTCGGCGGCGCTTCCACGCGACAATCGGAGAGGACGTCTCGATGGCACTGCCTGGAAAGGTTCGACTCGCACCCTGGAGCCCGGCGGGCAGTCGCGGCGAGGCGCGGGCCTACGTCCAGGCGCGGCTGACGCTGTTCTCCAAGCTGATGTTCTGGATCTTCTGGATCCTGGTCGCGTTCCTCATCGGCCTCTATCGCCTCTGGCCGTCGATCCGGCCGGCCAAGGTCGGCTTCGTCTTCGAGTGCGCGCTGTTCGGGCAGGCCGTGTTCGCGTCGATCTGGTACTTCGGCTTGCACCGCAACCAGCTGTCCCTGGAATGGCTGTATCGGCTCGACGCGGTGATGGTGATCCTCATCGGCGTCGAGTTCGCCAACTCGGCCTACTTCCAGTCCGACCTGCCGTCGGCGATCTACAGCGCCTTCATCTGGCACACGTTCACGATCTTCGCGCGCACGATCGTCGTGCCCTCGAGCGGCGCGCGCACCGCGGTCGTCACCGGCCTGTCGTTCGTGCCGCTCATCGTCAGTGGCGTGCTGCTGGGCGTGTTCCTGCCCGAGCGCCTCGACGTGCCGGCGTTGCCGCTCACCGGCGGCACGATCATGTACGCCGCGGTCGCGGTGCTCCTGGCCACCACCGGCTCGCGCCTCATCTACGGCCTGCGGCGCCAGGTCAGCGAGGCGATGCAGCTCGGCCAGTACACGCTCGAGGAGAAGATCGGCGAGGGCGGCATGGGGGCGGTGTACCGGGCGACCCACGCGATGCTGCGCCGCCCGACCGCGGTCAAGCTCCTGCCTCCGGATCGCTACGATCAGCGGAGCCTCAAGCGGTTCGAGCGCGAGGTGCAGGCGATGAGCCGGCTCACCCACCCGAACACCGTCGCGGTCTACGACTACGGGCGATCGCTCGACGGCGTCTTCTACTATGCGATGGAGTACCTCGACGGGATCGATCTCGAGTCGCTGGTGCGCGGCGACGGACCGCAGCCAGCGCCCCGCGTGGTCCACATCCTGCGGCAGGTCTGTGGCGCGCTATCGGAGGCGCACGGCGTCGGCCTCACCCACCGCGACATCAAGCCGGCCAACGTGATCCTGTGTCAGCGCGGCGGCACGCCCGATGTCGTGAAGGTCGTCGACTTCGGGCTGGTCAAGGAGATCACCCACACCACCGACGACACCGGCACCAAGATCATCGCCGGCACGCCCGCGTATCTGTCGCCGGAGGCGGTCACCGACCCCGAGCGCGTCGGGCCGGCGTCGGATCTGTACGCGCTCGGCGCGGTCGGCTACTTCCTGCTCACCGGGCACCATGTCTTCGACGGCAAGACCGTCATCCACGTGTGCACGCAGCACGTCACCGCGGTGCCCACGCCGCCGTCCCAGCGCACCGCCAACCCGATCCCGGCCGAGCTCGAGGCGCTGATCCTGGGCTGCCTGGCCAAGGACCCGGCGGCCCGGCCGGCGGATGCCCAGACGCTGCGCTCCAGGCTGGGCGCGTTGCCCGGCGAGTGGGACGAGACGCTGGCCTCGGTGTGGTGGACCGAGTTCGCGGCGCGTCGCGCGGCGGTCCCACCGACGGCGGCGCGGCCGATGCCGCTGACGATCACCCGCGAGATCGCCGGGCTCACGGACATCGATGTGGGGATCGCGGCGACCCACCCGGTGATCCAGCCCGTGATTCAGCCGGCCAAGACCGGCCAGGTCACGTAGTAGCCACGGCCGGGCTGCGCCGCGACCAGCTCGGCCGCGCCGATCTCGACCAGGCTGGCGCGCACGCGCCGGACCACCTGCCGCACGTTCTCCTCGTTCGCGTACCTCGACTGGAACGGCAGCGCCTTGGCGAGCTGCTTGGTGCCGACGCAGGCGCGCGACGGCGACGCCCCGTCCTCGATCGCGCGCGCGCACAGCATGCGCAACAGGTGGAACTCGAGGGGCGGCAGGCTCAGCTCGGCCCAGGTCGCGGCGCCGCGGCCGCGGTGGAGCAGGGCGCCGCCGACGGCATCCTCGCCGACCGCGTTGGAGCCGACCAGGCACAGGTCGACGCGCCCGTCGCTGAGCGAGTAGCGAAACGGGCCCGCGCTGGCGTGGCCGGTCTCGATCGAGCGCGCGGAGCGATCGGGCATCACGACCGCGCGCGCGATGAACCGGAACGCGACGTCGCCGAAGTGGACCCGCGCGCGGTCGAGCAGCGGAGCCCGCGCCTGCACGCGCACGCCCTCGATCGTCGTGCCGTTGCGACTGCCGAGATCGCGGACCAGCCAGCCGCCGTCGTGCAGCGCCAGCTCCGCGTGATCGCGCGACACCGAGGCGTTGAGCACGACCAGGTCGGCGTCTGGCTTGCGCCCGACGAGCGCACGCGTCGCCGTCAGGGCGTGTGGGGTGCCGAACGCATCGACCAGCCACGCGATCGCCTCGCTCGCCGGGGCGCGCGAGGCCACGTGCCCCGGCACGAGGCCGTCGGCGATCGCGAGGCCCTCGCCGCACGACGCGCACAGCACCCCGCGTGATGGTGCGCCGCCGCAGCATGGGCAACCCGTCGTCATGGCCCCATCTCATCACCGAATGCCGGATCGCTCACAGGGGCTCACGCGTTGTTCACGCGGATCTCCCTGGGGGCGGCACCGGGTCGCGCGTATCACCGGTGGATGGTGGCCCCTGCCTGCGCCTCCTGGGCGGCCCTGAGCGGGGCGTGCGTCGTCGCGGTGCTGTGGCTCGGTGGCCTCGAGGCCGCGGCGCTGGTCGCCGTCGTCGTCGCCGCGGTCGTGCAGCTGCACGGGGTCCTGCGCGCCGCCGGCGAGCCCCGCGCGGACGCCGATGGGCCGGACGCATCGATCCTGCGCGTCGATCTCGCGGCCCGCGGCCGCGGGCGGTAGCGCGACTTCACGCGAGCCTCACGTCGGGGCGACGGCGGGATCACGTGCGCGAGGTCCAGGGTGGCGTCGTGGGCCAAGGACGGCCCGCGCAACGGAACAAGGAGAGCATCATGTTGAATCACGATCTGGAAGAGGATGGCCGGGGACGTGGCTGGGCGGCGGGGCGGCGCCTGTCCACGGTCCTGATGTTGACCCTGGCGTTCGGCGGCTGCGTCGATGCCGCCGAGCCGACGGGCACCGACGAGGCGGAGGTCTGCGCGCGCGATCTGCCGGTGCTCGAGACCACCGGCTGGTTCGCGGGCAACCGCGAGCGCATCAACGCGATGATCGAGGAGCTCGGCCGGCGCAGCCCGACCTACGATCCGCACCACCGGCCGGTCGCGACCCTCGACTGGGACAACACGATCACCAAGAACGACACCGGCGATCGGTTCACGTTCTACATGATCAACCACGACAAGATCCTGCAGCCGCGGGATCGCGACTGGGCCAACGTCAGCCCGCACCTGTCGGACGCGGCGCGCGCCGCGCTGCTCGCCGCGTGCGGTGGCCTCGCCGAGCCGGGCCAGCCGCTGTCGACGAGCACCAGCGTGCCGTGCGCCAACGAGATCTACAGCGCGTATCTGAACGGCAAGACGATCGCGGGCCTGCCGGCGTGGAAGTACGCGACGGTCACGCCCTACGCCGAGTACACGTACATGCTGACGGCGCAGATCATGGCGGGCTACAAGCCGCACGAGATCCGCGAGTTCGCGGAGGCGGCGATGGCCGAAGGCCTGAACGCGCCGGTCGGGGCGACCACCACGGTCGGCTCGTTCACCGACAACGGCTGGATCCGGATCTACGACCAGAGCCGGGAGCTCATCTCGGTGCTCCAGGACAACGGCTTCGACGTGTGGATCGTGACCGCGTCGCCGCAGCTCGTCGTCGAGGCGGTCGCCGACGATCTGGTCGGCGTCCCGCGCAACCACGTGATCGGCATCCGGCAGCTGGTGGAGCACGGCCGGGTCACCGCGGACACCGAGGGCTGCGGCCCGGTCGCCGACGGCGAGAACACGCTCATCACCTTCGACGAGGGCAAGCGGTGCTGGATCAACAAGGTGATCTTCCACCAGCCGGTCGCGAGCCAGCTCGCGTTCAACCCCGATCCGTCGCAGCGCCAGGTGTTTGCCGCGGGCGACTCGGACACCGACATCGCGTTCGTGAAGGACGCGACCGTGCTCAAGCTCGCGCTCGACCGCGGCAAGGTCCAGCTGATGTGCAACGCGCTCAGCAACCACGGCGACACGTGGCTGTTCCAGCCGATGTTCATCTCGCCGCGCGCGCGCCGCACGACGCCGTACGCGTGCAGCACCGCGCGCGACGCGCGTGGCAACCTGATCGTCGACGAGGTCGGCCAGCCGATCGCGGATCAGCTGGAGCCGTTGTACTGAACGCGCCGTCGCTCCGTGGCGCGGTCGCTCACGGCTCGGCGGTGACGCTGATCCGGGCGTCGATCCACGCGCGCAGGCCGTCGGGATCGTCGGGCAGCTCGTCGGACCAGACCTGGACGTCGCGGCGGCCCCATGACAGGACGCGGTGATCGTCGTCGAGGAAGGCGACGTGCATCACGGCCGCGGCGTGGGGCACGGGGCGGCTCTCGCCGGTGGCGACGTCCCACAGGCGCGCGGTGCGGTCGGAGCTCGACGAGACCAGGCGGTCGCCTTTGGCGGAGAAGGCGAGCGACGTGACGATGTTGCCGTGGCCGGTGAGGACGCGAGAGTCAGTGCCGGCGATGCTCCAGAGACGGATGGTGTGATCGCTGCCGCCGGACGCGAGGGTGCGCCCGTCGCGCGAGAACGCGAGCGACCAGACCTGGCCTTTGTGGCCGCGGAGGTCGCGCGCGGTGGGCGTCGCGCCGCTGGCGAGATCCCACAGGCGCACGTCGCCGTCGCGGGCGCCGCACGAGGCGAGCCAGCGGCCGTCGAGGGAGAACGCGAGGCTCATCACCACGGCCTCGGGCGCGGTGGTCGGCGCGGGTGGCAGCGCGGCGCGCAGGCGGCGATCGGTCGCGCTCCAGAGGCGGACCTCGCCGGTGGTGTCGCCGGTCACCAGCGTGGCGCCGTCGGGCGAGAACGCGAGCGCGGTGATCGGATGAGCGTGGCCGCCGAGGACCACGGCGGTGCCGCGCGCGAGATCCCACAGGCGCACGCTGCCGTCGGCGTGGCCGGTCGCGAGCGCGGCGCCAGCGAACGCGAGCTTGCGGATCCGCGGCCCCGCAGGATCGAGGCGACGCATCGCGCCGGTGGGCACGTCCCAGAGCTCGAGCGCGCCGGTCGAATCCGCGGCGGCGATGGTCGCGGCGTCGGCGGTGATCGCGATCGCGTCGATCGCGGACGGCGCGACGCCGAGGACGCGGTGGCCGCCGTCGCGCGGGTTCCAGAGCTCGAGGGTCGCCTCGCCGCGCACCGTGACGAGCTGCGCGGCGCTGGCGGCGAACGCGCTGGGTGCCAACGAGTGGAGGCCGCCCGGGTCCGCGGCGGTCGGCGCGCCGTCGGCGAGGTCCCAGACGCGCACGGTGCGGTCGATGCCGGCCGACGCGAGGTGGGTCCCATCGGGCGAGACCGCGACGCTGAAGACGTGGAAGTCGTGGCCGGTGATCGGGCGTGCGCGGCGCTCGAGGACGTCCCACAGCACGATCGCGCCGTCGGAATCGGCGACGGCCACGCGATGGCCGGTGGGGAACACGTCGAACGTGGTCAGCTGGGGCTGGCCCTTCGCGAGGAGCACGCCGGTGCCGGCGGTGACGTCCCAGGCATAGAGCTCGCCGGCGGCGAAGAACTCGCGATGCCCGACCGTCACGATGAAGCGGCCATCGGCGGTGAACCCGATGCGCGACTCGAGCGACCCCGCGTGGCCGGTGAACGTGTGGACCAGCGCGCCATCGCGCGTCCACACGCGGACGACCGCGTCCTCGCCGAAGCCCGCGATCAGCGTGCCGTCGGGCGAGAACGCGAGGGCGGTCTGGGCCATGTCGGCGATGTGGCGCCGGGTCCCGTCGGCCAGGCTCCACAGATCGACGCCCTGGCTCGACCCGACGGCCAGGTACGCGCTGTCGGGGCTCCACTCCATCGGGCACCGCACGTCGCCGGCGAGGCCGCTGGCCGGGCCCGAGCTGGCCGGGGCGACGAGATCTGGCAGCGGATCGCCGATGGTGCGCGTGTCGCTGCCGTCGAGCGCGATCAGCGTGATGTGTCGATCGGGCGACACCGCGGCCAGCCAGCGGCTGTCGGGCGACACCGGGATGTTGCTCCACACCTCGGGGTGGCCGGCGAACGAGCGCGACGGGCCGCCGGCGAGCGGGAACATCCAGAACACGCCGGCGGTGTCGCGCGTGACCGCGACCTTGCCGTCGCGGGTGACCGCGAGCCCCTGCTGCGACGTCAGCGCGCCGATCGCGGTCGAGCCGCCGTTCGCGTCCCACAACCGCAGCGAGCCGTCCCCGCCGGCCGAGAGGATCCGTCCGTCGGCGAGGTAGGCGACCTGGACGACGTTGGCGTCGTGGCCGCGCAGCACCCGGCGCGACACGCCGCGGGTCCACGCGTCGCCCGCGATGATCCGCGCGGCGTGCGGGTTGCCGCCGGCGGCGAGGTACGGGCGGAGCGCGGCCAGCGCGAGGGTCGGATCGCGGACGAGGAGCGCGCGCGCCTTCTCGAGCATGAGGTCGCGGGCCTGGGTCTCGGCGCGACCGCGCTGCTCCTGGGCCACGTGCTCGGCGCTGACGATGTTGCGCACGCTCAGCGTCGCGACCACCGCGAGCACTGCAAGCAGGCCGGCCGCGACCACGACCGCGGTCCGGTTGCGGCGCACCCAGCGCGCCGCGAGCTCGCGCCGCGTGTACGCGTGCGACCCGACCAGCTGCCCCGCGGCGAAGCGCTCGAGGTCGCGGGCCAGCTCGCGCGCGGTCGGATAGCGATCGTCGGGCGCGCGCGCCATCGCGCGACCGACGATGGCCGCGAGGTCGCGCGGGACGCCGGGGACGCGCGTGCTGATCGGGATCGGCGGCCCGGCGAGCACCTCGGCGAGGACATCGGCGGTGCTCTTGCCGCGGTACGGCGTCTCGCCGGCGAGCAGGTGGTAGAGCATCACGCCGAGGGCGTAGACGTCGGCGCGCTCGTCGACCGGATCGCCCTCGGCCTGCTCCGGCGGCATGTACGCCGGCGTGCCCAGCACGGTGCCGGCGCGGGTCAGGTCGTCGTCGGCGTGGGCGGAGGAGGCGAGGTCGCCGGATGCGTGTTCGTCGTCGCTGCTCGCGAGGTCCTTGGCGATCCCCCAGTCGATCACGATCGCCTCGCCGAACTCGCCGAGCACGACGTTCGAGGCCTTGAGATCGCGGTGGATCACCCGCCGGCTGTGGGCATAGGCGATCGCCTCGGCCACGACGATCACGTGGCGCAGGAGACCGAGGCGCTGATCGAGCGTGGCGCATGCGCGGATCGCGTCGGCCAGGTTGCGCCCGGTCACCAGCCGCATCGCGTAGAACGGCGTGCCGTGGTCGTCGACGCCGGCCTCGTAGATCGGCACGATCGCGGGGTGCTGCAGGCCCGCGGTGATCCGCGCCTCGCGCTCGAACCGCGCGCGCGCGGCGGCGTCGCGCGCGACCAGCCGCTTGATCGCGACCTCGCGCTCGAGCCGGGTCTCGGTGGCGCGCATGACGCGGCCCATGCCGCCGCGCCCGAGCTCGCCGATCACCCGGTAGCCGGGGACGCCGATCGCGAGGTCGTGCTCGGTCTCGTCCTTCGACGATGGCCCGGCCACGGTGCTGGCCGCGGTGGCGGTGTCGGCCGCCGTCGCGGTCGCGTCGGGATCCGGCGCGTCGGCCACGGACCGAGTTTCGCGTGCGGGGTGACGCGGTTCAAGGCGGTCGGCGCCGAGCTGCGACCGCGAGGCGGGCGACGCCGGGTCTTGCCGCCCTCTACCAGTTCGTGAGCGACACCGGCGCGCGCGGGTTGGCGAGGCCCGGGCTGCGCGCGGCGACATCGGTCACACGGGCGGTGAACACGAACGGGATCGTGACGTCGACCGCGCCGCCGCGCGGGGCCGGGAAGGACGCGCCGAGGATGAGCTGGTTGACGCACGCGACCAGCTCCTCGTCACCGATGGTGTCGGTGGTGATGCACGCCTCGTTGACCGCGCCGGTCGCGGCGAGGTTCCAGTGGATCGCGATGGTCCCGGATAGCGCGGGATCGACCGCGAGGCGGCGCTCGTAGCACCGCTGAAGGTCGCCGCTGCGCCGCGTGACCTCGGCGGCGACCAGCGCCAGGTCGACCTCGCCCTGCTCGACGGGCACGGCCATGACGTCCGGGCCCCGGACGGAGGGGGTGCCGACCGAGAGCGTGCCGGGGGCGGTCGGTTTGTCGGGGGGCGCGGGCGTGTCGCGGGTCGCGGTCGGCGGCGGCAACGCGAGCGGCGCGGCGGTGCAGGCGAGGGTCGCGGCGCCGCCGAGCGCCATCGCGCAGGTCGCGATCCGGAAGCGCGCGCGGAGCGGGCGGCGCGGTGCGGTCGCGTCGAGGATGCGGCGCAGGCGCGCCTCGGTCGACGCGCGATCGACGATGCCGATCGCGCCGACGTGCGCGGGGGCGTCACCCGCGACCGCGCGCGCGACGTCGAGGAGATCCGCGGCGTAGCTCGACGGCCGCACGCCGGCGGCGAGCACGAGATCGTCGCACGCGTGCTCGCGCTCGAGGCGCAGCCGCGCGGCGGCGAGCCAGGTCAGCGGGTTCCACCAGTACAGCGCGCACGCGAGCTGGGCGAGGAGCTGGACGAGCGTGTCGCGACGGCGCACGTGCGCGAGCTCGTGCACCAGCACGGCGCGGAGGCGCGCAGGCGCCCAGCCCTCGGCCGCGGCAGGCAGGAGCACGCGCGGCCGCCAGACGCCGATCGTCATCGGCGATCCGATGGTCTCGCTGCGGCGCAGCTCGATCGAGGGCGCGTGTGCGAGCGATGCCGCGGCCTCGCGCAGCGACGCCGTCCACGACCCGGGCACGTCGGGCGTGGCGGTGCGCAGCAGGCGGCGCGCCGCGAGATGGCCGCGCGCCAGCCGGGACACGACGACCAGCGCGCCGGTCGCCCACGCGATCGCGAGCCACGCGGGCCACGACGGTGCGGTCGGCGCCGCGACGGGGAGCGCGATCATCCTGGGCGCGGTGACCGCGCCGGTGGCGAGCATCGCCGGCGGCGCGGCCGGGGCCAGGGACGGCACGGCCGCGCACAGGATCGGGATGAGGACGGCGCCGAGCACGCCGAGGGTCCAGAGCTGGTGGCGCGCGGCCGCGGCGGACCGTCGCAGCAGCGCCGCGCCCAGCCCTGCGGCCGCGAGCAGGAGCGCCGCCCGGAGCGCGCACGCGAGGAGCCACGACACGCCCTCCGCGGTGGTGACGAGTGCCGTCAGCGTGGCCATCAGCGCCCTTCCTTCCGCGCCTGGGCGATGAGGTCGGCCAGGCGATCGAGCTCGGCGGGGCCGAGCTTCGCGCGCGACTCGTCGATCAGCGCGGCCATCGCCTGCTCGGGGGAGCCATCGAAGAATGTCTGGACCAGCGACTTCAGCGCCGAGCGCCGCGCCTTGGCCCGCGAGACCACGGGCGAGAACACGTAGCGCGGTCCGCGCTCCTCGTGGCGCACGTGGCCCTTCTCCTCGAGGATCCGCAGCTGCGCGCGGACCGCGGAGTAGCCCGGTGGGTCGGGCATGCGCTCGCGGACCTCCGCGGCGGTGAGCCCGTCGGCGGCGTAGAGGACCTCCATGATCTCGCGCTCGCGACGGCTGAGCGGTGGCGCTGGCATGCTAAGAAACTAGCCGTATGCTAAGAAAATAGCAACACGAGAGGCGCGATGTTCCGGCGGCGCGCCGCGCGGGGCGCGCGCTGCTACCGTTGCGGGATGCGCATCGTCGCGGTCGCCGATACCCACACGTTCGAGGCCGAGCTCGGCCCGATCCCCGACGGCGACGTGTTCGTGCACGCCGGCGATCTGATCCGGCGCGGCACGCTCGACGAGCTTGCCGGGGTCGCGGCGTGGATCCGCGGCCTGCCGCATCGCCACAAGCTGGTGATCGCGGGCAACCACGACTGGTGCTTTGCGCGCGCGCGCGCGGCGGCGTGCGCGCTGCTCGGGCCCGGCGTCATCTATGTCGAGGACGAGGCGGTCGAGGTGGGCGGCGCGCGGGTCTACGGCAGCCCGTGGCAGCCGGCGTACATGGACTGGGCCTACAACCTGCCGCGCGGCGCGGCGCTCGCCGCGAAGTGGGCGCGGATCCCGACGGGACTGGACGTCCTGGTCACCCACGGGCCGCCGCGACCGGCGAGGTCACGCCGGTCGCGGTCCCGCCGGCGCGCGGGCCGCGCTCGTAGGTGCGCTGACCGGTTCTCGCAGGCGCGCTGCAAGATCGCGCCGCGACCGCGGCGCAGCGCCGCACGTCAGCGCCGCCACAGACGCGCGCGAACCTGATGCTGCGTGTCGCGCGCCCATCGCAGCAGTTGCGAGGGACTGTTACGCGGCGCGAGTTCGCAGCGCGGCACGCGTTGCCCAAAGATGACGGCACCCCCGCGCGTCGATCGCGCGCCCCGGTCCATCGGAGGTTCGTTTCATGAAGTCGACGTCGCTGTTGCTGGCGTTTGCGGTGAGCGCGGTCGGTCTCCCGAGGGCGGTCGCTGCCCCGGCAGGATCCTCGGCATGGGCGCGGTTCGCGCGCGTCGAGCGGGTCGTGCTCGACGACGACGGCGTCCCCGCGTTCGTGCGCGGCGACCTCGGGCAGCTGGACGCGGCGCGGGTGCAGGCGGCGCGCACCGCCGACGCGGTGGACGCGGCGCTCCGCGGCGCGCTGCCCGCGATCGCCGGCGTGTTCGGCCTCGACGCCGGCGAGCTCGGCGCGATCCACGTCAGCCACGATGCGCTGGGCATGACCCACGTGCGCTACGTCCAGCGCCACGCCGGGCTGCGCGTGGTCGGCGGCGACGTCGCGGTGCACGTGGCGGCGGACGGCATGGTCCGGGCGGTCAACGGGACGGCTCGCCCGATCGATCTCGGCGCGGTGCCCACGCTGGCGCGGGTCCGCGCGATCGCGATCGCGCGCGCGGCGACCGCCGGCGACGATCTCGAGGTCTTCGCCGGTGAGCTGGTCTACGTGCTCTCGAGCCGCGATGGCACGCCGCACCTCGCGTGGGAGATCGGCGTGCGCAGCCGCAGCGGTGAGCCGGTCGTCGATCTGGTCTACGTCGAGGCGCACGCGGGCGCGATCGTCGATCGCCACCCGCAGGTGTTCACCGCGCGCAACCGCGTGGTCTACGACGGACAGGGCAAGTCGCCGCCGTTCTTCGGCGCGCCCGGCCCGGTGCTGGGCAACGAGGCCGGCGCGCCGTCGAGCGACACGACCGCGCTCGCGGCATTCGACAACACCGGCATCACCTATGACTGCTACCAGACGCTCTACGGGCGCGACTCCTACGATGACAGCGGCGCGACCTTGAACTCGGTGGTGCACGTGACCTTCCCGACCCAGAACGGCGGGAAGACTGGCAACAACGCGGCGTGGATCGCGTTCCCGACCGGCCAGATGGTCTATGGCGATGGCGACGGCACGTTCATGGGGCCGACCAGCAAGGGCTTCGACGTCACCGCGCACGAGCTGACCCACGCGGTCACGTCGTCGACGGCGAAGCTCAACTACCAGAACGAGTCGGGCGCGCTGAACGAGGCGATGAGCGACATCATGGCGTCGCGCTGCGAGGCGTGGCGCGACGGCGGGGCGAACGCGAATACCTGGCTCATCGGCGAGGAGATCTTCACGCCGGCGACGCCTGGTGATGGCCTGCGGTACATGAACGATCCGCAGCTCGACAAGGACCTGTATCCGGCCGCGCTCGGCGGCTCGCGCGACTTCTACTCGGACCGCTACACCGGTAGTGAGGACAACGGGGGAGTTCACCTCAACTCGGGGATCGCGAATCTCGCGTTCTACCTGCTGGTCGAGGGCGGCATGCACCCGCGCGGCAAGACCACGTTCGCGGTCCCGGGCATCGGCATCGACAAGGCCGGCGCGATCTTCCAGCGCGCGCTGACCCAGGGCTACATGACCGCGAACACCACCTTCGCGAAGGCCCGCACGGCCACCGAGATGGCGGCGATGGATCTCTACTCGGGCAGCGAGGTGGCGGCGGTCGGCGCGGCGTGGGCGGCGGTCGGGATCGGCGCGCCACCGGCGGCGGACACCACGCCGCCGACGGTGACCATCACGGCGCCTGCCGATGGCGCGACGGTGATGCCTGGCTTCGGCGTCGAGGTGACCGCGAACGATGATCGCGGCGTGCTCCGGGTCGAGCTCGCGGTCGACGGCACCACGGTCGGCACCGACGACGCCGCGCCGTACTCGTTCACGACCGATGCAGCGATCGCGGGCGGCGCGCACACGCTCACCGCGACCGCGTTCGATGCCTCGAACCAGGCAACTGCCACGGTCACGGTCACGGTCGCGATCCCCGGCCAGAACCCGGATGCGGGTGCGGGCGGTGATGGTGACGCGGGCGTCGGCGCCGACGATGGTGGGCCGGGTGGCGGCTGCGATTGCGCCGCGGGTGGCGATCCGGCCGGCGCGCTGTTCGCGGTCGGCGCGGTCGCGCTTGGCCTCCGTCGCCGGCGGCGGCGCTGACCGCCCAGTCCGGATCAGTCCGGGACAGTCCGGCGTCAGCCCGGCGTCACCCCGGCCACTGCGGGACGAAGCCGACGAACAGCGCCTGGTTCGCGGCGGTGAAGAACGCCGGCCAGCCGCGCGCCTCGACCGGGTTGATGCCGCGATCGCGGATCGGGTGGTGTCGCGCGGCCTCGATCGCGATCCGCGCGACGAGATCGCCCTCGTCGGCGGGCAGGGTCACGAAGGTCGCGTACCAGCGGCCGTCGCGCACGGCCTGCACGCCGTACGCGCCGGCGCCCGCGCCGATGATCTGGATCGCGCCCGGCGTGCGTCCCGCGTCGGCGACCGCGCTCTCCACGCCCTGCGCCATCTGATCGCCGGCGCCGATGATGATCTGGATCTGCGGATCGTCGGCGAGGATCGTCTGCGCGATGCCGTACGCGAGCGTGGCGTCGTAGAACGCCTGGTCGCGATGCACGATGTGGATGCTCGGATGCGCGGCGGCCGCGGCGTCGAGATCGGCGAGCGCGATCTGATCGAACGCGACGTCGAAGCTGCCGGCGATGTACGCGACGTCGCACGGCGAGCGCGCGCCGCACGCGTCGACGACCAGCGCCGCCAGCGATGACCCGAAGTCGGCGGGCGGGACCAGCACCGCGCCGGCCTGCCCGGGCACCTGCGGCTCGACGGTCGTGAGATCGGGGCCGATCGGGAGATCCGCGGCGACCACCGGGATGCCGCGGTGGCGCGCCTCGGCGACGCAGCCCGCGATCCCGACCGAGTCGTCGGGGATCACGACGAGCGCGTCGTAGCGGTGGGTCCGCACCGCCGCGCGGCACTGCGCGAGCTGGGTCGCGGGATCGAAGCCGGCGTAGAACGGCGTGACCGTGCTGCGCGTCGCCGCGGCGACCGCGGTGCTGGCGTCGAGGCTCGCGTTGTCGTAGGTGTTGCCCGGATCGTTGCCTAACCAGGCGATGCTGACCGGCCGGCCCGGGCGGCACGCCGGCTGCTGCGTGATCGACGATGTCGCGGTGGCGACCTCCTCGTCGTCGGCGGCGACGCACGACGCGAGGGCGAGCGATGTGGCGAGCAGGGCGTGCACCTTCATCAAGTCACCTCCAGTAGAGCTCGAACGTCGACTCCGCAGGGTTCGGCGCTG
Source organism: Deltaproteobacteria bacterium (assembly GCA_021413675.1). Classification (GTDB taxonomy): domain Bacteria; phylum Myxococcota_A; class Polyangia; order Haliangiales; family Haliangiaceae; genus JAIOQA01. The sequence continues at coordinate 26,936 of JAIOQA010000233.1, read as the reverse complement.
CCAGGGACCATCCGTGGAGCGTCCAGCGATCGACGTGCTTGCGCATGGCCTCGAGCGAGAAGCTGACGTAGCCGACCGAGATCGGCGCGATGTGATCGAAGGCCTCCATCTCCGAGAGACGGCAGACGATCCGATCATCGAAGACATCGACGGAGAACTTGCCGGCGGTGGCGTCGCGCGACCACAGGCTCGGCAGCTTCTTGGCGAACATGCTCGGCGTGAGCACCTTCATCAGCAGCTTGAGGAAGGTGTTGGTGGCCTCGCTGGCGAGGAACTTGCCGCAGGTCACGAGCTCCTGCTTGGCCTTCTCCTCGTTGCCCTTCGCGAGGGCCGCGACCGCGCGGAACAGCTCCGACGAGATCGCGACCGGCTGCCAGCCCGCGGCGGTCGCGCTGCCGAGCGCGTATTGCAGGTCGGGCGAGAAGGTATTGAAGATGCGCTTCGCCTCCTGCTCGCCGGCAGTCTGGCGGATGTACTCCGCGGTCTTGAGGACGGTGTACCCGCGGACTTCCACGTTGCTCATCGATGCTCCGTTTGCTTGGGTGGTGGGCTCGTGCCTTCGCGTTCGAGGCAATCGAGATACAGATCGACCAGCGCCTCGGGCGCGGGCGGCGGCGCGACACCCATCGCGGTCAGCCCGGCGAGCGCGCGCTCGCACGCCCACCGCGCCGGCACGTAGTAGTCCTCGGCGATGTAGCGGGTGGCGCCGGCGGCGCGCTGCGTGATGAACGGCAGGAACGCGAGCATCGGCGTGTCGACGCCGCGGCGGGCCGCGTCGAGCAGGCCGTCCATGCACGCGGCATAGGAGCGGAGCTCGATCGCGTGACCGCGGCGCCCGAGCTGCGCGACCAGCTGCAGCCACGACATCGGGCGCGGGTTGGTGACGTGGAAGACCGTGTCGCGCCGCGCCGGCCAGCGCGACAGGGCGACGATCGCGCGGGCCGCGAAGTCGACCGGCGTGAGCGTCAGGTCGGCGTCGAGGTCGTCGCCGAAGCCGAGATCGATCGAGGTGCGCAGCGCGCTGTACGTGAAGTCGTCGCGGTTGCAGACGCCGGTGATGCTGTGGCCGGTGACCGCGCCGAGCCGGTAGATCGCGCCGGGCACGCCGCGCGCCAGCGCGGTCGCGACCAGGTGCTCGGCGACGCACTTGGTCTGCATGTAGCCGTTGGGCAGCTGGCCGAGCGGGCCGAGGGCCGCGTCCTCGCGGATGACGCCTTCGACGACGCGCGCGGCGGGCAGGACCACGCCGAGGGTCGACAGGAAGTGCAGCGCCTTGGTGCGGCCGCGCGCGACGAAGCGGAGGATCTCGCGAGTGCCGCGCACGTTGGCGGGATGCAGGGCGGCGTAGCCGCGCACGTGATCGACGCGGGCGCCGCCGTGATAGACGGTGTCGATCGTGCGGGCGAGCGCGTCGTAGGTCGCGGCGTCGAGCCCGAGCCGCTCGGCCTCGAGCGTGCCCGCGACGATCTCGACGCGATCCGCGAGCGCGTCGGGCGGCAGGCCGTAGGTCGCGAAGGTCGAGCGCAGCCGCGCGAGGCCGGTGGTCGCGTCCGGCGCCCGGACGAGGCACGACAGGCGCGCGTCGGTCGAGGCCAGGAGCTCGGCGAGCAGGAACGCGCCGACGAAGCCGGTCGCCCCGGTGACCAGGATGCGGGTGGCGCGGTCGGGGATCGATCCCGCCAGGCCGGCGATCCCGGCGAGCTCGTCGTCGAGGATGGCCTCGTCGGCGAGCTCGAGCGACGGCGTGTAGCACAGCCGATCGGCGTCGGGGTCGTCGTGGTGGCGCTCGATCAGCGCGGCGAGCCGCGCGATCGTCGGCGCCTCGTAGAACGCGCGCATCGGGATCTCGATGCCGAGGAGATCGTGGATGCGCACGACCAGCCAGCTCACCATCAGCGAGTCGCCGCCGATCGCGAAGAAGTCGTCGTCGACGCCGACGTCGGGTCGCTCGAGGAACTCGCACCACAGGCGCGCGAGATCGCGCTCGAGCGGGCTGCGCGGCGCGGCCGGGGCCTCGGCCGCGACCCGGGCGATCGCGAGCGCGGGCAGCGCGGCGCGATCGATCTTGCCGCTGGGCGCGAGCGGCAAGGCGCGCAGCACCAGGATCTCGGCGGGCACCATGTGCGCGGGGAGGCGGTCGCCGAGGAAGGTGCGCAGCGCGCCAGGCAGGCGGCGCGCGGTGGCGACCGCGAGGGGATCGTTGGCGAGCGGGGTGGCGAGGGTCGCGGTGACCTCGGGCGGGTGCCACGGGCGCGCCGCGAGGGCGGGGCGCACGAACAGGACGTCCACGTGGCCGGCGCGCGCCGGCGCGATCCGCACGGCGTAGCCCAGGCGCAGGCCGAGGTCCCAGAAGTCCTCGGGGTGGATCGCGCGATCGATCGTGAGCTCGGCCGCGAGCTCGGTGGAATCGTCCGCGAGCCGGACAGCCGCGGCGACACGCGCGTCCGGGACGCCGCGGAGCTCCGCGCCGTCGGCGGTCGCGGGGACCTCGGCGGCCAGCCACGCGGCGAGGCGATCGAGCGTGTCGGTCGCGGCGAAGTCGCGGCGGACCGGCGCGAGCGGGGCGACGCGCTCGCCGAGGTAGATCGTGACGTCGTAGCGGAAGCGCGCGAGCTCGTTGTCGTGGCGGCCGCGCTTGACCTGCACGTCGACGTGGCTCACCGCCGGGTGCCGGTCCGCGAGCCCGCGGAACCAGCGCGGATCGATCACCAGCTCGCGCTCCGCGGCCAGCGCGCGGGCCACGCGCTGGTGGCGCTCGTCGGAAGACAGCGCCGGGTTGCGCGCGTCCTCGATCGAGGCGCGGAAGCCCGCGAGCAGCGGCAGGCTGCGCACGTCGCCGACGAAGATCGCGCCTCCGGGCGCGACCGCGGTCACCGCCTGCGCGATCACGCGATCGAGGTAGGCGAGATCCGGGAAGTACTGCACGACCGAGTTGAGGACGATCGTGTCGACGCTCGCGGGCGCGACCCCCGCGAAGTCATCGGCGGGGCGCTGCTCGAGCGCGACCTGCGCCAGCCCGCGCGCGGCGACCGCGGCGCGCAGCCGGCCGAGCTCGGCCTCGGAGATGTCGCTGCCCACGTAGCGCTCGCAGGTGGGCGCGATCGGCAGGAGCAGGAGGCCCGTGCCGCAGCCGATCTCGCGCACGCGGCGCGGCGCGAGCGCGCGGATGCGATCGACGGTGTGATCGCGCCACGCGCGCATCTCGGCGTGCGGGATCGGCTGGTCGGTGTAGCTGCTGATCCAGCCGGTGAAGTCGGCCTCGGCGTCGGGGCTGGGCGCGCGCGCGAAGAGATCCTCGTACAGCGTGCGCCACGCCTCGACGTGGCGGTCGGTGGCGGCGGCGGGCGCGACGTAGGCGACCAGGCGGCGATCGTCGCGACCAAGGCCGTGGGCGATGACCACCGCCTCGCGCACCTCGGGGTGCTCGCGCAGCGCCGCCTCGATCTCGCCGGGCTCGATGCGAAAGCCGCGGACCTTGACCTGCGCGTCCTTGCGGCCGAGGAACTCGAGCTGGCCGTCGGCGCGCCAGCGCGCGAGATCGCCGGTCGCGTACATCCGCGCGGCGGGATCGGTGGCGAACGGATCGGCGACGAAGCGCTCGGCGGTGAGCTCGGGGCGGCCGAGGTAGCCGCGGCCCACGCAGGCGCCGCCGATCCACAGCTCGCCGGGCACGCCGATCGGCACCGGTCGGCGATGGCGATCGAGCACGTGGACCTGGGTGTTCGCGATCGGTCGGCCGATCGGCGGCACGGGATCATCGACGCGGCAGATCGCGACGGTCGCGCACACCGTGCACTCGGTCGGGCCGTAGGCGTTGATGAACGTGCGGCCGGGCGCGTAGCGCTGGACCAGCTCCCGCGGGCACGGCTCGCCCGCGACGACCAGGGTCTCGAGGCTGCCGAGGCGATCGAGCGGGAGATCGGGCACGACCGAGGGCACGAGCGTCGCGACGGTGACCCGGCGATCGTGCATCAGCTGCGCGAGCTCGGCGCCGAGCAGCGCGCGGCCCGGTGGAAGCAGGCACACGGTCGCGCCCACGGTCAGCGCGGCGGCGATCTCCCAGACGAACGCGTCGAAGCTCTGCGCCGAGAACTGCAGGACGCGGGCGCGCGCGGTCAGCGCCAGCGCGCGCCGCTCGGCGAACGCGAGGTTGACGAGGTTGCGGTGCTCGATCATCACGCCCTTGGGGCGGCCGGTCGAACCCGACGTGTAGATGACGTAGGCGAGATCGTGCGGGCGCGCGCGCGGCGTCGGCGGGCGGTTGGGCGCGCGCGCGATCGTCGCGGCGTCGGCGTCGATGACCACGAGCGCGGGCCCTGCGGGGACGAGCGCCGCGAGGTGGGACTGGGTGATCAGCGCGACCGGCGCCGCGTCGGTGACCATCCACGCGAGGCGCTCGCGCGGGTAGGTCGGATCGAGCGGCAGGAACGCGCCGCCGGCCTTGAGCACGCCGAGGATCGCGACGATCGCCTCGATCGATCGCTCGAGGCACACCGCGACCCGGTCGTCGGGACCGACGCCGAAGCCGCGCAGGTGCTGGGCGAGCTGGTTGGCGCGGGCGTCGAGCTCGGCGTACCTGATGCGGCGCCCGCCGGCCTCGATGACCGCGTCGTGCTGGGGCGCGTGGGCCGCGCGCTCCGCGACCAGCTCGTCGAAGCACGCGTCGACGGGCACCGGCGCGTCGGTCTGGTTCCACGCGGCGATCGCGCGGCGCTCGGCCTCGCTCGCCAGCGGCAGCGCCGCGACCGGCAGCGCCGGGGTCGCCGCAGCGGCGCCGAGCAGCGTGACGAGGTGGCGCGCGAGCCGCTCGATCGTCGCGGGCTCGAACAGATCGGTGGCGTACTCGAGCGAGCCGCTGAAGCCGGCGGCGCCGTCCCAGCAGAACAGCGTGAGGTCGAAGACCGCCCGATGACCGTCGAGCTCGACCGGCGCGATCGACAGGCCATCGAGGCGCAGCTCGCGCTCGCCGGGCGGCTGCGGCGCGATCGCCACCTGCACCAGCGGGCTGTGGCTGGCCACGCGCTCGATCCGCAGGTCGTGGACGATGCGCTCGAAGGGCAGCGCGTCGTGGGCGAACGCGTCGAGGCACGCGCGCCGGACCTGGTCGAGCAGGGCGTCGAAGGTCGGCGATCCGGACAGGTCGAGGCGGATCGGCAGCGTGTTGACGAAGAAGCCGACGAGGCCTTCGGTCTCGGCGCGGTCGCGGCCGAGGCTGGGGATGCCGATGACCAGCTCGTCGCGCTCGGTGTAGCGGTGGAGCAGCGCCGCGAAGCCGGCGACCACGAACATCGTGAGCGTCATGTCGCGCGCGACCGCGGCGGCGCGCAGGCCATCGGTCAGCGCGGCGTCGAGCTGGAAGCCGACCGCGGCGCCCGCGAAGGTCTGCGCGGCTGGCCGCGGATGATCGGCCGGGAGCTCGAGCAGCGGCGGCGCGGCGGCGAGGCGCGCGCGCCACCAGGCGGCGTGCTCGTCGAGCTCGGCCGCGCGCTGGCGATCCCAGACCGCGTAGTCGGCGTACTGGATCGCGGGCGGTGGCGGCAGCGGTGAGGGCACGCCGGCTTTGGCCGCCGCGTAGAGCGCCGACAGCTCGCGGAAGATGACCTCCATCGAGCGGCCGTCGGTGACGATGTGGTGCAGGACCAGCCACAGGACGTGATCGTCCTCGGCGACGCGGATCAGGCCGACGCGCAGGAGCGGGCCGCGCTGCAGATCGAACGGCCGGATCACCGCGGCGTCGAGCACCGCGCCGGCGGCGGAGGCCGTTGCCTCGCAGCTCTCGAGCTCGACGTCGATCGATTCGCGGATCTGCTGGAACGGCTGGCCGCGGACCTCGGGGAACGCGGTGCGCAGGATCTCGTGGCGCGCGACCAGCGCGCGGACGCTGGCGGCGAGCGCGGCCTGATCGACGCGGCCGTGGAGGCGGAACGCGTACGGGCAGTGGTAGGCCGGGCTGGTCGGCGCGAGCCGGTGGAGGAACCACAGCCGCTCCTGCGCCGACGACAGCGGCAGGAGCGCGGTGCGCGCGACCCGCGGGATCGGCGCGTGCGCCGGGCGCTCGCCAGCGTCGCGTACGAAGATCGCGAGCTGCGCGATCGTCGGGTGGGCGAACAGCGCGTCGAACGACAGCTCGGCGCCGAAGCGCTCGCGCACCCGCGCGAACACCTGGACTGCGCCCAGCGAGTCGCCGCCGAGCTCGAAGAAGCTGTCGCGCACGCCGATCCGCTCGACGCCGAGCGCCTCGCGCCAGATCGCGGCGAGCGCTTCCTCCTCGGCCGAGCGCGGCGCGACGAACGGCTGGTCGAGATCGGGTCGCGCCGGTCCGGGCGCCGGCAACGCGCGGCGATCGACCTTGCCGTTGGGCGTGAGCGGCATCGTCTCGAGCAGGACGATCGCGGCGGGCAGCATGTAGTCGGGCAGGCGCTCGCGCAGGTAGCCGCGCAGCACCGCGCCGAGCGGGCGCGGGCGCTCCGCCGGCGGCACCGCGGCGTGATCGGCGACGACGTAGGCGACCAGCCGGCGCTCGCCGGGCACGTCCTCGCGCGCCACGACCACGGCCTCGGTGACCGCGGGGTGGCGGGTCAGCGTGCCCTCGACCTCGCCGAGCTCGACGCGGTGGCCGCGGATCTTGACCTGGTGATCGATGCGGCCGAGGAACTCGAGCTCGCCGTCGGCGCGCCAGCGCGCGAGATCGCCGGTGCGATACAGGCGCGCCTCGGGATCGGTCGCGAATGGATCGGCGACGAAGCGCTCGGCGGTGAGATCGGGCCGGCCGTGGTAGCCGCGCGCGAGCATGACGCCGCCGATGTAGAGCTCGCCCGCGACGCCGCACGGCACCGGCGCGCCGTGGCGGTCGAGGAGGTAGATCTGGGTGTTGTCGATCGGGTGGCCGATCGGCGGGTGCGACGGCCACTCGCGCGGCGTGCGCGACAGCGTATGCGCGGTGACGACGTGGGTCTCCGACGGGCCGTAGTGGTTGTGGAACGCGCAGCCGGGCAGCTGCTCGAACAGCCGGATCATCGGCGCGGTGACCACGAGCTGCTCGCCGGTGGTGGTGAGCTCGACCAGGCAGCGCAGCAGGTGCGGCGCGGCCGCGACGTGCTCGGCGATCTGCTGCACGACGACGACCGGCAGGATCACCTTCTCGATCGCGTGGGCGTCGATGAACCGGGCCAGCGCCGCGACGTCGCGGCGGATCGCCTCGGTGATCAGGTAGACCGTGCCGCCCGAGGCCCAGGCCGCGAACATCTCGTGGAAGCTGGCGTCGAAGCTGAGCGACGCGAACTGCAGGGTCCGCGCGCCGCGCACGAGCGTGCGGTCGTGCCAGCGGATGAGGTTGACCAGCGCGCGATGGGGCAGGCAGATGCCCTTGGGGCGACCGGTCGAGCCCGACGTATAGATGACGTAGCCGAGGTGATGGGCCGCGACCGGCGCGGGTCCATCGGGGCCTGCGTCGGACACGGGATCGTCGAGCAGGATGACGCGGGCGTCGTGGGCGGGCAGGGTGCTTGCGATCGCGCGCTGGGTGAGCAGCACCGGCGCGCGCGCGTCGGCGAGGATCCACGCCAGGCGATCGGGCGGGTAGGCCGGATCGAGCGGCACGTAGGCGCCGCCGGCCTTGAGGATCGCGAGCACGCCGACGGCCATCTCGAGCGAGCGCTCGACGCAGATGCCGACGCGGACGTCGGGCCCGACGCCGCCGGCGCGCAGGGCGCGGGCCAGGCGCGCGGCGCGCGTGTCGAGCTCGCGATAGGTGAGCTGCGTGTCGCCGAAGACCACCGCGACCGCCTCGGGGGTGCGCGCGACCTGGGCCTCGACGAGCTCGTGGACGCACTGGGCGGGCAACGGCACGGCGGTCTGGTTCCAGCCGGCGACGACCTGGTGCCGCTCGGCGGCGTCGAGCATGGCGAGCTGGGCGATCGGCACCGTGGGCGCGCGCACGCCGGCGACGAGCAGCGCCTCCCAGTGGCGCAGCGCCTGGGCCGCGAGGTCGTCGCGCAGGCCGGTGACGCCGAGGGTCACGCCGGCACCGTCGTCGGTGAGCGCGCCGCTGAAGTCGTCCTGCGTCCAGGCGGGCGAATGCTCGGGCCGACACAGCCCGGCCAGCGTCGCGTCGTCGGGCAGCGCGGGCTGGCCGCCGTAGCGCGAGCGCAGCGCGAGCAGGCCAGCGTGCACGACGATGTCGAGCGAGATGCCAGCGGCAGCGGCGAAGGCGCGCAGCTCGTGGACGTGGGCGTCGACGAGCGGGCGCTGCAGGGCGGCTGCCGAGGTGCCGATCCCCATCTACGCGGGCGCTCCGGCGAGGCGGAGCGCGTCGTCGGCGACGACCTCGATAGGCTGGCTATCGCGACTGACCAGGAACTCCGGGCGATGAAGAGCCTTGATGTCTGGTGCGTTGTCAACCCGGTTGTACGTGAACAGCGCGACGGTGCGCGGATACGGTGACAGGTTCATCGCAGAGGCGTGGGCGATGTTGCAGTCGAACAGCAGCACGGAGCCGGCCTTGGCCTTCGGCGTGACCACGCCGTGCGCCAGCGCGACCCCGAGGAGCGCCTCGCGCTGGATCGTGTATTTCAGCCGCGCGACCAGGTTCGCCATCCACGCCGGCGAGGTGCCATATCCGGCCAGCTCGCCATTCCACGTGTCGTAAGGCAGGACTCCGCCCTTGTGGGAGCCCGGCACCAGCGCGATCGGGCCGTTGAGCTCGGTGACGTCGTCGACGAATACCGCCGCCGTGACCGCGCGCGGCGCGGGCATCGCGTCCTCGTTGCGCCAGAAGATGTAGTCCTGGTGCCAGGGCCAGAGGTCGCCGCCGAGCGCGGCCTTCGCGTTGAGCTTGCTCTGGTAGACGTAGACGTCGCCGCCGAGGATCCGGCGCGCCGCGTCGACCAGGCGTGGGTGACGGGCGAGGGCGGCGAAGCGCCCGTCATGCTCGTGGATCCCGTAGACGGATCTCACGGTCACGCCGTCGCTCTCGAACACACGCCTCTCACTCTCCTGTGCCCCGGCCGCGAGCGCCGCCGCGCGCACGGTCTCGACTTCACCCGCCGAGAAAAGGTTCTCGAGGAACACAAATCCCTCGCGCTGGTAGACGTCAGCCATCGTGGTTGACACGCGCGCGCTCGATGGCGCGCGCATCGTCGGATGCTCGCCGGGTTCGTTCCCCATGGGCCCCCCTACTTCTGGTTTTGGAGGAGCGGCTCGCCTCACGAGCACATCTCCCATCGTTACTTGAACCGATCGCGAGCGATCGCGCAATCACACGGCCGGGGTGAACATGGCCCTTCACCCACCAAGGGTGATTGTGCGAAGTCGCGAGTTCGGGCTAAGTGGGAATCCGCCGGGGAGTGGCGGCGCACATGCAACGGGTATTGGTTGTTGAAGATTCGTCGGTGGTCCAGTCGATCGTGCAACTCGCGCTGCGCCGCTACGGCGTGGTCGTCACCATTGCCCGCAACGGCGTCGAGGCGCTCGCGGCGATCGCGCGCGACGGAGAGCCCGACCTGATGCTGGTCGACATCAACATGCCGCGCATGAACGGCCTCGAGCTCCTCGCCGAGTTGCGGGGCAGCGGCGCGGTGCCGCGCATCCCGGTCATCATGGTCTCCACCGAGGGGGCCGCCGACATGAAGCGCGGCCTCGACGCCGGCGCGCGCGCCTACCTGCGCAAGCCGTTCCGGCCCGACGACCTGTGCACGGTCATCGACGGCGTGATGAGGACCTGAGTGGACGAGACCGTCCACCGCGCGTTCGCCGCCGAGACGATCCCGCTCGCAGGAGAGGTCGAGGCGCGCCTGCTCGATCTCGAGCGGCGGGCCAGCGCGCTCGGCGAGGAGTGGCGCGCGCTCCTGGGTGCGCTGCACACGATCAAGGGCAACTGCGGCATGGTCGGCCAGGGCGGCGCGGAGGCCCTCTCTCACGCCATGGAGCAGCGCGCCCGCGAGCTGCGCGATGCGCCTTCTCACGCTCAGGCCCGCGCCATTGACGTGCTGCTCCAGGCCACCGATCGGTTGCGCGCCGCGATCGAGACTCCGACGTCGATCGCCGAGGTGGAGCGTGAGATTGACCAGCTTCTCACGCCTCGCGACTCGCCCGTTGCCGACGCGGAGTACGTCCGCGAGCGTGAGAGTGAGACGCCGGCCGGACTCCCGGCCTCGGCCTCGCACGTCCAGATTCCCGGGGAGCGGCTCGATCGGTTGCTCGACGTCGTCGCGGACCTCCTCGCCTGGCAGGCGCGCCTGCGCACCGCCACGCGCCCGCGCGGGCGCCGCGCGGTCCGCGACGCCAGCCCCTGGCTCGAGCCCCTCGACGAGATGGAGCGGCGCCTGGCCGAGCTCCGCGGCCACCTCGCCGAGCTGCGGCTGGTGCCGCTGTCCACGCTGCTGGTCCGGTTCGATCGGCTGGTTCGCGATCTTTCTCGCGTCACGAACAAGCCGATCGATCTCGTGGTGAGCGGCGGCGAGCTGGCGATCGACAAGCAGGTCGCCGATCACCTCGCCGAGCCGCTCCTGCACATCGTGCGCAACGCGATCGATCACGGCATCGAGCCGGCGCGGGCCCGCATGCTCGCCGACAAGCCGGTGGCGGGCGCGCTGACCATCGACGCGCGGGCCGAGCGCGGCGTCCTGGTCCTCACGGTCAAGGACGACGGCCGCGGCCTCGATCCGGCGCGGCTGATCGCGGCGGCGGCGCGGGTCGGCATCGACGCGCGCGCGTGGACGACCGAGCAGGTGCTCGAGCTGGTGTTCGCGCCCGACGTCAGCACCGCCGAGCGGGTGACGAACCTCTCGGGGCGCGGCGTCGGCCTCGATCAGGCGCGGCGCGCGCTGGAGCGGATCGGCGGATCGATCCAGGTCGCGAGCGCGCCCGGCGTGGGCACGGAGTTCCGGCTGCGCGTGCCGATGGTGATCGCCGTGCAGCGGTCGCTGCTGGTCCGCTGCGGCGCCGAGGTCTACGGCATCCCGTTCACGTCGGTGGTCGAGGCCTTCCGGCTGCCCGGCGGCGAGCCGAGCGCCGCGGTGCCGTGGCGCGGCGCCGAGCTGGCGACCTGTTCGCTGGCCCGGGAGATCGGCCTCGAGGATCGCGCGGCAGGCCCCGCGACCTGCGTGGTCATCGACGGCGCGGGCGCGCCGCTCGGCGTGATCGTCGACGCGGTCCTCGGCCACGAGGATCTGACGATCCGCGAGCTCGATCCGGTGTTCGGGCGGCCGCGCAGCGTGACCGGCGCGTCGTTGCTGGCCGATGGCCGGATCGTGCCGGTGCTCGATCTCCAGGGGATCGGGCGGTCCGCGCGCGCGGCCAGCGTCGGAGGTGCGTGGTGATCGACGGCGAAGCCCCCGCGGCGTCGATCGAGCCCGCCTTCGACGCGGCGCCGCTCGCGGCCGCCCCGCGCCACCTCGCGCTCGAGATCGGCGGCCAGGCCCGGACCGTGCCGGTCGCGCAGGTCCACGAGGTCATGCGGGTCGCGGCGATCACGCGGGTGCCGCACGCCCCGGCGCACGTCCGCGGGCTCACGACCCTGCGCGGTCGCCTGGTCCCGGTGCTCGACGTCGGCGCGAGCGCTGGCGGCGGCGGGCCGGTCGACGGCAAGGCGCGGATCGTCGTGCTGGCGATCGGCGCGCGCCTGCTCGGCGTGCTGGTCGATCGCGTCGGCGGCGTGATCGCGGCGCCCGTCGACGATCGCGCGCTCGACGTCGACGGGCTCGCGAGGTGGGCGTGATCGCCGCGGTCATCGCGCTGGCGCTGGCGCTGGTCGCCGCGGTCGTCGCCATCGGCATGCTGGTCGCGCGGCGCGAGCGCGAGCGGCGCGACGCCGCGCGGCTGGTCGCCGACGTGACCGCGCGCCTCGACGGCTGGTGCGCCGGCGACTTCGGGGTCGACGCCCGCGATGGCGGGCGCGACGATCGGCTCGGGCGCGTGCTCGACCAGACCGCGCTGCACCTGAGCGCGCGCCTCGACGAGCTCGCCGCCTCGGGCGATCGCCTGGCCGGCACCGCCCGCCAGGTGTCGCGCGACATCGGCGCGGTCCGGCGCGCGGCCCGCGCGCAGTTCGCCGGCACCGAGCAGACCACGACGACGATGGAGGGCATCACCGCGCAGATCCAGAGCGTGGCCACCAACGCCGAGCACATCGCGACCCACGTCCGCCAGACCGCGACCTCGATCGAGGGCATGGTCGCGTCCAACGAGCAGGTCGCGCGCGGCGGCGAGACGCTCCTGCGCGCGGTCGTCGACACCTCGACGACGATGGAGACCGTCGCGACCTCGGTGGTCGGGGTCGCGACCACCGCCGAGAGCCTCAGCCAGGTCGCCGAGCAGGTCGCGGCCGACGCGGTCTCGGGCTCGAAGCTCCTCGACGAGTCGACCCAGAAGCTGTCGGCCGCGTCGGAGCGCACCCAGCAGTCGTCGGCGGTGATCGAGCGGCTGGTCAAGTGGTCGAAGGAGATCGGCACGATCGTCCGCGTGATCGAGTCGATCGCCGATCAGACCAACCTGCTCGCGCTCAACGCGGCGATCGAGGCCGCGCGCGCCGGCGACGCCGGCCGCGGCTTCGCGGTGGTCGCCGACGAGGTCCGCAAGCTGGCCGAGCGCTCGATGGCGGCGACCCACGAGATCGGCGAGGTCATCGAGGCGGTGCAGCAGGACAACGACGCCGCGGTCATGGCCGCGCGCAGCATCCTCGCGGACATCCGCGATGGCGTGCAGCAGGTCATCCACACCGGCGCGGTGCTCAACACGATCCTGCGATCGATCGAGCAGGTGACCGCGCAGATCGGCGAGGTCCAGCGCGCGACCCAGGAGCAGTCGTTCGCGGCCAACGAGGTCATGAAGCTGGTCGAGAACATGAACGACGTGACCCGCCGCGTGGTCGAGGCGACCCGCGAGCAGGCGGTGTCGTCGCGCGCGGTGCTCGACTCGGCCCACGCGATCACCGCGATGACCCACCAGGTCGCCGACGCGACCGCGCAGCAGAAGGTCGCGGGCGAGCAGATCCTCGGCGCGCTCGGGCACATCAGCCGGGTCGCCACCGAGAACCTGGCGACCCTCGACCGCCTCGCCGATGCCGCCGAGTTGCTCGCCGGTGACGCCGCCGCGGTCGTGCCCGTGGCGCGCGGCGCGGCGCCGGCGCGGCGCTCGGGTGCCCGCTTTGCCGTGATGCTGTCGCCGGGAAACGGCGAGACCAGGAGGATCCAGGGTGAGCCATAGCGAAACCTCCCGCGGTGGTCTGGTCGACGGCGACAGCATCGCCGCGGCCGTGCTCAATGCCCTCGACGCGCTCGCCAACCCGGATCGCTGGGAGCGCGCGCGCGTCATCGAGGAGGCCGCGCAGTCCGCGGATCCCGACGCGCTGGTCCGCGCGGTCGGCGATCAGGACGACGCGATCCGGCGCAACGCCGCGATGGACGCCCTGGTGCGGGGTGGCCGGCGCAGCGTGCCGGCGCTGGTCCGCGCGCTCGACGATCCCGATCCCGAGGTCGTCATGTTCGCGGCCAACCTGCTGGGCAAGACCCGCGATCGCTCGGCGATCCCGCACCTCTTGCGGCTGTTGCGCTACGAGGACACGAACATCGTCCAGGCGGCGATCGAGAGCCTCGGCTTCCTGCGCGCGCCGATCGCGGTCGAGCCGCTGCTCGAGCTGCTCGAAGGCGATCCGTGGCTCCGGTTCGGCGCGATCTTCGCGCTCGGCGAGATCGGCGACGCCCGGGCGATCGATCCGCTGGCCGCGGCGCTCGCCGACCCCGACTCGTGGGAGTTCGCGGTCGCGGCGCTGGGCAAGATCCGCTCGCCGCGCGCGATCGCGCACCTCGCCGACGCGGTGTGGACGACGGTCATGAGCCCGGCCCTGCCGATCGCGGTGCGTGGCCTGGGCGAGGCGCTGCGCCGGCTGCCCGCGCCGGATCCGCTGTGGGACCTGCCGGCGTGGACGCGGCTCGCGAGCGCCGAGGCGGCGCACGTCCACGCGCAGCTCGGGCGGTTCCTCGATCCCGACGACGGCAGCGACAAGGACGTGGCCGAGGCCGCGGCCACGCTCATCCGCATGCTGCGGGTCGAGGCGCTGTATCCGCCGCTGGTCCGCGCCGGGCGCTCCACCGAGCTGCGGGCGGCGGCGCAGTTCTGCACGCTGGCGCTCGGCGCGCGCGCGGTGGCCGCGGTCGCCCTCGGGCTGCGCGATGCCGACGAGGCCGTGCGCGAGTTCGCGTGTCGCTGTGCCGGCGCGCTGCGCTCGACCGAGCTGGCCGCGGCGCTGGTCGAGCGGCTCGAGGATCCCAGCGATCAGGTGCGCGAGGCCGCGGTCCGCGCGCTCGAGCAGCACCGCACCCGGGTCGCGGCGACCTCGCTCGCGGGGCGCCTGCTCGATCCGTCGCCGGCGGTCCGGGCCGCGGCGCAGGAGGCCCTCGGGACCTGCGATCCGTCGGCGGCCAGCGAGGCGCTGCTCGCGTTTCCCGAGCGCAACGCCTCGGTCATGGTCGCGATGCTGCGCGTGATGCGCGCGTCGCCGCACGCCGAGCAGCTGCCGTTCCTGCTCGACTGTCTGCACCACGAGGACGTACAGATCCGCGCGCTCTCGATCGACGCGATCGCCGAGCAGCCCGAGCTCGATCTGGTCGGGATGCTCGAGCCGATGCTGGGCGACGACGACGAGACCGTGCGCGCGACCGCGCTGCGCGCGATCGGCCGGCACCGCACTGCGCGCGCCAAGGAGGTGCTGGTCGATCGGCTGTGCCGCGATCCGATCTCGGCGCCGCTGATCCTCGATCTGCTGGTGGCGATGGAGGGCCGGGCGATCGCCTCGCGCCTGCTCGAGCTGTACCCGGCGTGCCCCGCGGGCGCGCAGCTGCTGGTGCTCGACGCGCTCGCGTCCCTGCGCGAGCCGGCGGCCTTGCCGCTCATCATCGCGCGGCTGGCCGCGCCCGATCCCGAGACCCGCGGGCGCGCGGTCCGCGCCGCCGCGCGCTTCGACGATCCGATCGCGCGCCACCACGTGATCGCCGCCGGCACCGATCCGGCGTGGGAGGTGCGCGCCGCGGTCGCCGAGATCCTCGCCGCCGCCGATCACCCGGGCGCGACCGACGAGCTCGAGCGGCTCGCGCTCGACGATCACCCGCTGGTCGCGACCACCGCGCGCCACCGCCTCGAGGCCGAGCCCGCGGCATGAACGATCCCCGCAGCAAGGCCCTGGCGGTGCTAGGCCGCCACCTGTCGGCGATCAACGCGCAGAACGTGCTGTCGCGCGCGGTCCGCGACGCGCGCCTGGTCGGCACCGTGCTCACGCTCGCCGATCTGCGCCGCATGCAGCCGCAGATCGAGCGCGGCCTGCGCCTGTTCCTGCCGGCGGCGACCGTCGCCACGGTGCTCGCCGAGTTCGACCGCGCGTTCGTGCCGGCCGGCCCGCCGCGCGCCCAGGTGTTCCCGATCAAGGCCGAGTCCGATGTGTCCGAGGCGCGCCTCGCGGCGCGCGGGCTGTGCGAGCAACTGGGAGCGCGCCGCGTCGTGGCGCAGAAGGCCTCGACCGTGGTCAGCGAGCTCGCGCGCAACATCTTCATGTACACCGCCAGCGGCGGCACGATCGAGCTGGTGCCGACGGCGGGGCCGCGGCCAAAGCTCCTGATCAAGGCCTACGACGAGGGGCCCGGCATCCCGAACCTCGACGAGATCATGGCCGGGCGCTACCGCAGCCGGACCGGCCTCGGCGCCGGCCTGCTGGGCGCCAAGCGCCTGGTCGAGCGCTTCGAGATCACCACCGGCGCCACCGGCACGCGGATCTCCGCCGAGGTCGACCTGTGATGCAGATCGCCCACCTGTCAGCGCCGGCGCTCGGCGAGACCCGCTGCGGCGACATCGCGGTGATCCGCGAGGAGACCGCGGCGACGATGATCGCGGTGGTCGACGTGCTCGGCCACGGCCCCGAGGCCGCGCGCATCGCCGAGATCGCGGCTGGCTGTCTGCGCGCCGCGCCGATCAAGCGCGCGAAGGACGCGATGGCCTTGCTGCACGAGGCCCTGCGCGGCAGCCGGGGCGCGGCCGCCACGGTGTTCGTGCTGCGCGGCCTGCGGATCGACGGCTGCGGCGTCGGCAACGTCGAGCTGCGCGTGCTCGGCACCAGCGTGCCGGTGATCCTGACCCCGGGGATCGTCGGGCAGCGCATGTCGACCTTGCGCGAGTTCGAGTGCGCGCTCGCCACCGGCGATCGCCTCATCTGCTTCTCCGACGGGATCTCCTCGCGCGTGCCGTTCGCCGAGCTGCGCGCGCTCGCGCCGCGCGAGGCCTGCGCCGCGATCATGCAACAGCATCGTCGCAACCACGACGACGGGACGGTGGTCATCGCCGATCTCGGCCCCCTCCAGCGAAAGGACGTTTCGTGAGCGACGACTCCGATCTCGAGCTCCGCGACAGCATCGCCGACGCGCTGCTCGTGCTGGCCAACGTTGGCTTCGGCGATCTCGATGGCCGCGTCGAGATCAAGGGCAACGGCGACGCGCCGCTGGCGGCGCTGTTCGCGGGCATCAACGAGATGATCGAGTCGCTGCGGGTCGAGCGCGAGCGCAACCGCGCCTACCAGACCGAGATCGAGGACAAGCTCGCGACGATCGAGCAGCAGCGCGCCGCGATCCGCGAGCTGTCGACCCCGGTCATCGAGATCTGGGACGGCATCCTGTGCCTGCCGGTCGTCGGGATCGTCGACAGCGTGCGCAGCGCGCAGATGACCGACGTCCTGCTCCAGGCGATCGCCGAGCGCCGCGCGCAGTTCGCGATCGTCGACATCACCGGCATCGAGGTGATGGACACCAAGACCGTCGATCACTTCGTGCGGCTGGCCAAGTCGGTGCGGCTGATCGGCGCGGACTGCGTGCTCACCGGCATCAGCCCCAACATCGCCAACACGATGGTCGCGATGGGCGTGAGCCTGGGCGACGTGACCACCCACCGGAGCCTGCGTGAGGCGCTCAAGTTCTTCGTGCTGCGCAAGAAGCCGCGATGACCGAGCGGACGCTGATCCGCGAGGCGCTCGACGTGTTCACGGCGCGACGACGGGCCCGACAGCTCGCCGTCGCCGTCGGGTTCGCGCCGGCGCCGAGCCTCGAGATCGCGATCGTCGTGTCCGAGCTCGGCACCAACATCCTCAAGTACGGCGTGCGCGGCGAGATCGTGGTCAGCCGGACCACCCCGCCGGTGCCGATGGGGGTCGAGGTGGTCGCCGAGGACGAGGGCCCGCCGATCGCCGACATCGAGCTCGCGGTGCGCGATGGCTACGGTGACCGCGGGCCGATCGACGCCGATCAGTGGCTGGGCCGCGGCGGCATCGGCGCCGGGCTGGGCGCGGTCATCCGGCTCTCCGACTCGTTCGAGTACCACCCCGGCCCGGGCAAGAAGTTCTTCCGCGCGATCCGCTATCTCCACACCCGACGCGTCGTCCGTGTCTGACGGAGCATCCATGATCCAAGGCACCGCTCGAATCCCGATCATCCGACTGTGGTCGCTCTTGCTCGTCCCCGTGCAGGGCGAGCTCACCGACACGCACGCCGAGCAGCTGCGTCACGACGTGCTGGCGGAGATCCACGCGGCCGGGAGCTCCGGGCTGATCCTCGACGTGACCGGCCTGTGGATGATGGACAGCCACATGTGCGCGGTGCTGACCGGGCTGGCGCAGGCGACCGCCTTGATGGGCACGCGGACGATCGTCTGCGGCATCAACGCCGACACCGCGATCACGATCCAGAGCATGGGGCTCGAGCTGCGCGGCGTGCGCACCGCGCTCACCCTCGAACAGGCGCTGCTGGCGTTCGGCGTCCAGCCGCCGCCCGACGGCATCGACGACCCGCTCGACGAGATCGCGGGCTTCGAACATTCCACCTGAACCACCGGAGGCGACCAATGGACGAGAACATGGTGCGTGAGCGAATCGCCGACGTGCTGATGACGCTGTCGTCGATCGCGGCCGGCGCGCTCGAAGAGCGGATGCCGACGACCCTCGACGACGAGGATCCGTTCGCGGTGCTGTACGACGGCATCAACGAGATGGTGTCGACGCTGGTGTCGAACCAGGAGCGGCTGGCGGCGACCCAGCGCGAGCTCGAGGCCAAGCTCGAGACGATCGAGCAGCAGCGCAGCGCCATCCGCGAGCTGTCGACGCCGGTGATCGAGGTCTGGGCCGGCGTCCTGTGCCTGCCGATCGTCGGGCTCATGGACACGGTGCGCAGCGCGGAGATGACCGAGTCGCTCTTGCGCGCGGTCACCGAGAAGAAGTGCAGCTACGTCATCATCGACGTGACCGGCATCGAGGTGATGGACTCGCGCACCACCGATCACTTCATCCGCATGGCGCGGGCGGTGGGGCTGCTCGGCGCGGAGTGCGTGCTCGCCGGCATCAGCCCCAACATCGCGCAGACGATCGTCCACATGGGGGTCGAGCTGCGCGGCATCGGCACGTTCCGGTCGCTGCGCGACGCGCTCGCGCACCACGTGCACGCGTCGGCCAACGGCACCGCCCCGAAGGTCGTCACGCCCCGCGCGAGCCCGCGGATGCCGTGACCGTCGGAGTCGGGGCGCTCACGGCGCGCCGACGCTGGTGCCGATCGAGTTGGGCACGAACATCACGGTGAGCGTGACGTTGGTCCACAGAAAGTCGGCGCAGTTGGGGGCGCCGATCTGGCCGCTGTTGAAGAAGACGGTGCGCGACCCGGCGGTCACCGGGAACGCCGCGGTGATGCTCGACGGCCACGTGCCGTAGCCGGTGCCCGAGTCCATCGTCTGCATCGTGTTGGGCCAGAAGTACTGCTGGAAGCCGTTGCCGGTGGCGATGTCACCCGAGGTGAGGCTGAGCTTGAGGGGCACGTTGCACGCGACCGCGTTGGTCTTGACCGCGAGGCCGTAGGTGAGCGTCGCGAGCAGGTTGCCGTTGGTCGGGGCGTTGACCGTGACGTGCGCGACCTGGTTCTGGCCGTTGGGGCGGAGGCCGCCCGAGCCACCGTAGAAGGTCGCGAGACCGGGGCTGCCGTCGGGCACGCACGCGAACGCCGTGCCGTTGTACTTCCACACGTACCCGGCGGCGCAGCCCGCGGTGCTGAGGCCGATCGCTCCGCCGGTGACGTCGATGCCGGTGCCGGCGGTGTACGAGGTGCTGGCGTCGGGCGCACACGCGAACCCGGTGCCCGCGGCGTTCATCTTGTAGATCTGGTTGGCCGGGCAGGGCGTGAGCGACACGGTGGTGCCGTTGACGCTGATCGGCGCCGATCCGCTGTAGGTCGTGCTGGTGTCGGGCGCGCAGCTCCAGGTCGTGCCGGTCCACTTCCAGACATCGCCGGCGGCGCAGCCGCTCGCGCTGAGCCCGATGGTGTTGCCGGTGACGGTGATCGGTGACGCGCCGGCATAGGTCGCGCTGGTGTCGGGGGCGCATGCCCAGGTCGCGCCGTTCCACTTCCAGACGTCGCCCGACGCGCAGCCGCTGGCGCTGAGGCCGATGGCGCCGTTGTTGATCGCGATGCCGGAGCCCGCGGTGTAGGCGGTGTTGCTGTCGGGGTCGCAGGACCAGGCGCTGCCGTTCCACTTCCAGACATCGCCGGCGGCGCAGCCGCTGTTCGCGAGACCGATCGACGTGCCAGCGACCGTGATGGGCCCGCTGCCGCTGTAGGTCGGCGCGGGCGTGTCGTCGTCGGCTTCGCAGGTGACGCTGCCATCGGCGGCGATCGCGCGGATCGACGAGCCCGCGGGACACTCGTGGTCGACGCGGGTCTGGACCTTGTCGGGCGTCAGGTCGCCGAGGGTGTCGGCGGTGCGGGCGTGGATCGCGAACGGCACGCTCTCGATCGGCAGGCGCGGCGTGAACGGGCCCGCGTTGCTGCCGTCCATGACCTCGACCTCGAGGAACAGCGCGCCGTCGAGCAACCCCGGATCGATCGGCTCGATCGCGCCGAGGCGGGCGTAGACCAGGCCCTGATCGACGCCGAGGGACTGGGTCTCCTCCCAGATCGCGGTGCCGTTGCTCTGCTGCGTGAACAGGCGAAACGCGACCGTCGCGGTGCCGTTGACCGGCGTGCCGGCGCGGACGAGCCGGCCGGCGAACGGGATCGAGGTGGGGACGTCGGCGTGCGCCGGCGCGGCGAGGCTGGACAGCGCGGCCGCCAGCAGGCTGGTGATCAAGATCGGGTGTCGCATGTGGGAAGCTCCTGGGTTGGCGGTCAGTGGAGGACGGGCGCGGTGTCGAGCGCGGTGGTGCCGCGGGTGGCGGCGGCGCGGGTGGCGCCGCCGAGCTGGACGTCGAAGGCGTAGGCGCCGGCGGTCAGGTGGCCGGCGGCGGAGACGGTCTCCATCGCGGTCGAGGGCGGCGCGATCGGCGCGGCGTCGACGTTCGCGTCCGGGGCGGCGTCGATGGTGACGGCCGGTGCGGCGTCGAAGTCGCCGCCGTGCGGGACCGAGGGATTGCACGCGGCGAGCGCGAGCGCGGCGAGGAGGGCGGGGGTGCGCATGTCAGAACTCCAGCGAGAGGGTGAGAGACGCGCGGTCGGCACCGACGACGGGGACCAGCGCGACGCGATCGCGGATCGGCGCGGGACGGCCGACGATCCAGAGGGTGACGGCGCCGACCGCGGCGGCCGCGGCGCCGACGAAGGCGAGGTTGGCGACCGTGGCCTGATGCGACGCGCGCGCGCCGAGGGCGAGGCCGGTGGGATCGCTGCACGGCGTCTGGCAGCGCGCGTTGGCGTCCCGGGCGTTGCGCGCCGAGGCGCTGCCTTCGAGCGCGCCGAAGACGCCAGCGCCGAGCGCGAGCCCGGCCGCGCCCAGCGCCGCGAACCGCATCGGCGTGAAGCGCGGCGGCGAGGATGCGGGCGCGGGATCGCGGCGCGCGATCGGCGCGCGCGGGGTCGCGATGATCGGCGCGGGCTGCACCGCGGGCACCAGCTCGCCGATCGGCTTGAAGCGGGGCACGTCGACGATCGCGCGCGCGTTCTCCGGCGCGACCACGACCGAGCTGCGCCACCCGTCGTGGCCGGGCGCGCTGGCCTCGATCACGTAGGTGCCGCCGTCGACCGGCACGCCCTGGTTCCAGTACGCGCGCTCGATCGGCGCGCCGTCGCGCGTGATCGTGAGGCCATCGACGTTCGAGGCCTCGGCCACCGAGATCGTGAGGAACGACAGGCGCGGCTGCAGGTAGCTCGCGCGGCGCCGCGCCTCGTCGGCGCGCTTGTGCTCGCCGGGGAGCTGCTGCGCGAGCGCGGCCGCGCGCAGGAACGTCGCCCACGCGGTCGCGATCTGGCCGTTCTGCTCGCGGCAATCGCCGAGGTTGAGCAGCGTGCCGACCCGCGACGTGCGCGCGTCGCTGGCCGCGAAGGCATCGCAGGCCTCGGCGATCTTGCCGGCGGCGAGCGCCTGCTGGCCGGACTTGAACAGGCGATCGGCAAGGGCGTCGGCGCGCGCGAGGTGGGGCGCGAGCACGAGCATCGCGGCGAACAGGGACTCACGGAGTCGCATAGGGGTCTTCCTCCTTGTGGGCCGGCGCGGCGTGGGCCGGCGCGCGGTGGCGCGGTGCGGGTGCGGCGTCGTTGTGAAGCGCGGCGTCGATGTGCGGCGCGGCGTCGACCTGCGGCGGGGCATCGACGATCACGGGCGCGGCGTCGGGGGCGGCGTCGATCGGTGGCGAGGCCGCGCGCGTCGGCGCGCTCGCGGCGTGATCGGCGGCGCCGCGGCCACCGCCGACGAACAGCACCGCGGCGGCGGCCAGCCCGCCGACCACGAGCGCGCCGATCGCAAGCGCGCCGCTCGAGCCGCGGCGCGGCGCGGCGGCCTGGCCGGCGGCGAGCCCGAGCGTCGTGCGCGCCGGCGCGCTGGGCGGCGCGGCGATCGCGGTGACGTGATCGCGACCGGTGAGGCGCAGCGAGATCGCGCCGAGCGCGGCCGCGAGCTCGCGCATGTCGGCGAAGCGCTCGTCAGGTGACTTCGCGAGGCAGCGCGCGATCAGCGCGTCGAGGTCGGCGGGCAGCCCGATCGCGATCGACGCCGCGCGCGGCGCCGGCTCGAACAGGTGACGCGCGATCACCTCGCCCGCGCCCTCGGCCACGAACGGCACGCGGCCGGTGACCGCGTGGAACAGCACGCAGCCGAGCGCGTAGATGTCGGCGCGGTGATCGACGCCGCCCGCGCCGCGGCACTGCTCGGGCGCCATGTACAGCGGTGTGCCCATCACCACGCCGGTGCTGGTCCGGCTCGCGCCGCCGATGCCGGCGAGCTTCGCGATCCCGAAGTCGAGGACCTTGATGCGCTCGCCGGTCTCGGCCTCGGGATCGCGGACCAGGAACAGGTTGTCGGGCTTGATGTCGCGGTGGACGATGCCCGCGGCGTGCGCGGCGGCGAGCGTGGTCGCGACCTGGCGCGCGACCCGCACCGCGTCCGGCACCGGCAGCCGCCCGAGCCGCGTGAGCCGGCCCTCGAGCGATTCGCCGACGAGCAGCTCCATGACGAGGTAGGCGCTGCCGGCCTCGTGGCCGAAGTCGAAGATCTGCACGACGCCGGGATCCGGGATCGCGGCGATCGCGCGCGCCTCCTGGAAGAACCGATCGACCGCGTCCTGGCGGGCGACCAGCTCGGGGAGCAGCACCTTGATCGCCGCGCGGCGACCGAGGACGCGGTGCTCACCGAGGTAGACCGCGCCCATCCCGCCGGCGCCGAGGCACTCGAGGATCTGGTAGTTGCCGAGCTGGGTTCCGATCACGACACCCGCCGCTAGAGCAAGCGGTGGGCCGATCGGGAGGTCAGCGAGTTCGAGGGCTTGGGCGCGTCGTGCGCGCGCGTGTCGACACGTGTGTCAGCGACCAGCCGTCACGGCGTGGTGACCGCGTTGTCGTCGAGCGCGACCAGGGTCTGGGCGAAGAGCCGGCCGTTCACCGACGCGCCGGTCTGCAGCGCGATGCCGGTCTTGCACAGGACCACGCCCTCGAGGTGCGCGGTCGCGTGGACCGTGACCTTGCCGGCGACCTGCCAGACGACGTTCTTGGCCTGGGCCCCGCCGCTCAGGATCACGTGCTTCGCGCTGCTGACATCGAGGTCATTCGAGATCTGGAAGATCCAGGTGTCCGTGGCGCTGCCGGCGATCGTCACGTCGCTCGGGATCGTGACGCCGGTGCCCCACGTGTAGAGCCCGGGCGCGAGCGTCTTGCCGCCGAGGTTGCCGCTGCCGAGGTTGAGGAAGTCCGGATCGGTGCGGCCGGCCGCGTCGGTATACGCGGTCTGCATCGCGAGCATCGCGGTGGTCATCGTGGTCGGGGTCGGCGCGGCGTAGTTGCTCGCGTAGATCTTGCCCGGCGCGACCACGGACGCGGAGGTCGCGAACACGTTCGTCGGATCGGCGACGAGGGCGAAGCCGGTGATGAAGCTCGCGGCCGCGGGGCTCAGCCCGAGGTTGCCGCCGGTGATCGCCGAGCCGGTGACGTTCGTGATGCCGGTCTTGGCGAGCACGGCGTAGCTGGCCGGTGCGCTGACGTCGGCGGCGCCGCCGAGCGCGACCGGCGCCGGGCCGAGGCCGTCGGGGTTGGGCGGATGATTCGGGGTCGCGTCGGGCGCGAGCGGGTTCGCGTCGGCGGTGAGGTTGCTGTTGTCGTCGCCGCAGGCGGCGAGGCCGCAGAGGGCGAGGGCGAGGGCGACGTGGCGAAGACGTGACGGGTGGCGATGCATGAAGGCTCCAGCGCGAGAGTTCGCGGAGCCAGCCAGAGCAGCAATCGAGCCACGCGCGATCCGAGCAATCCGGCGGGCTTGCGGCGAGCTGTGCGCGGGTGCCTCGCCAGAACGACGGGCGCCATCGCTCAGAATGATGGAGCCGCGCGCGTCTCGGTTCGCGCGCCTGACTTAGCGCAGACCGTCGGGCGCGGTGTCGGGCTGGTGCGAGCGCGTGATGTCGTCGACCAGCCGCTCGAGCGGGCCGAGCGGGTTGGGGCCGTCGCACTGCCGGTCCTCGATCGTGTTGCTCCGGCCGTCGTGCGCGAAGGTGACGATCACGCCCGGCGTGTCGAAGCAGCGCACGCGCCGCGGGTCGGGCGCGGCGCCCGGCAGCTGGCCGGCGGCGTCGCGGTCGAGGAAGCGCGCGGCCTCGAAGGCGGCGATGACCCGCGCGACCTCGTCGGCGGGGACGCGCAGCTCGTGCTCGGGGACGTCGATGCCGCAGCGCTCGCCGTTCCAGCAGACCAGGCCGCTCGCGTACAGCTCGACGCTGTAGACCGGGCACTGGCCCATGCACGCGGTGTGGCGCAGCGAGACCAGCAGCTGGTTGTCGCCGGGCTGGAGCGGGCGCGTGGTGGATGGCGCGGCCGGCACGATCTCGACGACGTTGCCGGGCGCGGGCGCCGGGCGCGCCGCCCCGCACCCGGTCACGACTCCGACGAGCAACAGGACCCGCATCACGCCCACGCTACCACCGCCCGCGGCTGTTATAAGCGTCGCGGTGCCCACCGCGTTCCTGTTCGGCGCGACCTCGATGCTCGGCTGGTCGATCTGGCAGGCGCGCGCGGCGACGCCGTTCGAGGTCGTCGGGTTCTGCAACGCGAGCACGCGCCACCGGCCCGACGGCATCAGCCGCGCGATCGATCTCGACGATGCCGACGCGGTGCGCGAGCTGTTCGCGCGCGAGCAGCCGGCGCTGGTCGTCAACTGCGCCGGCGTGTGCGACGTCGAGATGTGCGAGCGCTCGCCGGCGTTCGCGTGGGACGTCAACGTGCGCGGCACCGCGGCGCTGGTCGCGCATGCGCCGCCGACGACCCGGCTCGTCCACTGCTCGAGCGACCACGTCTTCGGCGGCGACGCCGGGCCCTACGCCGAGGACTCGCCGACCGCGCCGATCAGCGTCTACGGGCGGTCCCGGGTCGCGGCCGAGGCGATCGCGCTGGCCCGGCCGGACACGGTCGTGGTGCGCGCGGGCCTGTGGATCGGGCCGTCGGCGACCGGTCGCATCGGCCACCTCGACTGGCTGCGCCACCGCCACCAGCGCGGCCTGCCGATGACGGTCGTGCGCGACGAGGTGCGCTCCGCGGTCTGGGCCGATGACGCCGCGCGCCGGGTCTGGGCGATCGCCGCCGCCGACGTGACCGGCGTGCGCCACGTGACCGCGACCGCGGCGATCGCGCGGCCGGCGCTGGCGGCATACCTGATCGATCGGTTCGCGATCGGCGCGCAGTTCGCCGTCGAGGATCGCGCGGCCCGCCGGGCGCCGCACCTCGGGCGGGTCGAGCTCGCGACCCGCTACGCCGATGCGCTGGCGGCGCCGCTGCCCGCGGTCGTGCCCGCGTCCTGAGCTCGACGCGCGTCACACTTCTTCACGCGCCGACCGCACGCCGCGCATCGACATCCGCGCCAGCGGCCGTACGCTGCTTGAATGTCCGCCCTCACCGGCCTCCGCCTCGAGCGCGCGCGCGCGTCCGCGCAGTACAAGGACGGGGCCTTTCGCAACACGTCCGAGGTGAAGGCCGAGCTCCAGGGCAGTCGCCTCTCGATCATGGGCGAGTTCTTCTTCGGCGGAAAGGCGCGGGTGCCGCGCGCGCCGCTGCCGGTCGAGCGCCCGCACGAGACCTGGGCGCGGCCGGTGTCGTCGTCGGGGCTGCGCATCACCTGGCTCGGGCACAGCACGATGCTGCTCGAGCTCGATGGCCTGCGCGTCTTGACCGATCCGGTGTTCGGCGAGCGCGCGTCGCCGGTGTCGTTCGCAGGGCCGAAGCGCTTCCACGCCCCGCCGGCGACGATCGCGGAGCTGCCGCCGCTCGACGCGGTGCTGCTGTCGCACGACCACTTCGATCACCTCTGCAAGGCGAGCGTCCGCGCACTCGCGGCGCTGCGCGTGCCGATCGTGACCTCGCTCGGGGTCGGCGCACACCTCGAAGCGTATGGCGTCGACCCCGCGCTCATCACCGAGCTCGACTGGTGGGAGACCCACACGTTGCCGGGCGGCGCGCTCGCGTTCACCGCGACCCCGGCGCAGCACTTCTCGGGGCGCGGCATCACCGGCCGCAACCGCACGCTGTGGTCGTCGTGGGTGATCGAGACCGCGAACCGGCGCGTGTTCTTCTCGGGCGACACCGGCCTCACCGACGAGTTCGCGGCGATCGCCGCGCGCTACGCGCCGTTCGACGTGACGATGCTCGAGATCGGCGCGTGGAACGCGGCGTGGGGTCAGATCCACCTCGGGCCCGAGAATGCGCTGCGGGCGTTCGCGATGCTCGGCGGCGGCACGCTCTTGCCGGTGCACTGGGGCACGTTCGATCTCGGGCTGCATCCGTGGGCCCAGCCCGCGGAGACGCTCCTCGGCCTGGCCGCTCCGGAGACTCGCATCGTCACGCCGCTCCTCGGTCGACCGTTCGAGCCGGCGCACGTCGAGCGCCCGGATCCGTGGTGGCGTGCGGTCCGCGCGGCGGAGCTCGCCGCGGCGGGCGTGGTCGAGGCCGCGACCGAGACCCCGTGACCGGCCTCGCGCGTCAGCGATCCTTGCAGTACGCGATCAGCGGATCGGGCGCGAGCACCGCGCCGTAGTACGCGCGATCTGCGCCCTCGACGCTGGCCGCGAGGCTCTGGGTATCGGCGCAGCGGCCGTAGAGCGCGGCGATGCGCGCGTCGACCGCCCAGCGCTTGACCTGGCCAGTGGCCTCGGCGCGCGGCGGGGTCCACGAGCGGAACAGCAGCGCGCGCAGCGTGCGCGCCCGCGTGATCGCGAGCTCGGTCGCGGTCTTTGCGGCGGCGCTGGCGCGCAGCGCGGCGGCCTCGGCCTGTTGCCAGTCCTCCTGCGCCCGCGCGATCGCCGTCGCCGTGCGCTGCGCGTTCGCCGCGGCCTCGCGCGCCTGGTCCGCGGCGCGGCGCGCCTGGAGATCGGCGTTGGCCCGCGCGCTGGCCGCGCGCTCGGCCGCGGTGCCGCGACCGGCAGGCGGCGCGGGTTCGGGTGGCGGCGCGACGGCGGGCGCCGGTGGCGGCGC
>JAIOQA010000028.1 GCA_021413675.1 Deltaproteobacteria bacterium | reverse complement strand
GCGTCGCGGCGCGCCGGCGTGCCGGGGCCGTGCGCGGTGCGGGTCCGCGCGACCGTACCCGCGGGCACGACCGCGACCCGATCGCGGGCGGCGAGCTCGACGGTGCCGCGCCGGACCGACAGCGTGCCGCCGCCATCGGGGTCGACCGCGAGATCGTACTCGCAGCCGAGATCGACCGCGGTCGCGGCGGGCGTGTCGACGACGAACAGCCGCGGCGGCGCGGTGACGACGGCGTGGAGCGAGCCGCGCACCAGCGACAGGCGGTGCTGGTCGGGGCCGGTCGCGATCAGCCCGACGCGCGAGTCGGCGCCGATGCGGACCTCACCGATGTCGGCGATCGTCAGCGCGGCCGTCCCATCGCGCGAGGTCTCGAGCCAGCCGCCGACCGGCAGCGTGCCCGCGGCGAGCGCGGTGTCGCCGCAGCGCGCGGTGCCGGCGATCGCGGCGAAGCGGAAGCCCGCGTCGCCGCCGCACGGCGCCGAGGTGTTGGCCCGGGTCGCGAGCCAGAGCGCGACCGCGGCGGCGATCGCGACCAGCCCGCCGATGATCGCCAGGGGGGCGCGCGATCGACGCGGCAGCGGCGGCGGCGCGCCGCGATGGCCGAGCCCGCCGAGCAGCGCCTCGAGGCGCGCGACCTCGGGATCGACCGCGCCGCCGCCGTCCCAGAGGTAGTCGTCGGTGTCGGGATTCATGGCTCGTCTCCGTCGGAGATCGCCACGGCGTCCGGATTCCGGACACCGAGGCGGTCGCGCAACAGCATCATGCCGCGGTGCAGGTTGACGCGCACGGAGCCCGGCGCGAGGCCGGTGCGCGCGGCGATCTCGGGGCCGGTCAGACCCTCGACCAGGCGCATGATCAGCGTCTCGCGATAGGCCTCGGGGAGCGCGCGGATCGCCGCCAGCGCCTGGTGGGCCTCCGCGGCGGGCGGGGGATCGGCGCCGCGCTCGGGCCCGGGCTCGCCGCGATCGCGGCCGTGCGCGACCGCGGTGTCGACGGCGCGGCGCCGGGCGATCTGCATCAGCCAGCCCGGGAACGCGGCGGGCTCGCGCAGCTCGGCGAGCCGCTCGTAGGCGATCAGGAAGACGTCCTGGACCACGTCGTGCGCGTCCGAGAACCGGACACGCGCGAGCGCGACGGCGTGGACGACCTTCGCGAACCGCTGGTACAGCGCGGCGAACGCGGCGGCGTCACCGCGCCGGGTCGCGACCACGAGCGCGGCGATCGTCGCGTCGATCGGATCGCCCCCGCTCACGCGGGCACGGTCGCGCACCGGCGCGGCGATCTCAAGCGTGGCCACCAGGACAGGACGGCGGCGCGGCGCAGGTGTTAACCGGCGATCGCGCGAATCGTGGAACCAAGGCTCGCCCGCGCAGCGGAAGTTCGCTGGCGGCGGGAACCGACGACGTGGTGAGCCCGGCCCCGGTAGCCTCGACGGAAGGTCGTGAAACGCCGCTCGGCGGACGTTGGACCATCGCTTGCACAGCGTGAGGTCACACGGCGAAGTGAGTCCCCCTTGTTGCCGATCAGCGATCATCTCCTCGAGCGCCTCCTGGCGCGCGGCGCCACCTCCGAGGTCTGGTCCGCGACCCGCATGGGCCCCGACGGGTTCACGGCGCCGGTCGCGCTCAAGACGCTGACCACCCAGCACCTCCACGCGCCCGAGCGCGTCGAGGCGTTCGTGGCCGAGGCCCGGGCCGGCGCGACGGTCCTCCACCCGAACGTGGTGCACACCCAGGCGCTCTTGCACGCCGATGGCCGCTACTGGCTCGCGATGCAGCTGGTGCGCGGCTGGTCGGTGGCCGCGCTCCTCGCGCGGTCCGCGGCGAGCGGCCGCCCGATCCCGCTGCCGATCGCGGTCGCGATCGCGCGCGACGCGGCGAGCGGCCTCGAGGCGATCCACGCGGTCGGGCTCGTGCACGGCGACATCGCGCCCGACAACCTGATGCTCGCGGCGACCGGCCACGCGATGGTGCTCGATTTCGGCGCGGCGACCGCGCGCAACGCCGTCCGACCGCGGCTCGCGCCGGCCGCGTCGAGCTACGCCGCACCCGAGCTGCGGACGCGGACGTGGGTCGAGGCGCGCGCCGACGTCTGGAGCCTGGGCGCGGTGCTGCGCGAGCTCGTGCCGGAGGAGCTCGAGGTGCCGTTCCTCCTCGACAGCGCGATCGCGCGCGCGCTCAACCCCGACCCGACGCGGCGGTTTCCCTCGGCGGGCGCGCTGGCGATCGCGCTCGAGCTGATCGCCCGGCGCGAGGGCTGGCTGGTCACGCCGAGCGACGTCGCCGCGCACCTGCGCGAGACGATGGCCGCCGCCCCGCCCCGCCCGCTCGCCGACGGCTCGCACATCGGCCCGCTGGCGAAGCTCGAGCGGCCGGCGGCGCGCCCGCGCGGGCTCGTCGACGCGGCGCTCGTCGCGCGCGCGAGCGGGGCGAAGCGGCCGCC
>JAIOQA010000027.1 GCA_021413675.1 Deltaproteobacteria bacterium | reverse complement strand
CTTCACCGACGCCGCCGGCGCGTATCGCCTGGGCCCGGTCGCCGGCACGATCCGCGTCCACGCCTCGGCGTACGGCCACACCGACGCCGAGCGCGAGCTCGATCTCGGCGCCGCCGGCGGCGATCCGCGCGAGCAGAAGGTCGATCTCGCGCTCGTCACCGCCGATGCGGTCCTCGCCGGCGAGATCGACGATCCGACCGGCCTGCCGGTCGCCGGCGTGCGGCTCACGGTGATCGCGCGCAAGGGCGATCCCGCGAACGGCCGCACCGTCACCGCCGACGCCTCGGGTCGCTTCCGCCTCGCCGGCTTGCCGCCGGGCGCGCTCACCGTGCGCGCCGAGGCGCCGGGCTTTCCACCGCAGGAGCTGGCCACCACCGCGACCGAGGATCTGCGCCTGCACCTCGCGTTCGGCGGCGGCATCGACGGCGTGGTCTTCGATCACCACACCGGCCAGCCGATCGGCGGCGCCGCGCTGGTCGCGAAGGGCCCGGGCGGCGCGTCGATCGATGCCGAGACCGGCGTCGGCGGCGACTTCGCGCTGACCCCGCTCGCGGTCGGGCGCTGGCGGCTGACGCTCGCGCTGCCCGGCTACCTCGCCGTCGAGCGCGCGGTCGACGTCACCGCCGGCGATCGCGCCGGCGCGATCACCGTGCGCGACCAGCGCCTCGAGCTCGAGCGCGGCGCGCTGCTCGGCGGCGTGATCCGCGATCGTTACGGCAGCCGCGTGCCGGGCGCCGAGGTCGTGGTCAAGCGCACCGACGGCGACAGCGTCACGACCGCGCGCGGCACCACCGACGCCGACGGCGCGTTCCGCCTGCGCGACGTGCCGACCGGCGCGCTGCAGGTGACCGTGACCTCGGGCGACCTGCGCGGCGCCGCCACGATCGAGCTGCGCCCCGGCGACGAGTTCCTGTCGCTGCAGATCGAGATCAAGTAGACGATCAGTACGGCGCGAGCGTGATCGCGCCGGCCGCGGGCGTGAACGCGTTGTCGAGCTCGCCGTTGACCGCGCGCATCGGGTCGTAGCCGCGCTGCCACGGCAGATCGACGCGCATGCCGGTGAGCACGTCGCGCCAGCGCTGATTCTCGCCATCGAGCAGCCCCGCGAGGTACGCGCCGGTGGCCGCGCCCATGCCGTTCCAGTACGCGGCGAGGCCGTTGACCGTCACGTCGAGCTCGCGCGAGCCGCCCGGGTGCATCGCGAGGAAGTCCTCGTCGTAGTAGTTGAACGACAGGCACGAGTTGATGAGCATCGTCTGGTAGCGATCGGGGAAGTTGTCGCGCGCGTAGGTCCAGGGCTCGAGCGGGCCGTGACCGAAGTGGCTGTGGCCGGTGTACGCGAAGACGTCGCCGTGCCAGAACGCCTCGAGGTAGCGCCAGCGCGCGCGCTGCCGGACCTCGGGGCTGCCGTCCTCGTAGCCGTGGAAGGTGCGGATCTCGACGGTCATCGCGCGCGTCACGCCGTTCCGGGTCACGGTCACAGGCCGCTGCCAGACGATCCAGCGCTCGCTGAAGTTCGCGACCACCTGATCGAGCAGCGCCGCGCGCTTGCCCGCGTCGGTGCCGACCACCGCCGGGAATCCCGTGCCGTCGATGACCCAGCGCTCGACGTCGTCCCAGGTCACGCCGTCGAGGCGCGCGCCGTCGATCCAGAAGTCGAGGAGCCACGCCTGCGGCGCGGTCTCGACCACGCGCAGCCCGGGCATGCGGGCGCGCAGCGTGCGCTGGTGGCGCAGGTACTCGACCAGGCCGTTGTCGTGCGGATCGGCCTCGTTGCTGTCGACGCCGAAGAACGAGTAGACGACCACCTTCTCGCGCGCGGTGTCGCCGGTGAAGCCCCAGAGTCGGTCGTACTCGGGCCAGGTGTCGGGCGCGGCGGCCGCGGCGACCAGTGTGGCGCGGGTGGCGAGGAAGCGGCGATCGCGATCGCGGACCGCGAGCTGCGTCGGCGCGAGCGTCGCGCGCGCGGCGTCGATGGCGCGCTGCTCGGCGCGGATCGCGCTCTTGCAGGTGCTGCGACCGGGCGCGAAGTGGTACCAGAGCGAGTCGGGCTCGGCGGCCGAGTCGTCGGAGCAGATCGGCGTGAGCTCGGCGGCGCGCGCGACGTAGTCGCCGTACAGCAGCGTCAGGTCGATGGGCGCGGTCGGCAGGCGATCGCGGTCGACCAGCGCGGTGTCGCGATAGTGGTAGCGCACGCGATCGACCTGGCCGACCACGGCGCCGCTGTCGATCACGTCCTTGCGCTCGCGCGGAAGGTCGGCGATCGCGAGGTTGCGCTGGGCATCGCGATCGGCGACGCCGATGCCGCGCTCGCGCAGCGCCCCGAGCGCGCTCTTGAGCTGGCGGTGGATCGCGTCGCGCGCGTCGGCGTCGGAGGCGCCGGGCGCGACGTCGACGAAGGCGTCGAAGTCGAGGGTGTGCTCGACGCCGCCGGCGGACGTCAGGGCGTCGTCGGTGGCGTCGCCATCGGTGGCGTCGTCGAGGCCGGCGCAGGCGGCCAGCGGCAGCAGCAGGGGCAGGAAGCGGAGGAATCGCACGGCGGGCCCCATCGCAAGCGCCGGGCCACCGCGGCGCGCCTGCGATCTCCGGGACGTGGCCGCGGCGCGCGCGCCGGGCGTTGCCGATCGCGACGATCACTCGGCCAGCCGGCCACCGCGCTCGCCAGCGTGGCTAGCGCCGGCGCCCGAGCCGGTTCGCGTCGATGATCATCGTCGGCGCGTTGTGCAGCGCCTCGTCGAAGTCGCCGACCGGCGCCGGCGGCGGCGGCTGGGTCCGGGTGCGCGGCCGGGGCGGTGGCGGCGGCGGCGGGCGGGTCGTGCTCTTGCTGCGCGGCATCGGCGCCGAGGCCGCGAGGATCGCCGCCGCCGACGGCTTCGCGGTCGGCCGCCGGCCCTGATCGAGGATCTGCGTCTCGGCGCGGTGGACGTCGAAGTCGTCGGCCTGGCCCTTGGGCAGGGTGGTCTGGCTCGAGCCCTCGTCGAAGTCGCCGCGGCCGATCGCCGGGATGCGGGTCCCGGTCGGCTTGGGCTGGAACGGCACGTCCGCCGCCGGCACCTCCTCGGACTTCGCGATCAGGTTCTCGCCGACGTCGTCGGAGACCTGATCCGCGAGCACGTACTCCTCGAGCATGCGCAGCTCGTGCTCGATCTCGACCGCGAAGGTCTTGCGCATGTAGCGGCCGAGGTGGCTGCGCGAGTAGTTGGGGACGTAGCGCCGCAGGAACCCGCGCAGGTCGACCTCGAGCTCGGCCGCGGTCTGGTAGCGGTGCGCGCGGCTGCGGGTGAGGCACTTGTCGGTGATCGCCTCGAGCTCCGGCGGCACGCCCGGCGCGAGATCGCTGACCGGCCGGTACTTGGCGTCGCGGACCTTGATGAGCAGGTCCATCTCGTTCGACGCCGTGAACGGCGGCATCCGGGTCAGCATCTCGTAGAGACACGAGCCCAGCGAGAACACATCGGAGCGGTGGTCGAGCTTGCGGCCGAGCGCCTGCTCGGGGCTCATGTACTTGACCTTGCCCTTGATGACGCCGGTCTTGGTGTTGTCCTTCGAGAGCGTGGCCTTGGCGATGCCGAAGTCGCAGAGCTTGACCTCGCCGGCGTAGCTCGCGATCACGTTCGACGGCGAGACGTCGCGGTGGACGATGCGCAGCGGCCGGCGCTTGCCGTCGACGGCGGAGTGCGCGGCGTGGAGCGCGGCGGCGACCTCGGCGGCGACGTACGCGGCGTGCTCGGGCGGCATCGCCTTCTTCTTGCCGCGGCAGCGCTCGAGCAAGGTCCGCATGTCCTTGCCGTCGACGTGCTCCATCGCGATGAAGTACTCGCCGCCGGCTCGGGCAAACTCGTAGACCCGCGCGATGTTGGGGTGGCGCAGGACGCTGGCGATCTTGGCCTCGTCGACGAGCATCTGGATGAAGTCGTCGTCCTCGGCGAGGTGCGCGAGCACGCGCTTGACCGCGACGAGATGGGCGTGCCCGCCCGCGTCGAAGGTCTTGGCCCGGTAGATCTCGGCCATCCCGCCGAACGCGATGCGGTCCAGCAGGTGGTACCGCCCGAGCTGTTGCGCCCTCCGCAAGGGCCCCAGCGTAGCCGGACCGCGCGTTCCCGGAAAGGCCGACGTGCGCGGGACCCGCGAACGCATATACTCCCCGGCATGCGTTTCGCCCCGAAGCAGTCCTGGTCGACCGTCGCGCTCGCCGCCGCGGTCGCGCTGTCCGCGTGCAAGTCGGCCGAGTCCAAGGGCGGTGGCACGCCGCCGCCGGTGGCGGCCGCGGGCGCGGGTGACAAGATCGCGGTCCCGGGCGGCGCGGGCGACAAGGTCGCGGTGCCCGGCGCTCCCGAGGGCGCTCCCGGCACGGCCGCGCCGGCGAAGGGCTCGGGCGCGGTCGCCGAGGCCGGCCCCGATTCGTCGTTCAACCTGACGATCACCGCGCCGACCGGCGCCAAGGCCGGCGCCGAGGCCGTGGCCCACGTCGAGGTCACGCCGGGCTCGGGCTACCACGTCAACGAGGACTTCCCGACCAAGCTGGTGATCGATCCCGCCGAGGGCGTGACCGTCGCCAAGGCCGAGCAGGCCAAGGACGACGCCCAGATCTTCACGAGCAAGAAGCTGGCGTTCGACGTCAAGCTCACGCCCACCAAGGCCGGCACGTTCAACCTCGGCGGCACGCTCAAGTTCGCGGTCTGCACCGAGACCACCTGCGATCCCAAGAAGCGCGCGATCGCGATCGCGCTCGTCGCGCAGTAGGTCGCTCGCGCGGCACCCGCGCGGGTAAGTGATACGCTGGTCGTCGATGGCGACCCCCGTGCGCGAAATTCTCGCCGCTCTCGGCACCGGTATCCGCGACGAGTTCGTCCAGAACCGCCGCGTGCTGTCGTACGCCGAGTACCTGGAGCTGTGCGCGGCCAGCCCGGCCCAGCAGCTCCGCGGCGCGCCGCAGTACGCGCTCGACTGCATGCTCCACTACGGGACGGTCGACGTCGCGTATCCGTGGGGCCACGCGCGGCGCTTCCAGCTGTTCGACTGCCCGTGGGCCAACGGCCAGGATCGGCTGATCGGCCAGGAGAACGTGCAGAACCAGGTGTTCCGCATCCTCCAGAACTTCGTGCAGGACGGCGCGCCCAACCGCCTCATCCTGCTGCACGGCCCCAACGGCTCGGCCAAGACCACGCTGGTCCGCTGCCTGGGCCGCGCGCTCGAGCACTACTCGACCCTGCCCGCGGGCGGCCTGTATCGCTTCAACTGGGTGTTCCCCGCGACCAAGACCACCAAGTCCGGCATCGGCTTCGGCGGCAAGGAGGGCTCGCCCGACGCGCGCGACACCTTCGCGTACCTGCCCGATGATCTCGTCGACGCGCGCCTGGTCGACGAGCTGCGCGATCACCCGCTGTTGCTCATCCCGACCGCCAAGCGCGGCGCGCTGATCGATCAGCTGGTCGCCGCGGCGCCGCCAGGGTTCGTGGTCGCCGACTACCTGCGCACCGGCGCGTTGTCGCCCAAGAACCAGCTCATCTACGAGGCGCTGCTCGCGAGCTACCACGGCGACTACCTCAAGGTCCTGCGCCACGTCCAGGTCGAGCGCTTCTACGTCCAGCACCGCTACCGCACCGGCTACGTCACCGTCGAGCCGCAGATGTCGGTCGACGCGAGCGAGCGCCAGGTCACCGCGGACCGATCGCTGTCGGCGCTGCCAGCATCCCTGCAGTCGGTCGCGCTCCACGAGTACGGCGGCGAGGTCGTGGGCGCGAACCGCGGCCTGCTCGAG
The DNA here is from genome assembly GCA_021413675.1 of Deltaproteobacteria bacterium. Taxonomy (GTDB): domain Bacteria; phylum Myxococcota_A; class Polyangia; order Haliangiales; family Haliangiaceae; genus JAIOQA01. The sequence continues at coordinate 766 of JAIOQA010000027.1, read as the reverse complement.
TTCGACGATCTGCTCAAGCGGCCGCTCGAGGCCTACAAGTACTTGCTGACCACGGTCGAGCGCGGCTCGGTGTCGCTCAACAGCTCGACCCTGTTCCTCGATCTGGTCTTCATCGGCAGCTCCAACGAGATCCACCTCGCGGCCTTCAAGGAGCACCCCGACTTCGCCAGCTTCAAGGGCCGGATCGATCTCGTCCGGGTGCCGTACATCCTGGATGTCCGCCACGAGGAGCGGCTCTACAACGAGAAGCTGCAGCAGGCCGCGGGCGATCGCCACGTCGCGCCGCACAGCGCCTACGTCGCCGCGCTGTGGGCGGTCTTGACCCGCATGCGCAAGCCGCAGCCCACGAGCTACACCGCGCCGCTCGGCGAGCTGGTCGGCAAGCTGACGCCGATCGAGAAGGCCGAGCTCTACGCGTACGGCACGCCGCCCAGCCACTTCACCGCCGCGCACCAGAAGGAACTCGGCGCGCACATCGCCGAGGTCGTCGGCGAGAGCGAGGCCTATCCCAACTACGAGGGCCGCATCGGCGCGTCGCCGCGCGAGATGCAGGGCGTGCTGCTCAACGCCGCGTCGGGCACGCGCTACGGCTACGTCTCGCCGCTCGGCGTGCTCGACGAGATCATCGAGCTCTGCAAGCAGACCAGCCAGTACGAGTTCCTGCGCCAGGACGTGCAGCCCGGCGGCTACCACGATCACCGCCGGTTCGTCGATCAGGTGCGCGAGCGCCTGTGGGCGCGCATCGACGACGAGGTCCGGCAGGCGC
>JAIOQA010000026.1 GCA_021413675.1 Deltaproteobacteria bacterium | reverse complement strand
CGCGGCGGCGGCGTCCGCGGCGCGCTGGATCGGCGCGCGGCTGCGCTGCGCGGTCGCGACCATCGCGACGATGCGCGCGACCAGCGTGTCGTCGCCGACCTGCTCGGCGCGCATCACGAACGCGCCGGTGCCGTTGACCGTGCCGCCGATGACCTTGTCGCCGACCGCCTTGGCCCGCGGCATCGGCTCGCCGGTGACGATCGCCTCGTCGATCGCGGTCGCGCCAAGGACGAGCGCGCCGTCGACCGGGACCTTGTCGCCGGCGCGCACGCGCAGGCGATCGCCGGGCACGATCACCGCGAGCGGGACCTCGCGCTCGGTGCCGTCGGCGTCGAGGCGTCGCGCCGTGGTCGGCGCCAGCTCGAGGAGCGCGCGCAGCGCATCGCCGGTGCGGCGGCGCGCGCGCAGCTCGAGGACCTGACCGACCAGCACGAGCGTGACGATCGCGGCCGCGGCCTCGAAGTAGACCGGCACCGCGCCCATGACCTTCGCGGCGTCGGGGAACGCGTCGGGAATCGCGACCGCGGCGAGGCTGTAGGCGAACGCCGCGAACACGCCGAGCCCGATGAGCGTGAACATGTTGAGCGCGCGGTAGCGGATCGAGGCGATCGCGCGCTGGTAGAACGGCCACGCCGCCCAGGTCGCGACCGGCGTCGCCATCGCGAGCTCGACGAGCGCGCGGGCGCGCATCGACAGGCCTGCGCCGAACGGATCGCCGGGCAGCATGTCGCTCATCGCGAGCGCCATGAGCGGCACGGTCAGGACCGCGGCGACGATCAGCCGCCGCGTCATGTCGTGGAGCTCGCCGCCGTCGTCGGCGGTCGCGGTCGGCGTCATCGGCTCGAGCGCCATGCCGCAGATGCGGCAGGGCCCGGGGCGATCTTCGATCACCTCCGGATCCATCGGGCAGGTGTAGCGGGTGGCCTTCGATCGCGCGGGCCCCGCTGCCTCGGTGCGCGCTGCGTCCGCGTGCGCGCCGTCATCCCCGTGCCCGTGCCCGTGCCCGTGCCCGTGCCCGACTCCGTCTCCGCTCCCGACGTCCTTCGCCGTCAGATACTTCGCCGGATCCGCCGCGAACTTGGTCTTGCACCCCGCGCAGCAGAACCCGTACGTCGTGCCGTCGAGCACGAGCGTGTGCGGCCCGCCTGGCGCGACCGTCATGCCGCAGACCGGATCGATCATCGCGGGTGCCGCGGTCGCCGGCGCCGCGGTCTCGGTCGCTTCCGCTGGAGCCGCTGGCGCCATCGCCAGCCGCTTGCGCGCGGGCCCCGGTGCGGGCGCTCCCATCGCCGCCATCGACGGCCCGGCCGCCAGGTACTTCGCCGGATCCGCCGCGAACTTGGTCTTGCACCCCGCGCAGCAGAACCCGTAGGTCGTGCCGTTGAGCACGAGCGTGTGCGGCCCCCCCGGCGCGACCGTCATCCCGCACACCGGATCGATCATCGGCGGCGCGGCGGCCGCGATCGCCGCGCCGATCATCTCGCGCGACGCGCTCGTCGGCGCCATCGCCATCGCGCCGCCACCAGCCATCGCCATCGGCAAGCGCTTGCGCGCGGGCGCGGGCACCGGCGTCCCCATCGCCACCTTGGCCGCCTGCGCCGCCAGGTACTTCGCTGGATCCGCGGCGAACTTGGTCTTGCAGCCGCCGCAGCAGAAGCCATACGTGGTGCCGTCGTGGACGAGCGTGTGCGGCCCGCCCTCGGCGACCGTCATGCCGCAGACCGGGTCGATCATTTGCGCTCCGATCCGTAACGGGTGAAGACCTCGACCAGCTCCTCGACCTTGCGCTTGCGCGCGCGCGCGTCGCCGTCCTTGATCGCATCGGCGACGCAGCTGTCGACGTGCGCGCGCAGCACCAGCTTGCCGACCTGGCGCAGCGCCGCCTCGACCGCCGCGACCTGGTGCATCACGTCCACGCAGTAGCGGTCGGCCTCGATCATCCGCTCGATGGCCTGGACCTGCCCGGCGATCCGCCGGAGCCGGAGCTGGGCCTTCTTCTTGGCGTCGCCGTGCAGCATGAATCACCTATACCCCTATTGGGTATCCAGGCAAGCCAGCCCCACCCCTGCGACAACCTGACGCTCGTCGGTACCACCGTCCCCGTCAACGTGGCCGTGGTCGTGGTCGTTGACCTCCTCGTCGAGGTTGACGGCGACGGCGACGGCGACGGGTGACCTTGACCTTGACGTACCGAATCGCGGTACGAGCGTCTCCGCGATCCCGCTGCGCGCGAGGTCAACGCCCAGGTTTCACGTCGCCGTCGCCGTCGCGGTCAACGCCCACGGCGTCGACGACGCCCACGCCCACGTCAACGCGTCAGGTCAACGTGGGTGGCTGGGTGGCCGGTCACCGCTCGAACCGAAACCGCCGCACGCCGATCGCCGCGAACACGATCGCGAACCCGAACACCGCCGCGATCTGCGGCGCCACATCGACGAACCCCGCGCCGTCGCGGACCAGCAGCGTGTAGAACCCGTCGAGCGCCCAGCCGTGCGGCACCGCGAGCCCGATCGTCTGGATCAGGTGCGGCATGATCGCGCGCGGGACCATGCAGCCGCCGAGCAGGCCCATGACCAGCACGACGAACGAGCCGAGGCTCGAGATCTGCTTCTGGGTCGCGCTGAGCGACGCGATCAACAGCCCCAAGGACGTGGCTGCGCACGCGACCGCCACGCACAGCACGACGAGCGCCGGGATGCTGCCGCCGACCTTCATGCCGAAAACCGCGGCGCCGAAGCCGAACAGGATGCCGAGCTGCATCACGCTGACCGCCACGTACGGCACCAGCTTCGCGATGAGCAGCTTCCAGCGCGGCACCGGCGCGGCGAGCAGGCGCCGCCAGGTGCCGGTGCGCCGCTCCTCGTCGAAGCTGAGCGCGCAGATCAGCGCGATGAAGAACCCGAACAGCACCGCGTTGCCGGGCACCGACAGCTGGAACGCCGAGATCCCGGCGAGCGGCTGGCGGATGCCGGGCGGCGACTTCGCGACCACCGCCGGCGGCCGCGCGCCGCCGCCGCTCAGCACGTGATCGACGATCGCCGCGACCGCGCCCTCGACCGGCCCGCGGATCTGCAGCGGCGCGCCCTGATCGATCACCAGCTCCGCCGGGCGCCCCGCGCCCGGATCGAAGTCGTCGGGGATGACCAGGCCGACGTCGAGCTGCTCGGCGGCGACCCGCGCGCGGACCTCGTCGGCGGAGCCCAGCCGCACGGTCGCGAACACGCCCGAGCCATCGAGCGCCGCGGCGATCGGCGTCCCGAGCGGCGCCGCGCCGTACCAGATCGCGATCGGCCGCGCGCGCTTGGCGCCGGTCTCGGCGCTGTTGAAGACCGAGCCGAACAGCGCGATGAACGCGAGCGGCAGGACGAGCAGCCGGAACACCGCCGCGCGATCGCGGGCGAGCAGGTGCAGCTCCTTGCGGATGGTCGCGATGATCATCAATCCCTCAGCGCCTTGCCGGTCAGGGCGAGGAACATCGTCTCGAGATCCGCGCGGCGCGAGCCGACGTAGGCCACGGTCGCGCCGGTCGCCTCGAGCGCGCCGAACACCGGCGCCCACGCGGTCCGCGCGTCGAAGTGCAGCCGCTCGCCGACCTGCGTGCCGCCGAGGGCGAGCGCGGCCTCGATCGCCAGCGCCAGCACCGCGGCCTCGCCGGCCAGCTCGACCTCGAGGCCATCGGCGCCGTGCGCGGTCGCGAGCTCGCGGAGCGTGCCGCTCGCGACCACCTTGCCGCCGTCCATGATCGCGACCCGATCGCAGAGCTCCTCGACCTCCTCCATGTAGTGGCTCGTGTAGAGCACCGTCAGGCCGGCGTCGCGCAGCGCGCGGATCGCGTCGAAGATGTGGCGGCGGCTCTGCGGATCGACGCCGACGGTCGGCTCGTCGAGCACCAGCAGCGTGGGCTCGTGGACCAGCGCGATCGCCAGGTTGAGGCGGCGCTTCATGCCGCCCGAGAACGCGCGCGCCGGCTCGTTCGCGCGATCGGCGAGCCCGGCGATCGCCAGCACGGCGTCGATGCGCGCGGCCAGGCGCGCGCCCGTGAACCCGAACAGCTCGCCGAAGAACCGCAGGTTCTGGCGCGCGGTCAGCTCCTCGTACAGCGCGAGGTCCTGGGGCACGAGGCCGATCGCGCGCTTCGCGGCGTACGGGTCAGTCGCGAGATCGTGGCCCGCGATGTGGACCGTGCCGCGATCCGGCGTGATCACGCCGCACGCCATCGAGATGGTCGTGGTCTTGCCGGCGCCGTTGGGCCCGAGCAGCCCGACGATCTCGCCGCGCTCGACCACGAGATCGACGCCGTCGACCGCGACCCGCTCGCCGTAGCGCTTGCCGAGGTCGCGCAGCGCGAGCACCGGCGTGGCGCTCATGGCGTGAGCACGATCTTGCCGAACGCGGCGCGGTCCTCGAGCATGCGGTGCGCGGCGGCGGCCTCGGCGAGCGGCATGACCGCGTGGACGATCGGCCGCAGCCGGCCGGCGCTGACGTGGGCCAGCACGCGCAGCAGGTCGGCCTTCGAGCCCATCGTCGAGCCGAGGATCTCGATCTGCCGGAAGAACACGTGGCGCAGATCGATCTCGGGCGTGAACCCCGCGGTCGCGCCGCACGTGACGATGCGCCCGCCGCTCCGCACCGCGCGGATCGAGGCGGTGAAGGTCGCGCCGCCGACGTGCTCGATGACCGCGTCGACGCCCCGCTTGTCGGTGAGCTTCTTGACCGCCGCCGCGAAGTCGGTCGTGCGGTAGTTGATGACCTCGTCGGCGCCGAGCTCGCGCGCCGGCGCGATCTTCTCGTCGCTGCCGACGGTCGCGATGACGCGCGCGCCGTACAGCTTGGCGATCTGCACCGCGGCCACGCCGACGCCAGAGCCCGCGCCCTGGACCAGCACGGTGTCGCCGGGCGCGACCCGCGCCTTATGCACGACCATCTGCCAGGCGGTGAGGAACGTGAGGATCGCGGCCGCGGCCTGCGGATCGGTGAGGTTCGCCGGCGCCGGCACGACGTTGACCCGCGGCACGACGATCGCCTCGGCGTAGCCGCCCTGGGCGTTCTCGCCGAGGATCCGGTAGTAGCGGCAGAGGTTGTCGTGGCCGTCGAGGCAAGCGGCGCACGCGCCGCACGACAGGCCGGGCTGCACGACCACGCGCGTGCCGAGGTCGATCCCGCTGACGCCATCGCCGAGCTGATCGATCGTGCCGACGATGTCGCAGCCGAGGCGGTGCGGGTACTCGAGGTGGAACGCGGGGCCGCCCTTGCGCACCCAGAGGTCCATGTGGTTCAGCGCGACCGCGCGGATCTTGACGCGGACCTCGCCCGGGCCCGCGACAGGCATCGGCAGGCGCTCGTGGCGCAGGACCTCGGGACCGCCATGCTCGCGCAGCACGACCGCTGCCATCGTGTCGGACATGGCGCGAACGATACACGCGGCGGCGATCCTGGGAAGCGCGAACCGGTCGCTTCGCGCGGCGCGGCGGCCGGGGTAGGGTGCGGGCCATGCGCATCGTGGTCGTGCCGTGCCTCGAGGACAACTACGCCTACCTGGTGATCGAGGGCGATCGCGCCGCGGTCGTCGACCCCGGTGAGGCCGCGCCGATCCTCGCGGCGGTCGCGCGCGAGGGCGTGACCCTGACCTCGGTGTGGGCCACGCATCATCATCCCGATCACGTCGGCGGCGTGCCCGAGCTGCTGCGCGCGCTGCCGGACCTGGAGATCGTCGCGCACGAGCGCGATCGTGCGCGCGTGCCTGGCGCCAACAAGCTGGTCGGTGACGGCGACGCGATCGCGCTGGGCGACGTGCGCGCGACCGCGATCCACAATCCCGGCCATACGATGGGCGCGGTCAGCTACTGGATCGGCGCGGCCGACGCGCACCCCGGCGCGGTGTTCACCGGCGACACGCTGTTCGCGGCCGGCTGCGGTCGCCTGTTCGAGGGCACCGCCGCCGACATGCAGGCGTCGCTGGCGCGGTTGACGTCGTTGCCCGAGACCACCGAGGTCTACTTCGGCCACGAGTACACCGAGGCCAACCTCAAGTTCGCCGCCGCGGTCGAGCCCGACAGCGCCGCGGTCGCCGCGCGGATCGCCGCGGCGCGCGCGCTGCGCGCCGCCGGCCGCACGACCACGCCGTCGACGGTGGCGGCCGAGCGCGCGACCAACCCGTTCGTCCGGACCGCGGACGAGGCGGTGCGGGCCGCGGCGGTCGCGCGTGACGCCGGCATCGATCGCGCCGATCCGTCGGCGGTGCTCGGCGTGATCCGGACCTGGAAGAACAGCTTTCGCTGAGCGCCCGCTAGGAGCCTGGCCCCGTAAGGGCCAGGCTGTCGTCGGACTCCAGGCGCCTGGCATCGGGCCCTCAGGCGCCGACCGCTACGCGGCGGCCGCGAGGAGCTTGCGAAGGTTGTGCGCGGTGGCGACGAGGCGCCATTCGC
>JAIOQA010000228.1 GCA_021413675.1 Deltaproteobacteria bacterium | reverse complement strand
CGCGTCGGCGCGCTCGGGGGTGATCGCGGGGGCTGCGGCGCCCGCGGGGCTGGCCGGGGCGGCGGTGGGCGCGGGCTGGGCGGCGGCGCCGGTGGCCGCGGCGGCGTCGGCGGCGGCGACCTCCTCGGGCGTGAAGACCATGTCAGGCGCGCGCGGGTGGCTGTGGTGGTGGCCGCCGTGATGGCCGGTGCCGTGGTGCCCCGTGCCGTGATGCCCGCCGTGATGGCCGGTGCCGTGATGCCCGCCGTGATGACTCGCGTGGTGCGTCTCGTGATGGCCAGCGCCGTGCGCGCGGTCGTAGGCCTCGACCTCGGCGGGCGTGATGACCATGTCGGGCCCGCCGGGACGGGGCTCGGTGGTGGGGATGCCGGCGGCGCGATCGGCGTCGTAGACCTCGGCGGGCGTGAAGACCATGTCGGGCGCGGGCTGGGCGTGGTGGTGGCCACCGTGCCCGCCGCCGTGATGCCCGGCGTGATGCCCGCCGTGATGCCCACCGTGATGCCCGGCGTGATGCGCCTCGTGATGCCCGGCGCCGTGCGCGCGGTTGTAGGCATCGACCTCCTCGGTCGTGAACACCATGTCGGGCGCCGGCGCGTTCGCGGTCGCGACCTCCGCGGGCGTGAAGACCATGTCGGGGCCGCCGGGGCGCCCGCCGATCGGCGCGACACCGTGGGCGCGATCGGCGTCGTAGACTTCGGCGGGCGTGAAGACCATGTCGGGCGTGGGCATGTGCAGTCCTCTCGTTCGAGCTAGTCCGTCAGGTGAGCGAAGGTGGTGACGTCGCGGCGCTGCGAGCGATCGCGCGGGATGGGCTCGATCGTCGCGAGCAGCGCGGCGAACTCGCCGGCGTCGGGGACGTCGTCGTGCCGCACCTGGGCGGCGGCATAGGTGAAGCGGTCGTCGAGCGCCAGCGCGAGATCGACGAGTGCGTCCGGGCCGCGGACCGTCCAGCGCTCGCCGCACAGGCCGCCACGCGCGGTGAAGGGCGTCGGTGATGTCCGGATTCCGGACAGACCCAGGAGGGCCTCGAGCGCCGCCGCGGGATCTTCGGGGCGGAGCGGCAGCGCCGGCAGCGGCGTGATGGCGCGCGCGTCGGTCGGCGCGCGCCAGGTGGTCGTGAGCCAGTCCTGCGCCTCGGGCTGCCATCCCGGCGGCAGCGCGCAGCGGTACGGGCGGCGGCGCACCGGCATGTGGTGGCGATCGGCGCGGACCAGCTCCTCGACCAGCGCGTCGCACGCGGCGAACGCCTCGGGCCGGCGGATGTGGCCGATCGTGACCGCGTCGAAGTCGTCGACGTGGACGATCCCGATCGCGCGGTGGACCGCGGCGCCCTGGTAGGCGATCTCGGTCGAGATCAGGGTCGCGTACTCGCCCTCGTCGGTGACGATCGCGCGGGGCGGCGAGATCGCGAGCATGATCGCGTCGGCCGGCAGCGGCAGCCCGCGCACCAGCTCGAGCGCGGGCATCGCCGGGCGTCGCCGCTCGAGGTAGCGCACGCCCTCGAGCGCGCCGCCACCCTGCGGGAACTGGACGACCGCATCACCGTCGCGCCCGCTGATCCAGCCGCGAACCCGCGGGATCACGACACCACGTCCTGTGTCCTTGCACCCATCGCGAGGATGGATGAGCAGCCCGCGTGCCAGGTCCAAGCCCGCGATCAGCCTCGCGTTCGCGTGCCCGACTCACGCACGGTGCGCGAGTTGAGCACGGGCCGTGCTCGACCCGCGCGTCAACCGCCGAGCAGGTCGCCTGGCCCGGCGGGCTGGGCGCCGTGGTCGATCAGCACGCACTGCCGCTGCTCGCACCGGGTCGCGTAGCGGTTCTCCTGCGACATGCGCAGGCGGTCGTACTGTGGGCCGCCCATCGCGCACTCGATCCGCCGCGGCGGGAACGCCTTGCGCACCGCGGCGGGGTCGACGGTGTTCACCGCGATCGGGTCCGAGGGCACGCAGGACGACGTCTGGAAGTAGAGCGTGCAGTCGCTGTCGACCTTGCACGACGTCAGGTCCGGGTGCCCGGACTGCGCGGTGACGATCGGGGCGGGCGCCGGTGGCGTCGACGGGATCGGCGCGGGCCCGCGGCGATGGGCCACGAGCAGGATCTGTCCGCTGCCGCGGCGGGTCGCGCCGATGGTGCCGCGCACCGCGGCCCGGACGCAGCGGTTGTAGGCGGCGTTGCCGCCCGAGACGTCGATCGTGGTCAGCTTGCCGCCACGGTTCCAGCGCAGCGAGATGCGCGTGCGGACATCGGTCTTGTTCTTCGGGATGCAGCCGGCGATCGCGGTGGCGCGCGCCTGCACGTACGCGGTGACCGGCTCGGCGCCGCGGACGACGTCGATCGTCTCGCTGATCGCCATCGGGTTGGGCGGCACGGGCGGCGCGCCGGCCGGCTGGGCGATCGACGTGCTGGTCGCGAGCGCCAGGCACACGGCGGGGAGGAGGCGGAGCGCGGTCATGTTCACGGGACGGGCCTCGGGCGCGGGGGATTCAGCGATCGGTGCGAGTAGATCGATCGCGTGGGCGGGCCGTTTCAGGCCCGCGCAGGAGGCGGGCAGCCGTGCGCGCATCGCGCGAGGCTACCACCGCGGGTCGTGGCCCCGATCGTGTACGCTCGATCGCTGTGATGAGCCCCGCGTCGTCGACACCCGCCTCTCGTCGCTGGCTCGCGCTCGCCGCCGCGCTCGCCGCCGCGCTCGTGGCCTGCAAGAAGTCCGAGGCCCCGGCGCCCGCGGGCTCCGATGTCCCGACGGTGTCGGACGCCGTGCCGGCGAGCGCCGATGCCCCCGAGCCGGCGATCGCCGACGCGGTCGCGGCGGTGGCGCCCGCGGATGCGGCGGAGTCCGTCGATGCCGCGGTCCCGGTCGATGCGGCGAGCGCGCATGCAACGGTCGATGCGGCGCGCGCGCCGGTGGTCGCGCCTGCCGATGCGCGCCCCGTCATCGTCGCTGCGCCCGATGCCGCGCCGCCGCCACCGCCGCCGGTCTCGATCGACGCGGGCGTGGCCGCGGGACCGCCGTGCCGCCACACGAAGTTCGACACCACGATGATCGGCGACGCGTGCGCGCAGGGCGGGCAGGCGCTGGCGAAGGCGGAGATGAAGAAGTTCGTGCGCGGCGCCAAGCCCAAGGAGCCGGCGCTCGAGTGCGGCACGTGTCACTCGAAGCTCGCGCCCGAGTATCCGCTCAAGGCCGATGGGCTCGCCCACTTCAAGAAGCTCGGCGGATCGTGACGGATCGATCACGCCGCGCGCGTGATCCGGGTCGCGGCGCGGTGGCGAACCGCGGACACCTGGTGATTCCTCGACGCGAAGCGCAGGCTTCACGCGCCGCGAAGTGGACGGATTCGCTGGGGCGGTTCGCGGGGCATGTCGGTTGCACACCCGCTCCGGCATATGGACATCACCACGTGGACGGCCGCCGCGGCGGTCGTGGGCGCGGCGGGAGGGACGGTCGCGATGGCCCGCACGGGGCGCATCCTGCGGCGGCTCGAGGAGCTGGACGCGCGGCTCGCGGGGCGATCGTCGACATCGGCGTGGCCGAAGGCCGTCGAGGGCGCGAGCGCGCAGTCGCCGGTCGCGCCGATCGCGGTGCCGATCACGCGATCGATCTCGGCGTTCGCGCCACCCGCCAGCGCACCGCCGCTCGCGGCGATCGATCCAGCGCCGCGCGTCGCGGTCGCCGTCGCCGCGCCGGTCGAGCGCGTCGACGCGCCCCTCGAGCACGCGCTCGCGCAGGTCGTCGCGCGGGTCGAATCGCGCCGCGAGCGCGCGGCCGCGTCACCCGCGCAGGCGCCGGGCCTCGATCTCGAGCAGCACCTCGGTCGCCGCGTCGCGACGTGGGTCGGCGCGGTCGCGGTCCTGTGCGCCGCCGGCTTCTACTTCCAGCTCGCGTCGAGCCGCGGCTGGCTGCCGCCCGGCGGAAAGATCGCGCTCGCGATGATCGCCGGCGTGATCGCCGCCCTCGCCGGTGATCGCTTCATCCGCAAGGACGCGCGCGCGCTCGGCCAGGGCGTGCTCGGCCTCGGCCTCGGCCTGATGTTCGGCGCGCTCCACGTCGGGTGCGCGCGCTACGAGCTCTACGGCGCGATGCCGGCGTCACTTGGCATGATCGCCGTGACCGTCGTCGGCATGGCGCTCGCGGTCCGACGCGACTCCGCCCCGGTCGCGGTGCTCGCGGTGCTCGGCGCCTACCTCGCGCCGGCGCTGGCCTGGAGCGACGGCGGGCGCGAGCTGCTGTGCACGTACCTCTTCGTCCTCGATCTCGGCGTGCTCGGCGTCGCGCTCTATCGCGACTGGCGCGGCCTCGAGGCGCTCGCGCTGGTCGGCACCTGGGTGCTCTACGGCCTGTGGTACCAGCGCGCGATCGCGCCCGAGCCGGTCGCGACCTCGATCTGGGCGATGGCGTTCGCGGCGCTGTTCCTGATCATCCCGCTGGCGTTCCACCTGCTCCGCCGCAAGGACCTGACCCGCGCTCGCCTCGCGCTCGCCGGCGCCAGCGCGGTCATCGGCTACGCGTTCACGTGGTTCGTCCTCGACGGCCGCGCCGCGCTCGCCGCGATCGCGCTCGGCCTCGCCGCGGCGCACGCGATCGTCCTCGCGCTCGTGCGTCGCCGCCTGCGCCACGATGGCTTCACCCACGCGGTGCTCGCGATCCTCGCGGCGGCGTGGGCCACGCTCGCGATCCCGCTGGCGCTGCGCGATCACGGGCTCGTGCTCGGCTGGGCGATCGAGGCGCCGGTGCTGCTCGTGCTCGGCGCGCGCTATCGCCTGACGCTGGTGCGCTGGGCCGGCGCGGCGGTGCTCGCCCTCGCGACCGCGGCGCTCGCCGCGATGCACTGGCCCGCGCACGACGCGGCGTTCACGCCGTTCGCCAACGCCGCGTTCGCGAGCGGCATGATGGTCGCCGCGATGGCGGCGATCTACGCCGCGCTCGGCCTGCGCCTGGCGCGTCGGCTCGGCGAGCCCGCGCTGCGTCACCTCGCGCGCGGCGCCGCGCTGCTCGCCGGTGTGCTCACGATGGGGCTCGTCCACGCCGAGATCACCGCCGCGATGGAGGTCCTTGGCCACGCGCATGGCGCGCCGCTGGTCGTGCTCGCGTGGTGGCTGGTCGCGAGCGCGGCGCTGGTCGCGTGGGCCCGCCGCGGCGATCCCGACGTCTCGCTCGCGGCGCTCGCGGGCACGGCGATCTGCGCGCTCGGCGCGCTCGTCGTCGCGAGCCACCCCGTCCACGGCGCGCTCGTCGTCAACCCGCGGTTCGCGGTGCTGGTCGCGGCCTGCGCGGTGATCTTCGCGTTCGGTCGGGTCGCGGTGCGCGTCACCGACCGCGCCCACAGCCGCGAGTTGTTCGCGATGGTCGCGCGGATCGCGCCATGGGCGGCGGGTGGCCTGCTGGTGCTGTTCACCAGCCGCGAGGTCTTCGAGCAGGCGCTCGGCGCAGGCGCCGACGCCGCCCATGCCCGGTGGATCGCGCACGCCGCCTTGTCGTGCACCTGGAGCCTGTTCGCCGCGGCCGCGCTGATCGGCGGCTTCGCGTACCGCGTGCGCCACCTGCGCCTCGTCGCCCTCGCGATGTTCGGCATCACCGCCGCCAAGGTCGTGCTGGTCGATCTCGCCCAGGTCCAGCAGGTCTATCGCGTGACCTCGCTGCTGGTGCTCGGCTTGCTCTTGCTCGGCGCCAGCTGGCTCTATCACCGGCTCGGCGAGCGCGTGCGACGGTAGCCATGCGATGATGCCGGCAGAGGTGAGGATGCGAGCTGCTGCATTGATCGCGATCATCATGGGGGCCGCTGCGTGCGGCGCGAAGACCACGCCCGCGCCCGCGCCGCCGGCGACTGGCGACCACAAGCCCGCCGGCATCGACGGGCCGGGCCTCGGCGACAACCTCGCGAAGTGCGGGGCGATGGCCAGGGACGCGCTCTGCAAGTGCCTCGTCGACGACGTCGAGGTCTGCGAGCTCGTCGACGACGGCAAGCTCCCCGCGCACGTGCTCCGCGCCGGCAACAGCCAGCAGACCGACACGTTCTTCGTCATGGAGGATGGCGCCAACCTGCGGCCGATCGCCGAGTTGCTGTACGAGCAGCACCACGGCAAGCGCGACTCCGCGCTCAGCGAGCCCAAGCTCGAGCTCCGCACGATCAAGGGCGCGCGGGTCGTGCGCCTCGAGTACGGCGTGTCCGCCTCGACCGACTACGCGCAGGCGCAGTACGACGAGACCCTCACCGGCACCGCCGTGAAGGTCTGCGTGCTCGACGGCGCGCCCGGCGCCCCGAGCTGTCCGGTGAGCACGTTCGCGACGTGCAGCGCCGAGCGCACCAGCTACGCCGAGCCCGCGGATCCCGCCAACGTCGGCAAGGGCGAGGCGAGCGCGAGCGTGACGATCGGCGACGACGGCACCGTCACCGTCACGCGCATCGCCGAGAGCGGCACGCCGTACGACTGCGCGGTGACGACGGCGACGACGAAGCTCGTGCCCTGACTACGCCTGAACCCGCGCCAGCCGTGCCGGCACGGGCTTGTGCCACGGCGTCCCGACGAACGGATCCCGATCCTCGGAGGCGGTGAGCTCGTTGGCGGCGACGCCGACGGTGCCGTCCTCGTAGGTGACGCCGAGGCCGTTGGGCAGCGAGATGAAGCCGCGCGGCATGCCGCCTCCGATCTCGATGGGCACGACGATCGCGCCGCGGCGCGTGACGAGGCGCAGGGCCTCGCCGTCGGCGACGCCGAGCGCGGCGGCATCCTCGGGGTGGATGCGCAGCGCGCCAGCGGCGTCCTTCTTGCGCCACGCGGGATCGCGGATGACGGTGTTGGCGGTGAACGACCGGCGCTCGCCGGCGGTGAGCACGAACGGCCACGCGGGATCGCGGGGGGACTCCGCGGATGCCAGCGTGCGGGCGAGCTCGTCGAGGAGATCGGGCAGCGCGAGGTGGAGCTTGCGATCCGCGGTCTTCAGGCGGCGCAGCACGTCGCCCCACTCGTCGACGGCAAACACGACGCCCGAGGGGCTACCGAGGATGGCCTCGAACAGGGCGTTGCCGGCCTCGAGCGGCGAGCCGGTGAACCCGGCGCGCGCGAGCGCGGGGCCGTGGCCCATCGCGGCCTTGAGCGCGAGGCCGAGCACGACGGCGCCCTCGCGCAGCTCGTCGGGCAGGGGCAGCGTGCGGTAGAGCAGGACCGGCGCGACGCCGCTCAGGCGCGGGTCGGGCATGACGCGCATCGCGAGCGTCTGGAGATACGCGGTGCGGGACTGCGCAGCGGCCGCGCGCAGCGGCGCGTAGTCGGCCTCGGTGACGGCGCCCAGCGCCTCGCACAGGCGCGCATGGATCTCGGCCTCGGGCAATGGCCCATCTGCTGGCGTCATCAGCCGGCGGCGCAGATGGAACACGTTGTGCGGGAAGTCGAAGTTGAAGAACGTGGCCTCGGCCTTCTCGAACTGCGACGACGCGGGCAGCACGTAGTGGGCGAGCCGCGCGGTCTCGCTCATCGCGACGTCGATCACCACCAGCGTGTCGAGCGCGCCGAGCGCCTCGCGCATGCGCTTGGAGTCGGCGAGGGAGTGGGCGGGGTTCGCGGACTCGACGAGCATCGCGCGGTAGCGCTTGGGGTGATCGGTGAGGATCTCCTCGGCGATCACGTTGCACGGCACGAGGCCGCCGACGATGCGCGCGCCGGCGACCGGGCTCTGCTTGCCCGAGGCGCCGTTGGCGATGTCGACGAGCGTCGTCGGCACGAAGTGGGTGCCGGGCTTGCCGAGGCTGCCGGTCAGGAGGATGAGCAGGCGGTGCAGGTAGCTGACCAGGGTCGAGCCGTGGTTCATCTGCACGCCGAGGTCCTCCATCGTGGCCAGCGCCCGGGCTTTGCCCATCGCGTGGGCGGCCTTGCGGACGAGTGCCTCCTCGAGGCCGGTGCGCGCGCAGCAGTCGGCGATCGAGATGCCGCGCAGCGCGCCGAGCACGGTGTCGAGCTCGCCGGCGGCGACATGGGCGGCCAGGAACGCGTGATCGATCAGGTCATCCTCGACGAGGATCGCGAGGATCGCCGCGAGCAGCCAGGCATCGGTGCCGGGCTTGACCGCGAGGTGGATGTCGGCCATCTCGGCGGTCTCGCTCCTGCGCGGATCGACCACGATCAGCGTGCGCGCCGGATCCGCGGCGATGTCCTTGAGCGTGACGCGGGCGCGCGGGATCGAGTGCGAGTGCCATGGGTTCTTGCCGAGGAACATCGCGACGTCGCAGTGCTCGAAGTCGGCGCGGCTGGCCGAGCCCATCATGCGATCCGAGACCCAGAACTCGCCGGTCTTCTCCTGGGCGAGGGCGCTCGAGCGGTAGCGCGAGTTGAGCACGCGGCGCGTGGCGGTCGCGTACGCGCCGGGCAGGTGATTGCCCTGGCCGCCGCCGCCGTAATAGAAGATCGCGTCGCCGCCGTGGGTGTCGCGGACCGCCGCGAGGCGCGCCGCGACCTCGCGGATCGCGGTGTCCCAGTCGATCTCCTCGAACGTGCCGTCGGCGCGCCGGCGCAGCGGCCGGGTCAGGCGATCGGAGTTGTGCTGGTAGTGGTCGAGGCGATGCGGCTTCTCGCACGCGTAGCCGCGCGACCCGGGGTGGGCCTTGTCGCCGCGCAGCTTGACCAGGTGGCGGTTGTCCAGGCCCCCGAGCTGGACCTCGAGGCCACAGTTGCACTCGCACAGGATGCAGGCAGTCGGCGTCCACTCGCTCATGCCGCCATGCTCGACAATCTGGTCTCTTCGTGCAACAAGATTGTGGCGAGATGTCCACGCGCCACCGCTTCACCGACGAGCGCTGCTCGGTCGCCCAGGCGCTCGAGATCCTCGGCGACTGGTGGACGCTCCTGGTCGTGCGCGAGGCGTTCCTCGGCGCGCGCCGGTTCGCCGACTTCGAGGCGCGTCTCGACATCTCGAAGAACGTGCTGACCGCGCGGCTCGCGCACCTGGTCGAGCACGGCGTGTTCGCGCGGGTCGACGCGGGCGTGCACGGCACGCGCTACGAGTACGAGCTGACCGCGATGGGCAAGGACCTCGCGACCGTGATGACCGCGCTGCGGCAGTGGGGCGATCGCTGGATCTATGGCGAGGGCGCCGAGCCGCTGCTCGTGATCGATCGCCGCACCGGGCGGCCGGTGCCGCGGCTGCGCATCGTCGGCGAGGACGGCGCGCGGCTGCGCACCAGCGACATGGAGGTGCGGCCGGGTCCAGGGCTCACCGCGCGCCGGCCGCCGAAGCCGCGCAAGCGCGCGTGAGCCGCGGGTGTACGCTCGGGAGACAGTGCGTACGGAACACGGACAGCGCGGCGCCGCGCCCGTCGACGTGATCTCGGTCGGTTGCACCCGGCGATCGCCTCGGCCCGCGGCTTGAATCAGGAGCCGGTGTTGTCGCTCCGTGTGCTCCTGTCGCTGGTCGTCGCCCTCGCGCTGGCGGCGCTCGTCGTCGCGGTCACCGCGATCGCGAGCGCGTTCGACGACAGCGACGCGCGCGCACGGCAGCGCGGGGAAGAGACAGCGGTGGCCGCGGTGAAGGGCCTGGTCCGCGCGTACCGCGACCTGCCCGCGGCGACCACGATCCAGCCTCGCGCGCCGCTGGCCGAGGCGCTGCGCACGACCGCGGCGACCGCGCTCGCGAGCGTGATCGAGACCCGCGGCGGCTACTGCTGGGGCGATGGCACCTACGTCCAGGTCGACTCCGCGACGATGCACGGGCGGCCCGATGGACCGTTCGGGCCCGACGATCACGGCCCGCCCGACGAGCCGCCACCCGGGCCCGCCGCGCCCGCGCCGGGCCCGGTGCGCCCGATCGACTCGCCGGGGCCGCCACCGCACATCCTGGCGGCGATCCGCGCGGCGTGCGCGTCCGCCACCGCCGACGTCGCGCTGTCGGCGATCGAGGGCCCGCGCGACGTGATCATCATCGCGAGCCAGTCCGTGGGGCCGCTCGCCGCGTTCGTGACCCACATCGTCCCGCGGTCGATCGGCGCGACCGGCGTCCTCGGCTCGCCGCTGCGCGTGGTCGTGCTGGCGCTGGTCACGCTCGCGCTGATCGGCCTGGCGCTCGCGACGATCATCTGGCTCGGCCGCGGCGTCGGCGACGTGAACCGCACGCTCGCGCGCCTCGAGCAGGACCTGCGCGCCGATCCCGCGATGCCGCGGACCCGCGAGTTCCAGGCGATCGCCGCGCGCCTGCGCACGATGGCGCGTCACCTCGCCGACGCGCGCGATCGCGAGCGCGTGCTCGAGCGCCAGATCGCGCACGAGACCCGGCTGGCGTCGCTGGGCCGCACCGTCGCCGGCGTCACGCACGAGATCCGCAACCCGCTCACCGGGATCAAGCTGCTGCTCGATGGCATGCGCCGGCGCGGCGGCGATGATCGCACGCGTGGCGAGATCGCGGCGTGCCTCGCCGAGATCGCGCGGCTCGATCACGTGGTGAGCTCGTTTCTGGGCGCGGCCCGTGACTCGCGCGCGCCGGTCGAGACGATCGATCTCGCGGCGCTGGCCGACGAGCGTGCGGCGCTGGCCGCCCGCGGCGCGGCGTCCACGATCGCCACCGAGGGCGAGGCCCAGCTCGTCGCCGAGCGCGACGTGGTCGTGCGCGTGCTCGACAACCTGATCCGCAACGCGCTCGAGGCCAGCCCGCCGGGCGCGCCGGTCACGCTCCGGGTCAGCGCCGACGCCGAGATGGCGCGCTGCACGGTGATCGATCGCGGTCCCGGCGTACCCGCGTCCCTGGTCGGCGATCTCTTCGAACCGTTCGTGACCTCCAAGCCCGACGGCACCGGGCTCGGGCTGTGGCTATCGCACGCGCTGGTCGACGCGCGCGACGGAGACCTGCGCTACGCTCGCGTCGGCGACGAGACCCACTTCACCGTCTCGCTGCCGCGCGTGCCCCATGACCTCCCCGCCGACGATCCTGGTGGTCGATGACGACGCGACGATCCGGCTCGCGCTGACCGCGCAGCTCGCCGACGAGGGCTATCGCACGATCGCGGCGGAGTCGATCGCGGCGGCGACCGCGGCGCTGCGCGACGCGGCGATCGATCTGGTGCTGCTCGACATCCGGCTCAAGGACGGCGATGGCCTGACCTTGCTCGAGCAGCTGCGCGCGACCCGGCCGGCGCTGCCGGTGATCATCGCGACCGCGTTCGGCGACAGCGCCCGCGCGATCCGCGCGATGCGCCTGGGCGCGTTCGAGTACGTCACCAAGCCGTTCGACCTGGAAGCGCTGCTCGCCACGGTGTCGCGGGCGGTCGCGACCCCGGTCACCGCGGCCGCGCCGATCGAGGAGCCGTCGTCGCCGCTGGTCGGCTCGAGCCCGCGCATGCTCGATGTCTGGAAGCTGATCGGCCGCGCGGCGGCGAGCGAGGTGCCGGTGCTCATCACCGGCGAGACCGGCGTGGGCAAGGAGCTGGTCGCGCGCGCGATCCACGATCACGGGCCGCGCCGCGATCGACCCTTCATCGCGGTCAACCTCGCGGCGATCCCCGCGCCGCTCATCGAGTCGGAGCTGTTCGGCCACGAGAAGGGCGCGTTCACCGGCGCGGCCACCCGACGCGACGGGCGGTTCACGCTGGCCGACGGCGGCACGCTGTTCCTCGACGAGATCGCCGACCTCGACGCCGCGCTGCAGACCAAGCTCCTGCGCGTGCTCGAGGACGGCGGGTTCGAGCGGGTCGGCGGCTCGGCGCACCTGACCTCGACCGCGCGGATCATCTCGGCGACCTCGCGGCCGGTGGAGCCGGGCGCCGCGGGCGCGACCCTGCGCACCGATCTGTTCTATCGCCTCGGCGTGCTGCGCCTCGATGTCCCGCCGCTGCGCGCGCGCCGCCAGGACGTGCCGGCGCTGGTGCAGGCGTTCCTGCGCGATGCGCCGCCGCCGCGCCGCGCGATCTCGGAGGCCGCGCTCGAGCGCCTCATCGCCCACGACTGGCCGGGCAACGTGCGCGAGCTGCGGCACGTGCTGGCCCAGGCCGCGGCGCTGACCACCGCCGAGGTGATCGACGTCGGCGATCTCGCGCTGCGCGAGCGGCCGGCGCCTGCGCGGCCCGCGGATCTCGATCTCAAGGCGGCGCTCGACCGCGTGGAGCGGTCGATGATCGAGCAGGCGCTCGCGGTCGCGAAGGGCAACCGGTCCGAGGCCGCGCGCCTCCTGGGGATCCGGCGGGCGCTTCTGTACGACCGGCTGAAACACTTCGGGATCGAGCGGGTCTCCGACGAGGACGGTTGATTTCCTGAGACAGGCGCCGGGGGCCGTGTCTACCAGGCAGGCCCGGGACGTCCGTCGGGCCTTCTGGAGGACCGATGTTCGCTCGTGCTCGCCTTGCCTCGATCGTTCCCACGTCTCGCGCGGTCGCCGCGCTCGCGCTCGCCCTGGCCGCCTGCGGCGGCGACCCTGGTGGCGGCGATCCGCTCACCATCTCGCCGACCTCCGCGCAGGTCGCGACCTGCCGGACCGCGGCGTTCACCGCGGATCCCGCGGATCTCGTCAGCTGGTCGGCGAGCGTCGGCACGATCGCCGATGGGCTGTACGCCGCGCCGATCAGCGTGCCGGACCCGGCCCAGGCCACGATCACGGCGACGCGCGATGGCGCCAGCGCGAGCGCGACCGTCGATCTCGCGACCGCGTTCCCGGGCGCGATCCGCGATCTCGCGCCGGGCTCGGCCGCGTCGACGCCGAACATGATCCGCGCGTTCGCGGCGCGCGGCGCTCGCGCCTATGCGCTGACCCAGACCACCACGGCGCCGTATCGGGTCTCGCTGGTGCGCTCGAACGACGGCGGCGTCACCTGGCAGGCGCCGACCACGGTCGGCGAGCACGGTGGCCCTGCGTACCTGGTCGGGACCTCGCTCGCGATCGATCCGGCGGATCCCGAGGTCGTCCACGTGCTGCTCTACGCCGGCGCCGGCGGCGAGGGCGTCGACTCGATCGCACAGCTCGGTCTGCTCGAGGCCGGCTCGCTGCTGGTGCTCGCGACCTCGACCAACGGCGGCGCCAGCTTCACGCAGCGCACGCTCTACTCCGGCGGCAACGGCGACGTCCTGCTCGCCGACCTCGCGGCGCCCACCGCCGGCGCGGTCGTGATCGCCGCGCCCACGCCGTGGATCGATGCCGACACCGGCGCGCAGGGCGACGAGCTCCTGATCTGGTCCGATGCCCAGCGCGGCGCGGGCTTCGGCGCGCTCGTCGACGTCGGCAATGGCTACCAGGAACGCGCGGCCAGCCCGCGGGTGCTGCGCGGCGGCGGCGGCGAGTACATCGAGACCGCGACCGGGCACTACGGCGCCTCGGTCGCCGCGGGCACCGCCGGCGACGTCTGCGTGGCCTACGCGCGCTACCAGATCGACGGCACCAGCGAGGCGCACACGCTGGTGTGCTCGCACGACGGGGGCGCGACCTGGGCCGCGCCCGTGACGATCGCGAGCGGCCTGCCGACGCGGCTCGCCGAGCCGCGCATCGCGATGAGCACCGATGGTCAGGTCGTGGCCGCGGCGTGGCAGACCTACGCCAGCGACGTCGACGAGCTCGGCACCAGCGCGTACGCGGTGAGCACCGACGGTGGTGCGACCTTCGGCGCGCCGCACCTGCTGGGCGCGGTGATCGGCGGCTCGGGCGCGAACCTCGGCGTGTCGGACCTGCAGCCATCGATCGACAGCGAGGGCGTGATCTGGCTGGCGCGCACGCTCGACCGCACGACCGTGCAGCTCGACAAGAGCTGCGACGATGGCGTGACGCTCAGCGGCGCGATCTTCCTCGACGCGACCGGCGGCGCGATGGTGCTGCCGCAGGTGTTCGAGTCGAGCGCCGGCGTCTTCGCGGGGGGCACGCGGCTCGACGCGCAGGGGCACACCAGCCCTGCGGTGGTGAAGCTCCTCGACCCCGCGTGATCGCGGCGATCGCGGCGCGGTCGAGTACCGACCTTCGCGGCGATTTCGGTAGGATGCCGCGTGGCATTCGACGAGCTCGAGCACGGCCTCACCCACGATGCCGCCGATGCGCCCACGATCCCGGTCGCTGGCGAGCTCCCTGGTGGCGGCGCGATCGCGCTCGACACCGGCGCGCATCCCGCGCGCTACGCGCCGGGTGATCGCCTCGGCGCGGGCGGCATGGCCGAGGTCCGCATCGGCATCGACGCGCTGATCGGCCGCGAGGTCGCGGTGAAGCTCATGCACGCCGACCGTCAGCACGACCTCGACGCCGAGCGGCGGTTCCTGCGCGAGGCCCGCATCCAGGGCCAGCTCGAGCACCCGGCGATCGTGCCGGTCCACGATCTCGGCCGCACGATCGAGGGCCGCACCTACTTCACGATGAAGCGGGTCCGCGGCCAGACCCTCGCGGCGATCCTCGGCGGCCTCGCCGCGGGCACGCCCGCGATCGCGCAGCGCTACTCGCGGCGCAAGCTGCTGACCGCGTTCGTCACGGTCTGCCAGGCGGTCGAGCTCGCGCACCGCCGCGGCGTGATCCACCGCGATCTCAAGCCGGCGAACATCATGCTCGGCGACTTCGGCGAGGTCTACGTGCTCGACTGGGGCATCGCGCGGGTCGGCGCGAGCAGCGAGCCCGGCATCACGCCCTCGTTCGATCCGCCCGAACGCCCGGCCGCGACCTCGGACGGCGCGATCGTCGGCACGCCCGGATACATGGCGCCGGAGCAGATCGAGGGCCGCGTCGATCAGCTCGGCGCCGCCGCCGATGTCTACGCGCTCGGCGCGATCCTGTTCGAGATCCTGACCCACCAGCCGCTGCACCCGGTGCGCGACACGACCGCGGCGCTGGCGTCGACGCTCGCCGGCGTCGACGCGCGGCCGTCCACGCGGGTCCTTGGCGACATCCCGCCGGAGCTCGACGCCGCGTGCGTGGGCGCGACCGCGCTGCGCGCGAGCCAGCGCATCCCGAGCGCGCGCGCGCTATCGGACGCGGTCGAGCGCTACCTCGACGGCGATCGCGATCTCGAGCTGCGCCGCCGGCTCGGCGAGACCCACGCGTCCGCGGCCGCGGCGACCGCGGTCACCGCGCTCGCGACCGACGACGAGCACGCCCGCTCGCGCGCGATGCAGGAGGTCGGACGCGCGCTCGCGATGGACCCCGACAACGTCGCGGCGCGCACGACGATGATCCAGCTCCTGACCACGCCGCCGCGCCACGTGCCGCGCGGCGCGCGCGAGGCCCTCGACGCCTCGGCGCTCGAGCAGCAGCGCCTCGCCGCCAAGATGGGCATCTTCGCGTACCTCGGCTGGCTGCTCGCGATCCCCGCGGCCTTGTGGATGGGCGTCGCCAACTGGACGCTGTTCGCGGTGTTCTCGCTCGTGCACGTGATCGCGTTCGCGAGCTGCGTCTGGGGCGCGCGGGCGACCCGGGTCGGCGGCGTGCCGCTGGCGGTCACGACCGTCGCGTGCTGGGCCGCGACCGCCGCGGTCGGACTTACCTTCGGCCCGCTGATCCTGGTGCCGACCGTCGCCGCGGCGACGATGACGACCTTCCTGCTCCACCCGCGCCCGATCTCGCGCGCGCTGCTGATCGTGCTGTTCTGCGCGGTCGTCGTCGTGCCGGTCGCGCTCGAGGCGATCGGCGCGATCCCGGCCTCGTACCGGTTCACCAGCGGCACGATGGAGGTGCTGCCGCGGCTCGTCTATCACCCGGCCGCCGCGGCGGTGATCGCGCTGTCGATCGCCAGCCTCGCGACGCTGCTGTCGCTCGCGACCGCGGTGTGGAAGATCCGCGCGCTCCTGACCGAGGCCGAGGAGCGCGTCGAGCTCTCGGCCTGGCAGCTGCGACAGATGGTGCCGCGCGCGCCGGCGCCGGGCGAGCGCGCGGCGTGAGCGAGGCCGCGCCCACGGCGAGTCCGACGTTCGCCGCGCGCATGCGCAGCCGGGCGATCACGCTCGCGCAGTGGCTCGGCCTCGGCGCGGTGGTCGGCGTGGCGTGCGGCGCCGCGTCGGCGGGCTTCCTGTGGCTGCTCGACCGCGCGACGACCTTCCGCATCGATCACGACGCGATCATCTTCGCGCTGCCGGTCGCTGGCCTCGCGGTCGGGTGGATCTACGAGCGCTTCGGCGATCCGATCCGCGCTGGCAACAACCTGGTGATCGACACGATCCACGACGACGGGCCCGAGATCCCGGTGCGCATGGCGCCGATGGTGCTCGGCGGCACGATCCTCACCCACCTGTTCGGCGGCAGCGCCGGGCGCGAGGGCACGGCGGTGCAGATGGGCGCGAGCCTGACCGACTGGCTGTCGCATCGGCTCGGGCTGCGCGGTCCGCTGCGCCGCCACCTGCTCGCCGCCGGGGTCGCCGGCGGGTTCGGCTCGGTGTTCGGCACGCCGATCGCGGGCGCGGTGTTCGGCATGGAGTTCATCGTGCTCGGCCGCCTCGAGTACCACGCGCTCGTGCCCGCGCTCACCGCCTCGATCGTCGGCGACCTGGTCACGCGCGGCCTGGGCATCACCCACACGCTCTACCCCGCGGCGCCGCACCTCGCGCTCGACGCGCTGGTGGTCGGCAAGTGGCTGGTGTTCGCGATCGCGATCGCCGCGGCGACGTTCGCGTTCATCGAGCTCACGCACCTCATCAAGCGCCAGGGTGAGCGCCACGTCCGACGGCTGCCCCTGCGGCTGTTCATCGGCGGCGCGCTGATCGTGCTGGCGTGGCAAGCCCTCGGCACCGGCGACTACCTCGGCCTCGGCGTGCCCACGATCGTGCGGTCGTTCACCGATCCCACGCTGCCGGCCTACGCGTTCGCGCTCAAGCTCGGGCTGACCGCGCTGACGATCGGCGCCGGCTTCCTCGGCGGCGAGGTCACGCCGCTGTTCTTCGTCGGCGCGGCGCTCGGCAACGCGCTCGCGCAGCTGCTCGGCCTGCCGCTCGAGCTGGGCGCCGCGGTCGGCCTCGCGGCGGTGTTCGCGGCGGCCTCGAACACGCCGCTGGCGCTGTCGATCATGGCGGTCGAGCTGTGCGGCGCGAGCGTCCTGCCGCACGTCGTGATCGTCGCGGTCCTGGCCTACGTCTTCACCGGCCACCGCAGCATCTATCCGGCGCAGCGGCTGATCCGCGGCAAGATCGGCCAGCCGATCGACGGGCCGGTGACGATCCGCGCGCTGCGCGCGCCATGAGCCGAGCGAAGCGAGGCGGCTCCGGTTCCGGACGAGATCGGGCTGCGCGTCCTCGCGCGGGCCGATCGATCCAGGATCAGCAGCTCGGCACGCCGGCGTCGACCGTCGACGTGCAGTCGAACCGGCACTCGCAGCGGCACGACTCGGGATCGCTCGACACGTCGCACGAGGGGGTGACGTCGATGGTCTGATCGATCGACGCGCCACCCGACTGGTAGAGCTTGACCTCGAGCTTCCACGGCGCGCCGTCGATCTCGCGCGTGTTGTTGGCGGCCGGGCACACCGCGAGGTTGGCGTAGTCCGACAGCTCCATCGGGCTCTGCGGCTCGGCGAAGCCATCGGCGGCGATCGTCCAGGTGATCGGCCGCCCCTCGAGGCCCGCGACCCGGCCGGTGCACGGATCCTTGAGCGCGGCCTGCAGGGTCGCGTCGCACAGCTGGGCGTTCTTGACCCGCACGCTGACCAGCATGATGTGGCCGCCCTGGGGCGCGCGCGTGAGCGGGACCATGGCGCCGTTCGCGAGCGGCATCATCGCGCCGTTCGCGTCGCGATAGACCAGCTGGAGCTCGGGCGGCTGCGTCAGATCGCCGACGACGCACGGGTAGGGCTGCGGGCCCGGGCAGGCCGCGAGCGCGAGCAGGAGCGGGGCGAGCACGCGCATCAGAAGCAGGTGATGTCCGAGCGCGCGGCCTTCGGGTAGTAGTACAGGAAGACGTTGCAGTGCTCGTTGGTCTCGACGTTGGGGCCGAACGTGTAGCAGCAGTCGCCGGCGTGCTGCGGATCGGCGGCGTCGACCGCGGCGCAGCCGACCTCGGGCTCGATCCACTGGTAGTCGCAGGTCCAGCGGATGCCGCCGCCATCGACGAGCGGCACGCTGAGATCGATCGCCATCTTGGGCTCGGCCCAGTGCTCGCTCTTGTAGAACATGTCGGCGTCGGCCGGCGGATCGGTGTTGAGGCCGTCCCAGCCGTAGATGCGGAACGCCTGGCCGCGCGAGTGGAAGTGGCCGTTGGCCGCGACCACGGTGTGCGCGCCCGCGGGCAGGCCGCAGCCGCCGCTGTACGACGGCGTCGGGTTCGAGCGGCAGATGCGGATGCTCTGCTGGGTCGCGAACAGCGTGCCCAGCTCCTCGGTGTCGCCGTCGGTCGACCAGTGCAGGTTCACGCCGCCGCGCGCGCGCGCCGGGGTGGTCTGCGTCGACGCGTTGACGTAGTGGATCTGCAGCATCAACTTCTCGCCGGGCGTGAACCGCTGCGCGACGTTGGTCGGCAGGCGCCAGTCGAGCACCGGGTGACCGGGCGGCGAGTTCTGATCGTTGGCGACCAGCGGCCAGTCGCGCCAGTTGGCGCTCTTCCAGCACTCGCCATCGTGGATCACCGTGCCGCTGACCCCGTTCATGTCGACCGGCGCGCCGGCCGCGGGATCGAGGCCGTAGACCGTGTTCACGCGGAACAGGTTGAGGTGGTGACTACCGGTGTTGAGGCCGAGCTCGAGGCGATCGACCCACAGATCGGCGCCCTGCTTCAGATCGGGGACCGTGAAGAAGTAGCAGTCCTGGATCTCCTTGCCGGCATCGACCTCGAACTCCGGCGTCCAGACCGACAGGCCGGTCGCGGGCGCCAGCTCCTCCATCCACGTGCTCGGGATCGGGGCGGCGTCGGGCGTCGTCACGAGCGACGCGTTGTCGCCACACGCGGGCAGCGCGAGGGCGAGGACCAGCAGGGCAGAGCGCATCGCCGCATCGTACGCGTCCCGGGCGGGAGGCGGGGTGCGGCGCCACGCCGCGCGCGACCTTGGTCACAGCGTCGGGCGTGGCGCGGGGCGCACCTCACGGCACGAAGAGGAATCCGTCGGCCTGGCCGGCGTGGAGCCCGAGCAGGATCGCGCGCGCCGGCGCGACCGCTCCGCTCGCCGCGCTCGCGGGATCGTAGATCCAGACCCGGCTGGCGCTGTCGTTGACGGTGTAGAGCCGGTCGTCGACGATCTGGACCTGCTCGGCGGTGGTGAGGTGCTCGCTCGCGGTGGTGCCGACGATGGTGCGGGTCGGCGCGACCGTGCCGCTGGCCGTGCTCGCGCCCGGCACCGCGTAGATCGTGCCGGCGGCGGCACGCTCGCTCACGTACGCGACGTCGTGCGCGACGTCGATCGCCACGCCCTGGAAGTTGGTCGAGGTCGCGGGCGCGAACGTGCGCGCCGCGGTGGCCCCGGTACCGGTGATCGTGCTCGCGCCGTCGTAGACGGCGACCGCGGTGCCCATCGCGACGTACAGCCGATCGTGGACCTCGTCGATCGATAGCTGGAACGAGTCGGCGATCGAGATCACCGCGACCGGCGTCGCCGCGCCGCTGACGGCGTGCGCCCCGGCGTAGACCAGGATCTGGTTGGGGTTGAAGTTGTCGTCGGCGACGTAGAGCCGATCGTGGGTCACGTCGAGCGCCAGGCCCTGCTGATAGCCGGCGCCGGTCGTCAGCACCCGGTCGGGCGCGACGTCGCCGCTGATCGTGCTGGCGTGCTCCCAGATCCGCACCGTGCCGTCGCCGTGCTCCGACACGTAGAGCAGGTCGCGGCCCGGGTCGACCGCGATGCCGGCGTACTCGCCGAAGGTCAGGCCGGTCGCCGCGCCGGCGAGCACGCGATCGCCGCCGACCCGCGTGTCATCGCGGGTGGCGAGGCAGTCGAAGATCTCGACCCCGCCGCCGCCGAAGTTGGTGACGTAGAGCGTCCCGCACGGCGGCGCGGCATCGGGTGCGCCGGGCGCCGCATCGGGTGCGGTGCTCGCAGCGTCGGGGCGATCACCGCCATCGGTGCCGGGAACGGCGACGCTGCCACAGGCGGCGAGCGTCATCAGGAGCATCAGTGCGCGAGGGCCCATGCAGTGATGGGCCAGGCACCCGCGGGATGTGACGGGGAAACTCGGGGCGCGGCGGTGCATCGGTACTGGGTCGCCGGGGGTCGCATCCCGAGCGCGTTGTCGCGTGTCGTTGTATTGGCGACAAGTGCGGTCGAACCCCCGCTGCTGGGCCATCAGGTGCGCGCGTGGCGGACTCGCCGTGTCGAGCTTCGACGTGCGATGGAAGCGTTCCAGGCGACCTTCGTCGTGAACGGTCCACGTGATCCATGACGGATCACTCCATCGTGTTTCCTGACAGCGAGTGCGCGCTTTGACGTGGACGCGACCTGGCTGCGAGACGGACGTGGGTCGCACCGCGGGCCGGCTCCCGGCCCGGCGGATGCGCTCGAGCCGCAGCGAGGCCGACGTCAACGGCCGCGCCAGCGCCGAGCGCAGCGAGGGCAGCCTTGACGTGCAGGCCGAGCGAAGGCTACGCGGTCACACGACGATGCGCGCGACGACGGGGGCGGACGTCTGCGGCAGACGACGATCAGCGGCGAGCGCGCACGGGCAGGATGAGCCCGCGGTCGAGGCGGCCGGCATCGAGCCAGCCGAGCAGGATGGAGCGCCACCGAACGGGCCAGCGGCGGCCGCGGTCGTCGTCGGGTAGGTCCACATGGACCGTCTCGTGGGCGAGCGCGAGCGAGACAAAGATGCGGCGGCGCTCCCAGCGGATATGGCCCGTGCGGTCGACGCGCACCGGCGAGGCGTCGGCATCGTCATAGCCGGCCAGTGGGCGCGGATAGCGCCGCGCGACGACGAGGCCACGGTCGAGGCGCTGCTCGTGGAAGCGGCCGAGTGGGGCGGTGAGTGCAACGAGCGGTCGAGGGTACGTGCGCGGCGACGGCGTGTAGACGCTCGCAGGCCGACGCTGGCCCAGCGCTTCGTGCGGACGCTCGTGGTTGTACGCGCGCCGCCAGAGATCGAACGCGCGCTGCTGCGCGCGCCGGTTGGCTTCGGGCGACGCCGCGACCTCGGCCTTGAGGGTGCGATGCAGGCGCTCGAGCCGACCGTTCTGCTGCGGCTTGCCTGGAGCGATGATCTCGACCTTGATGCCGAGGCGCAGGAGCCAGACCGAGAGCTCGGTCAGGCGCGCCGGACCGGTCGAGGCGAAGGGCGGCCCACCGTCGCGTGATCCGCCCGCACCCCAGCTTCCGCCTCTTCGCCACCTCGAACACGGTGGGCCTGGGCAACCTGTCGGGCATGTACCACGGCACGCAGATGCTCAACCACGCCCAGATCGACCGCTGGAACATCGTCGCCACGCTCAACTACCTCTCGCCGCAGGAAGAAGCCGCGATCGTGCTGGCCCGCGTGCCGGGCAAGGACAGCGAGCAGGGCCGCACGCTGATCGACTCGATGGTGGCGCTGGCCAACCTGACGCGCAAGGGCTTCGCCGCCGGCGACCTGTCGACCCTGATGTCGCCGCGCACCGTCATCACCTGGGCCGAGAACTGCGAAATTTTCCGCGACCCGGCGCTGGCCTTCCGCCTGTCCTTCCTCAACAAGTGCGACGATGCCGAGCGCCCGCTGGTCGCCGAGTACTACCAGCGCTGCTTCGACATCGAACTCGACGAATCCTGGATGCTCCCGCCGGCCGCGCAATGAACCTGCCGCGGCAGCAGAAGATGGAAGAGGCCTGTGCCGCCACGCTGCGGGCGCTGACCGGCGACGGCGAACTGCACTACCGTGGCCATCTCCTGCACCGCGGCGAACGGGCGCTGCGGACGTATGCGCCGCACTTGCGCGTCGAGACAGAGGCGGAAAGCTTTCCGGCGCTGCGCGCCCACGCCGACGGCATGGCCCTGCGCCTGCTGCATTCCGACACCGCACTGCATCGCCAGCACTGCCCGCCGGAGCCGGTCGAGCGCCTGGTCTTCGAACTGCTCGAACAGTTGCGCGTGGAGACCCTGGCGCCGGAAACCATGCCGGGCCTGGCGGCCAACCTGCACCGGCGTTTCACGGCCTGGTCGCGCCGCTTCCACGAGTCGGGCATCACCGAAAGCAGCCTCGGCATCCTGTTCCATACCGTGGCCCAGGTCTGCTGGTCGCGTCTGAACGCCTTGCCGGTACCGGAAGACAGCGAAGACCTGATCGAGGCGACGCGTGCCGGCATCGCTCCCGCGCTCGGTCCCGCACTGGCCGGCATGCGCCGCTGGCGCCGCGACCAGGCCCGCTTCGCGCCGCATGCGCTGGAAGTCGCA
>JAIOQA010000227.1 GCA_021413675.1 Deltaproteobacteria bacterium | reverse complement strand
GCTGCGCCCGCGGCACGTTGAGCCAGTCGCGCAGGCGCTGGCCCTCGACGTACTCCATCGCGATGAAGATCTCGGCGTCGAGCTCGCCGACATCGTGGACCGCGACGACATTCGGGTGCGCGAGGCGCGCGATCGCCCGGGCCTCGCGCACCAGGCGGATGGTCGCGCGGCTCGCGGCCGAGGGCCGCACCAGCTTGAGCGCGATCAGCCGGCCGAGATCCGGATCGTAGGCCTTGTAGACCACGCCCATGCCGCCGGCGCCGAGCTCGTCGACGATCATGTAGCGATCGACGACGCGCCCGCGCAGCGGCTGGAACGGCTCCTCCTCCCCCGAGAACGGCGCGGTCGAGCCCGCGGCGCGCGCGATCTCGTCGGGCGTGGGGGAGAACGGCGGCTGCGTGATCACGGCACGAACGTAGCCGATGCGCACGGCGCGATCACGCGTGCGGCCCGGTTCGTGTGCGGAGATTCGATGGCGCGATCGTCGTCACTGGCGGTGCACGAGATCCGCAGAATTTCGGAATGCGCGGCGCGCCGGCGGTGATACAAGGATGCATGCAGCGAACGAGGGGAATCGTCGTCGGTGCACTGGTCGGCGTGGCCGCGATCGGCGCGGTCGCGCTGGCGAGCCGGCGGCTCGATGCGCACGCCGCGGCGCGCGCCGAGGCGTACGACGAGTCACTCGCCGCGTCGAAGCGCGCGCTGGTCGCGAGCGTGCCGGATCGCGCGCCGGTGGCGAGCTCGCCGGTGTGCGTGCGCGGCGCGGAGGGGCTCGCGGTCGCGACCGCCGCGGCGCTCGCGACCGATGTCCGAAAGCCGGACGGTCGCCTGGATCCCGCGGCGCTGGCAACGCTGTCGCGCGCGAGCTTCGCGGCGGCGCGCGATCGCGAGGACCGGACCCGCGCGCCGGCCTTGCCGCAGCGGATGGGCGTCGTCGACGGCGCGGCGGTGGCGATGGGCGCCGAGCGCTGCGCCGGCAAGCCCGCGTTCGCCGCCGCCGCGGTCACGGTCCCGGCTCGCTGACGTAGGCGACGAGCGCGTCGATGTAGTGGCGCGCGATCGAGGCCGCGACGCCCTTGCCGCTGCGCTGCAGATCGATCGCGAGGGTCAGCGGCACCACGCCGTGCGCGGTCTTCACGCCGAACGCGATCACCAGCAGGCTGTCGTCGGGCGCGGACCTGCCGCAGGTGAGCCAGTACGGCTGCGCGGTCGTTGATGCGGGCCGGCCTGGGATCGTGTGGCGCTGGTTCCAGGCCTCGCACGCGCGGGTCTTCTCGCTGACGTCGGCGAGCGCGTCGATCGTGCCGGTCTTGGCGCCGTAGACGATCACCCGCGGATCGGCGAGCACCGCGCGCAGCGCCTTGGCGGCGGTGCCGCCGGGCTGGACCACGCCGCAGAGCCCG
Source organism: Deltaproteobacteria bacterium (assembly GCA_021413675.1). Lineage (GTDB taxonomy): Bacteria > Myxococcota_A > Polyangia > Haliangiales > Haliangiaceae > JAIOQA01. The sequence goes on along the minus strand of JAIOQA010000227.1, from coordinate 5,316 downwards.
CCGCCACCGCCGATGACCGACTCGACGGGCGCGTCGCCGGTCGCGCAGTCCCAGGTCGGCGCGACGCCGATCGTCGGCGACGGGAACCAGCTCGCCGCGAGCCGGAAGCGGCCATCGGTGCCCGGGCGATCGTAGACGACGCGGGTGAACGCGTCGGTGAGCTGCGCGAGCGAGCCGAGCGGATGCAGGCCGGAGCCGCGGAGGAACTGCAGGTAGTCGACGATCGCGACCGTCGACGTCCGCTTCTCGGACAGCGTGAACGCGGCCGGGCCGAGGGCGATCAGCGCGCGCTGATCCGGCGACGGCGACGCGATCGGCAGCGCGCGCACCGCGCACAGATCGCGGCGATCGAGCTCGCGGCCGCACGCGGGATCGCTCGGCGTGCACAGCGGACGCCCGACGATCGACTCGAAGCGCGTCCACAGCGGGGTCGAGCGCAGGCCTTCGAGGTAGACCGTCTTGCCAGCGATGACGCGGTGGCCGTCGCGGGAGATCGCGAGCGGCGTGGCGGCGGGGACGCGATCGATCGAGGAGGCTCGCAGCGTGAACGGATCGATGGGCTCGCTGGCGATCGTGAGGGCGGTGTGCTCGTCGAACGGCAGCGCGAGCCCGATGATGCCGAGCGCGGCCTGGTACCAGTTCGAGGAGCGCGCGAGGTAGTCGTGGAGATCGAAGCGCTCGGCGGCGGTGACGAGCGGGGTCGGCGCGCAGTGGCCGAAGATCGGACGGAACGAGCGCTTGCCGCGGTGGCAGGCGCCGGCCGTGATCTCCGGACCGTCGGTGGCGAGGGATAGCGCGGCGAGATCGCTGGGCGCGGCGAGCTCGGCGGCGCGGGCGACCAGCGGCTTGATCGCGGAGCCGGCGGCGATCGGCTGGTTCCAGTCGACGCGCTCGGCGGACGACTCGGACGGCGCGAGGTCGGCGCCGGTCCAGGGATCGCGATCGTCGCGGAGGCGCGCGAGGTAGCGATCGAGGCCGGGGTTGCCCGGGCTGAAGGCGCTGGAGGCGCGACCGGGCACGACCTCGCCGGACGCGAGGATCGCGCCGGTGTCGCCGCGCTCGACGAGAAAGGCCGCGCGCGTCGGCGGGATGCCCTTGCCCGCCCACGCGGTGGGGTCGGCGGCGATCAGCTCGGTCAGGTTGCGGAGCTGGAGCTCGAGCTCGGGCTGCACGGTGACGCGGCACTCGATGACGCCGTCGGTGGCGCTGGGCGCGCAGGGAGAAGGCGTGGGAGGAGGCGCGAGCGTGCCGCAGTAGGGGCGCGCGAGGGCGGCGTCGGTCCAGGAGGGAGTGGGCGAGGAAGAGGGCGTGGACGGGGGAGTCGGAGTGGGAGACGAAGGCGCGGGCGCGAGGATCGCCGAGGGCTCCTCGGCGACGGCGGCGTGCACCCAGCCGTCGAGGCCGAGCGAACCGGCGGCGCGATAGGGATCGATCCAGCCGAGCTCGGGGAGATCGCCGCCGTAGACGTAGCGGCGGCGCGGCGCGCTGGCGTCGTGGACGCGCACGAGATCATCGGCGAGCAGCGGCGATACCGTCGCGCCAGCGCGCGCGCCGCGGAAGGTCCAGGTGCGCCGGCGATGCGCATCGCCGACCACGAGGATCGCGGTGCGCTCGAGCGCGACCTCGCCGCGCATCGCGACGACGGTCCATGCGCCGGCCGGGCCGGCCTCGAGCATCGCGACCGGTGGCGCGGTCGCCGCCACGCGCACGACCACGCGATCGGCGGCGAGCGCGACCTCGAGCCCGGGCGCCAGCGCGATGCGATCGCCGACGAGCAAGCCGGCGCCTTCGCGCGACCCGGCGTCGACGGCGCCCGCGCCAGGGCGGAGCCGCGCGATGAGGTGACCCGACGCGAGCTCGCCGCGATCGCGCGCAGCCGCGCCCATCGCGTCGCTGACCAGCCGCAGGCGCGGCGCCGGCGCGGTCGCGTGAGCGTGGACCTCGAGAGGATCGCGCGTGGTCGTGACCAGGCAGCGACCGCGGCCGCGATGCGGGCCGTTCGCCTCGGCCGCGACCGCGACCTCGGGCAGCCCGACGCGCCAGCGCGCGACGCAGCGAGCCGCGCCATCGCGCGCGACGCTCGCGGTCATGCGCCACGGGCCGACCGCCGCGCACGGGTGGCCGGGCTCGTCGAGGAAGCGGCTCATCGCGGCGACCAGCGCCGGGCGGTCGTCGGCCCAGCGGCTGCGCAGCGCGGCGTGGAAGCGCGCGGTGTCGGCGTCGAGCGGCGCGCCGATCAGATCGGTCGGCACCAGCGCGCGCGCGTCACCCTCGACCGCGCCGACGGTGCACGCGAGCCCGGTCGCGTAGCGCCAGGCGGTCAGCGCGGCCGGTGCGGCGCCCGTGAAGACGTCGCCGGAGCGATGCGCGGCCGCGAGCGCGCCGCGCCCGACGATGATCAGCGCCGCCGATAGCGCGAGCGCGGCCGCGGCGGTGGTCGCGCGGTTCGCGGTGCGGAAGGCGCGGCTCGCGCGCAGCTCGCGATCGTGACGCTCGTCGTCGGTCGGCAGGCCATCGCGCCCCCACGCGACCACGCCCAGCACCAGGAGCAGCAGCATCCACGCGTCGGTCGGGCTGTCGATGCCGAGGCCCGGCCACGCGATGCCGGTCAGCGGCACGAGGCCGAGCGCCGCCAGTGGCTGGTACACGATCAGCGCGCCGAGCACGCACGTCACCACGCGGCGGGTGCGCTGCGCCGCCGAGCCATGCGCGAAGCGCTCGCCGGCGATCCACCACAGCGCCGCGACGAACCCGAGCAGGAGCGCGAGCACCGCCGCGACGCCTAGGACGCCGCGCTCGCGCAGGATCAGCACCGGCGCGTAGTCGTTCTCGATCGAGAGCCGCACGCCGGGATCCGCGATCGCCGCGCCGAACCAGCCCTCGCCGCGCCACGGATCGCCCTCGATCGCGGTCGCCGCACGCGCGGTCGAGCCGGCCGCGAAGCCCTCGGGGTCGCGCAAGAGGCCGCTGCCCGGCGCGAGGATCTGCGCCACGCGCTGCGACGCGGCGCTCGAGCCATCGACGGCGCGGGCGATCACGTGATCGCGACCGAGCCAGAGCGCCGCGAGCACCGCGGCCGCCGCGAACCACGGCAGCGACCGGCCGCCGCGCCAGCGCGCGACCGCGCCGATCGCCAGCATCGCGGCCGCGATCACGAGCAGGCCGTGGAGCGCGCCGCGGGTCATCGCGATCGCGAGATCGTCGGGCGCGGCGACCAGCGCCCACACCCCGGCGAGCACCGCGGTGCCACCGAAGAGCGCGGCGTGCGCGAGCACGACCGGGCGATGATCGCGCGCGTAGCCGGCGAGCCGCGCGCGATCGGCGTCGCCGAAGCGCGCGTCGTGGCCGAGCATCACGATCGCGGCGATCACGCCGGGCCCGGCGATCGCGACGGTGACGCCGGCGTCGAGGCGCGCGAGCGCGGCGAGCGCGAGCATCGTCGCGGCGCTCGCGACGAGGCGGCCGCGCCCGCGGCTGGCGCGCAGCGCACGGTACGCGGCGATCACGGTCGCCCAGGCCAGCGCGAGCTTGACCAGCACCAGCGGCGGCGCGAGGACGGCGGTGATCGCGATCGCGAGCAGCGCGGCGGTCGCCGGCGTGATGGCCGGGATCAGCGGGACGCCGCTGGGCGCGCGCACGCGGATCGCGCGGACCGCGGGCATCGCGAGCGGCGCGATCGCGACCAGCGCCGACAGCACCAGCTGCGCGCCGGCGGCGCGGGTGGCCCACGCCGCCGCGAGATCCAGGCGCAGCGCCCAGCCGCCACCCGCGACGACGATCGCCCACGCGATCACGCCGAGGCGCGCGCGCTCGGCGCAGATCCGCGCGGCCAGCGCGCCCGCGAGCAGGACGATCGTCACCTGGTTCGCGAGCACGCGCGCGCCGATCGGCTCGAGGTCGCGCAGCATGTCGACGCGATGGGCCCAGGCCAGCCGCAGCACCGCGATCGCCGCGAAGCCCGCGCCGGCCCACGCGCCGATCAACGCGCGCGCGAACCGGGTCGCGGTCAGGCTGCCGCGCCGGCGGGTCGCGAGCGCGATCAGGCCGCACAGCCCGACGGTGGTGAACAGGCCCGCGGCCCACACCGCGCGCGCGAGCACGCCGGTCTCGTCGGGGACGAGCCGCCGCACCTCGAGCACGTACGGCGCGAGGTACGGCAGCACGCACGCGATCGCGTCGGTGTCGCCGACCGAGGTCGCGATACCGCCGAACGCGCGATCGCGCTCGGCCCATGCCGCGCACGGCGCGCTCGGATCCTCGGGCGGGATCACCAGGCGCGGCAGCCCGGCCGGCGCGGGCACGTCCCAGTGGCGCACGCCCGGGGTCGCGTCGTCGGCGCGCCCGAGCTCGATCGCCACGCCGCCATCGAGCTCGAGCTGGTGCGCCACGAACCGCGGCGCGCGCCAGACCAGCGGCGTCACGCGCACCGCGGCGCCGCGCGGCACCGCGTCGCGCTCGACGATCATCGCGGCGACCGGCTGCGGGCCATCGCACACCACCGCGATCGCGATCGCCGGCTCGATCTCGGGCGCGGCCACGGTCGGCGCGCCGCAGCGGCCGTGATCGAGCTGCGCGGTCGCGAGCGCGATCGCGTCGGCGACCTCGAGCGGCGGCGCGTCGTGGGCGTGCGGCGCGGTCGCGAGCAGGAGCCGCGTCGGCGACGGCTCGATGCGCGGGTGCGGCGCGATCGCGAGCCCGGCGGTGCCGACCGCGAAGACGTCGATCAGATCGCGGCCGCGCGCCTCCTCGGCGAGCGCGTAGCTCGGCGGCAGGCGCAGCGTGGCGTCGGCGCCGAAGCCGATGACCGCGCGACCGTCGGGCAACGGGCTCGCGACCGCGCGCACGAACAGGCGCGCGTGGCCTGGCTCGTCGGTGCGCTCGGTCGATGGCGTCCACACCCAGGCCGCGGCCAGGCCGAGCGCGAGCGCCGCGACCGCCGCGATCGCGATCGCGCCGCGCTCGACGGTCTCGCCCGGCGACCGGCGCGCGCGCCGCGTGGCCCGGGTCGCCGCGATCGCGAGCGCCACGAAGCCCGCGAGCCACGCGACCGTCGCGATCATCGCGTCGCTCCCCGATGCGGGCGGTTCTGGACCGGGCGCGCCGGGGTGGCGCGCGCCGGCGCCGCATCCGCGGGCCCCGCATCGATGACGATCGCGGCGTCGGGCACGCCGGCGTCGGGGAGCGCCGCGTCGGGCGGCGCGATGACCGCAGGCGTCGCATCCGGTGGCGCGACCACCGGCGCACGCGCGGCGCCGCGAAACCAGATCACCGCGATCGCGATCGCGATCAGCCCGTTGGCGACCAGCACCGCGATCC
>JAIOQA010000226.1 GCA_021413675.1 Deltaproteobacteria bacterium | reverse complement strand
GCCGCCACGGCCTGCGCGGGCGTCACGCTCGTCGGCGGCCCGGCGCCGACCTCGCTCCTGGCGCTCACCGCCGACGAGGTCGCCGCCAACGCCGCGCGCACCGACGGGCGCCGGCTGGCGCTCCTGCCGACCGGCGGCGTGGTGCACGACGGCACCGGCTACCTCTTCTACGACCACGCGGTGCTGGGGCCTGGCGTCTTCGACCGCGAGGATCTGGGCACCGGGCTGTGCGCGCTCGCGGCGGGCGCCGCGGCGTGCGAACGGATCCGCGCCGGTGGCACGACGGTGCTGTGGGCGCCCGGCGCGCGCGTGCTGAACCGGGGCGGCGCGATCGACGGCGATCGCGCCCGGATCGCGGGGTGCCGCCGGGTCGCGGCGTTCGAGGATCCATGCGTGGTCACCGGCGCGCCGCTCGACCGGCTGGCGGATCCCGCGGCGTACCAGGTCCTGAACGTGTTCTCGGGCTGGGTCGACGCGCTGCCCGACGCGACCGCGTTCGCCGATGCCGCCGGCGCGCTGACGGTGTCGCCGTACCAGGACGGGTTCCTGATCACCACCCTCGACATCTTCGCGTCGCGGTTCGAGGTGCGGCGTGCGCGTCGGGTCGGCGAGGACGTGGGCCACCCGGTGCCGATCTTCGACGCAGCGGCGCCGCCGTCGCTGTTCGTGCAGGGCGGCCGCGAGCACGCCGGGCTGCGGCGTGGCGACGAGGTCCACATCAGCTACGTCACCGACGGCGCGGCGGCGCCGGGGCTGCACCTCGCGACCTTCCGGTTCTTCGGGGGCTGGCAGTGAAGGCCGGGCTTGCCGCGCTGGCTATCGCGCTCGCGGCCGCCACCGCGCACGCCGACGGGCGCGTGCAGGGCCTCGGCGCGGCCCGCCGGATCGCGCGATCGTGGTCGGCGTCGCGCGACACGCCCACGATGAACCTGCTGATCGTGCCGCGCGACGTGCGCACCGCCGGCGGCGAGCTGGCGTTCGCGTCGTGGCGCAGCGATTCGATCACCGTGCGGCTCGGGTTCGCGGGGCTGATCGAACTCGAGAGCGACGGCACCACCGAGGCCTTCGGCAACCTGTTCCCGCGCGCGACCGGCGCGATCCTGTGGCGCGGATCGTACGCGTACGTCACGGCGGTCGCGCTCGATCGGCTCGGGGCCCGGCTGTGCCCGCGATGCGCGCTCGAGGTCGCGGCGCAGTACCGCCACGAGAGCCAGCACTACACCGGCTCGAACCGGGGCGACGCCGGCATGGACGTCTCGGCCGAGCCCTACGTCGGTGACGAGCTCATCGTCGACGCCGCGGTCGCGCGGCGCACTGCTCGCTGGGCGTTCGCGGCGCGCGCGGTCGGCATGGTGTTCGTGCCCGGCCGCTCGAGCTACGCCGGGGGACCGGCGATCGATCTGCACGCGCGCTTCACCGGCGCGCGCCTGCAGCCGTTCGTGTCGGCCTACGCCGAGTACCTGGTCGGCGACGAGCTGGTCGGGCGGCGGTTCCCCGACGCATACCTCGCGCGCGCGCTGGTCGGCGTCGCCGTCCCGGGCGCGCTCGGCGACACGATGATCTACCTGTCGGCCGACGTCGGCCACCGCAAGGGCATCCGCGGGCTGACCGAGGAGGCCACGCTCGGCGTCGGCGTGCGGCTCGCGCTGGGCGCGACGCCGCGCTGACCGCGACGCCGGCCAGGGACCACGACGTCGCGCGACCCGGCGCCACCACCCGGCGCGCGGGCGCGCGCAGCGTCTCGCGCAGGTACGCCTCGTCGGCGGTCACGACCTCGCCGGTCACCAGCGTGCCGGCGTGGCCGGGCTGGCGCCGGTCACCACGACAACCCCACGCCGAGCTCGACGATCATCCCGCTGCGCGACGGCATCGCCGGGACCTGGGAAAACGCGAACGCGAAGCCATCGACCTTGAGATCGATGCGCAGCGCGCCCGCGTCGCCGGCGTCGCGCCGCCACGCGAGGCCCGCGCCCGCGAAGCCATCGACGAAGCGGGATAGCTCGCGGTCCGCGGTCATGTACGGCATCGGCGCGGCGTAGGTGGCGCGGTAGAACCGGGCCTCGCGCTGGGCGTAGCCGCGGACGTGCAGGTCCACATCGAAGTCGCCGACCCCGACGACGTAGGCGGCGGCGCCGGTGATCGACACGATGCCCCAGCTGTCGCGATAGCCGCGAAGCTGGGTGCGCAGCGCGCTGTCCGCGAACAGCTGGTGGTTCCAGCGCAACGCGATGACCTGGCGCAGCCGCGCCCGAGGCACGGTCTCGAACACCGCGCGCAGATCGCCGTAGACCGCGAAGCGATACGGGCTGGCCTGGTAGCCGTCGAGGAGCGCCACCCCGAGATCGAGCTGCAGCAGATCGCGGCGCGACGCCGCGACCGTGACGGACGCATCGCCGCCGCCAGTCACGAGCCGCCGGTGCAGGTCCGGATCGCCCACCTTGCCGATCGCGTTGATCCCGCCGGTGACGGCCACGCCGATCGTCACGGCGTGCTGCGCGAGATCGCGGCTCGCGTCGAGCACCAGGGTGTGCGAGGCCCAGTCGTGCTCGACCGAGTACAGGTACGCCGCGCCGAGCGCGTGATCGCCGCGGTGGTAGCGCGCGGTGGTCGTGACCTCGTGGCGCAGCTCGTGGATGCGGCCGGTCGCCGACGACACGACGTCGATCGACGCGCTCGACACCGCGTCCGCGAGGTACTGCGCGCCGAGCCGGAGCGCGTCGGTCGGGCGGGCGCTCGCGGCGACCGCGGTCGTGGTCACGGTGGTGTGATCCGAGTCGGCGTAGACCCCGATCCGCGCGCTCGCCGCGACCTCGGGGTCGGCGCGCGCGGTCGGCGGCGCGGCGATCGCGAGCGCCGCGATCAGTTGCAGCCGCATCCGCCCCCCGCGCCGCCGGTGCCGCCGGCCGAGCCCTCGCGCGACTCGTAGACGTGCTGCTCGAGCTCGGTGGCCTGCGCGTCGCCCGACAGCTGCATCTTGGCCTTCGCCAGTCGCTCGCGCTGCCACGGCTTGACGTGGGCGCAGCCCGCGACGAGCGCGCCGATCGCGAGCAGCGCGGTCATGGCAACCGGATGCGGCCCGAGGCGCCGTCGGTGCCGGCGGCCGAGTGGCAGGTGTTGCAGTCGCCGCTCAGCTGCGGTTCGATCATCCATCGCACGCGTCCCTGGTAGAGGATCTTCGCCGTGACCGGATAGACCACGGCGTCGGACTCGAACATGAAGTTGCCGACCGCCGACACCGGCACGCGGTAGCGCACGCCGATCGCGTCCACGACCTCGACCTCGGCCGGCGCGTCATCGAGCGGGCCGCCCACGCAGTCGTCGGGCTCGTGCTTGCCGGTGAAGACCGTGCCCGCGAACGCGTAGATCGGCGCGTCACCGCCGTCCCCCGAGCTCGCGTTGGTGTACGCGTGGCAGGCATTGCACGCCTGGCCCGGCGTCATGTCGAGGTTCTCCGACGTGCCTGGCTGCATCACGCCGCTCGTGCACGCCGGTGGCGCCGGCGCGGCCTCGCACGCGCTCACCGCGGCGAGGATCGCGATCGGGCGCGCGCGCATCAGGTGCCGAGCGGCAGCAGGTAGAGCGCGGCGTCGTCGTTGGCGGTCGCCGGGGTCGGGTTCGCGCCCACGCCCTTCACGCCCGCGAACGCCGCGGTCTTGCCGTCGGGCGACAGCGCGACCGACCACAGGAAGTCGGCGGGGCCGCCGAGATCGACGGTGCGCCAGCCGGCCGGCGCGAAGCTGGTGTCGGGCTGGCCGTCCGGGGTGAGCAACGCGACGAAGCCATCGACGTCGGTGGCGGTCGGCCGGCCGCCGCCCGACAGCATCACGCGGTTGTCGGGCAGGACCATCAGGTTGCGCGAGTTGTCGCCGAATCCGCCGACGTCGATGCGCACGATGCCGGCGGTCCCGTACGTGGGGTCGAGCGTGCCGTCAGCGTTGATCCGCAGCGACAGGATGTCGGTGGTCTCGGTCGCGGTCGACCGGCCGTAGCCCGTGGTGATGAACTTGTCGCCCTGCGGACGCGCGGCGTAGGTCTCGGCCTGCTCGTCGAGCACCGCGGACGCGAACACGCCGCCGTCGCCGAAGGTCGGGTCGAGCGCCCCGGCGTCGGTGAGCTTGAAGACCACCGGCTCGGTGTCCTTGCCCGGGATGGGCTGATAGCCGGCGGCGACGATGCCCTGGGTGCCGGGCAGGATCGTCACGTTGCGCGGGCTGGCGTTGTTGTGCTTCGGCTGGTCGCCGTTGGTGCTGTCGGCGATGACGAGATCGAGCGCGAACACGCCCGCGGTGGCGAAGCTCGGGTCGAGCACGCCGTCCTTGCTCAGCCGGACGACCGCGAAGTCGGTGTCGGTCGCGCCGGTGCGGACCTTGCCGCCGCTGACGACCAGGCGATCGTCGGGGTAACGGGCCAGGCCCCACGCCGAGTCGGCGACGAACGCGGTGCCATTCGCGACGCCGGTGCTGAGATCGAGGACGACCACGCCGTCGGTGCCGAAGGTGGTGTCGGTGGAGCCGTCGGCGTTGAGGCGGAGCAGCGCGAGATCGCGATCGCGCGGGTCGGTCGCGCCCGCGTGCTCGATCGCGCCGAGCGCCACGACCTTGCCATCGGACTGCACGACGAGGCTGCGGAACAGCTCGCCGTTGGCGCCGACCGCAACGTTGCGCATGGCCACGCCGTGATCGCCGAACGCAGGGTCGAGATCGCCGGAGGGCGTGAACCGCGCGATCACGCTCGCGTAGTCGGTCGCGGTGTCGGTGCCGGGCGCGACCTGGCCCGACGCGTAGATGTTGCCCTGGGCGTCGAACGCGACGCCGAAGAGGCGGTCGTGGCCGGTCGCGGAGATCGGGACGATGGTGATGCGCGGGGCGCGCGGGACGTCGGCGTCGGGGGTGCCCGGCACGGCGTCCGGGACGGGAACGGGCGTGTCCGAGGTGGGTGGTGCGGCGTCGCGCGACGAGGCGGGGGCGTCGCCGCAGGCAGCGAACACGAGGGTCGCGATGATCGCGCCGAGCGACGGCAACCCGACGAGGATCGAGGGGGACTTGGAAGACAAAAGGACTCCTTGCGAGGCGCTGGCGCGCCTCGTGTGTTCTGAACTTGAAAGTCATTATCAAAAAAGGAACAAGCCTGTCAAACGAGATCGTGGCCGGGCTCGCTGCGCGGCGATGCGTCAGCGCGCGCGGATGCGAACGCGCGCGGACCGGCGATCACGCCTGGCGCGAGGCGCTGTGATCACGCTGCAGCGACTCGCCGCGGCCGTGATCACGCCGCGCGCTTCGGTGGCGGTGACGGTGCTAGCGACCGTGGCCGCGACCGCGGCCGCGGGGGGCCGCGCCGCGCGATGGCGGGCCGGAACGGCCCTGGGGCGGGCCGGCGTGGCGGGGACCGGCGCCGGGGCGGGGACCGTTGCCGC
>JAIOQA010000231.1 GCA_021413675.1 Deltaproteobacteria bacterium | reverse complement strand
CGCGTCGCCGACGCGGTCGCCGCCGATGGCACCTGCGCGACCCGCGCCACCGCCGTCGAGGGCGTCGCGACCGACGCCGCGCCGGTGATCGCCGCGCGCGCGTCGATGATCGCCGCGGGCCTCGCCGACGCGCACGACGCAGCCCTCGATCCCGAGCGCCCGCGCCTGGCGGCGCTCGTGGAGCGCATCGCGCAGACCGGCGCGCCGTGCGCGAGCGACGCCGCCTTCGAGCGCGCGCTCGATCACGCGCTCGCGCCCTGACCCCGGAGGAACCATGCTCGCTCGCACCGCGTTCGCATTGCTCGTCGCCACCGCCGCCTGCCGCTCGACGGTGCCCGACGGCTCCGAGCGCGGCCCCTGCTACGGCAACCACACCTGCGATCCCGGCCTCGCGTGCCTGAGCGATCTCTGCGTGCGCGCGCCAGGTCTGGGCTCGGGCAGCGCGGTGCCGCAGCCGCCGCAGCCGCCGCCGCCGGGCGCTGGCGACGCCGACTGCGCCGCGATCGCCGATCACCTCGGCGGGATCCTGCTCGGCAACTACACGCCCAAGGCCGAGCGCGCGCAGTTCGCCGCCGACATGCTGGCGCAGTGCCAGCGCGCCGGCCTCGGTCGCGACGACGAGCGCTGCTTGATCGCGGCGCGCACCAAGCAGGAGCTGGGGGCGTGTCCGCATCCCCTCGGCGTCGGCGATTGCGGCGCGATCGTCGCGCACCTCCGCGCGCTGCCGACCGGCGCCGGCGCGGATCAGTACCTGGTCACGAGCGTCGATCGCATCATCTCGCGCTGCAAGAACGAGGCGCCGAGCAAGACGCTCGAGGCCTGCGTGCTCGCGGCGCAGAGCGTGAGCGACGTCGACCGCTGCACCTGGTGACGATCGCCGACGATCGATGTCGCGTCCGCGCGATCGATCGACGATCGGTGTGCGCTTTCGGAGCACAGTCGCGCCTCGTCGATCGCGACCCGCCCTGGCCACCGGCCCGCGGCTCTGTGGTACCAACGATCGGGCGTGAGCCGACGATGGAGAGATCAGCTCGTGAGGTTCGCGCCGGCAGCGGCGATGATCGCGCTGGTCTGCATCGGCGCGGCAGCCCGCGGGCAGCCGGCCGCAGCGCCGCCTGAGCCCGCCGCGACCCCGACGCCCGCGGCCCCGACGCCCGCGGCCCCGACGCCTTCACCGTGGCCGGGGAGCACGCCTCCGCTCGTGCTGCCGAAGCCACCCGCACCACCGGTGGTCGCCCCGCCGCTCGTGCTGCCGACGCCCGCGCCCCCGGTCGCCGCGCCGCCCGCGCCGGCCCCGACAACCACCGCACCTGCCCCCGCCGCGCCCGCGCCGCACGCGCCCGCGCCCGAGCTCTCGAGCTCGCAGAAGACCTGGTTCGCGATCAAGGTCATCGGCGGCCTGGTCGCGCTGTTCGTGCTCGCGTTCCTCGGCGGCTCGCGCCGGGTCGCGCGCGCGCAGGAGACCCTCGGCGTCGCCAACGTGATCGCCGCCGGCTTCCCGTTCGTCGCGCTCGGCCTGATCGCCAGCCACCCGCGCATCGGCGTCTTGACCGGCGACGTCCTCGATCAGCTGCGCCCGGTCATGCAGTTCGGCCTCGGCTGGCTCGGCTTCATCATCGGGGCGCAGCTCGACATCCGCGTGCTCGATCGCGTGCCCAAGGGCACCGCGTACATCATCCTCGTCGAGGCGCTCGGCCCGTTCGCGGTCACCGCGGGCGCGTGCGGCGCGCTGATGGTCGCGGGCTTCGGCGCCAAGCTCGAGGATCCCGCGCTGTGGCGCGACCTCTTGATCCTCGGCGCCGCCGCGGCGATGACCGCCCCGCGGCAGTTCCGCGGCTTCGCGATGCGGTCGTGGCGCGAGGGCAAGGGCGTCGACATCCTGCTGGCGCAGCTCGACGAGATCGTCGGCGTGGTCGGCCTGCTGTTCCTGACCGCGTACTTCCGCGGCAACGCCGGCGTCGGCGCGTGGCAGCTGCCCGCGACCGCGTGGCTGTTCGTGTCGATCGGCCTGGGCGTGGCGCTCGGCGTGCTGATCTTCGCGATGATCCGCGTGCCGACCTCGAACGCCGAGTTCCTCGCGGTCGTGCTGGGCTCGATCGCGTTCGCGTCGGGCCTCGCGAGCTACCTGCACCTGTCGCCGATCGTCGTGTGCTTCATCGCCGGCACGCTGGTGATCAACTTCCCCAACGACCAGAAGGACTCGGTCTTCCGGATCCTGAACCAGCTCGAGCGCCCGCTGCAGCAGCTGTTCCTGATCATCGCCGGCGCGGTGTGGTCGGTGAACGACTGGCGCGGCTGGGCGCTCGTCCCGCTGTTCGTCGCCGGCCGCGCCGCCGGCAAGTGGCTGGGCGTGACCGCCGCCCACGCCTCGCTCGGCAGCGAGATCCCGGCCGGCTTCGTCGACGATCGCCAGCTGGTGTCGCCGCTGTCGAGCCTGTCGATCGGCCTGGTGGTCAGCGTGGAGAGCCTGTACGTCGATGGCGCGCTGTCGTGGATCACGACCGCGGTCATCGGCGGCGCGATCGTGACCGAGGTGCTCGTGCACTTCCTGTACGAGACCCGGACACAGCGGCTGGTCGCCGACGAGGTCGCGCAGCACAGCCCGGGCAGCCTGCCCGCGCCCGAGGAGATCGAGGCCAAGATCGACGAGCTCGACGACTCGGGCCCGATCTATCGCGAGCCCGAGCCCGACGACACCGCGGCCGGCGGTCACGGCCCAGGAGGCACGCCGTGATCGCGCTCTTGCTGCTGCTCGCGCTCGGCGGCCTGATGCAGGTCGCGCGCAGCTTCGCGCCGCTCGCCGGCGCCGCGGGTGTCGAGCTGGCGTTCGGGTTCCTGCTCTTGACCGCGTTCTTCAGCGCGCGGCTCCTGCATCGCGTCGGCCTGCCCCACCTGACCTGCTACCTGATCGCCGGCATCGTCAGCGGGCCGTTCGTGCTCAACCTCGTCGGTGACAGCATGACCCACGACCTCAAGGTCGTGAGCGACGTGGCGGTCTGCATGATCGCGCTGACCGCGGGCGCCGAGCTCAACTTCGTCAAGATCAAGCCGTACGCGCGCGTGCTCACGCGCATGGTGATCTTCGCGGTCATCGGCACGTTCATCGTGCTGTCCGGCGTGCTGTTCCTGGTCCGCCCGCTCCTGCCGTTCTTCGACGGCATGCCGGTCGCCGATTCGTTCGCGGTCTGCATGATGATCGGCGTCGCGGCCTCGGCGCAGTCGCCCTCGGTCGTCATGGCGATGGTGAGCGAGACCCGGGCCGAGGGCCCGATGACCCGCATCCTCCTGGCGATGGTCGTGGTCGCCGACTTCATCGTGATCTTCTCGTACGCGATCGTCTCGGCGATCGCCGGCGCGGTGATCGGCGGCGACATCGACGTCACCGGCGAGATCGCGAGCGTCAGCTGGGAGCTGGGCGGATCGGTCGCGTTCGGCGTGGCGATCGGCGCGCTGCTCGGCGTGTTCCTGCGCACGGTGAAGAAGGGCGCCTCGCTGTTCGCGGTGATGATCTGCCTGGTCGTCGCCGAGATCGGCGCGCGCATCCACCTCGATCCCCTGATCACGATGATCGCCGCCGGCGTCTACCTCGAGAACGTCTCGAAGGCCGACGCCACCGATCTGCTCCACGACTTCGAGAGCGCCCAGCTGCCGGTGTTCCTGGTGTTCTTCGCCCTGGCCGGCAACCACATCAATCTCAAGACGCTGGTCAACGCGATCGTCCCGATCGGCGTGATCGTCGCCGCGCGCGCGTCGTGCTTCTTCGTCGGCTGCAAGCTCGCGACCCGCGACGCCGGCGTGCACCCGGCGGTGCGCAAGTACGCGTGGTTCGGGCTCGTGCCCCAGGCCGGCCTCGCGATCGCGCTGGCGCTGCTCATCCAGAAGACCTTCCCGTCCTTCGGCAACGAGGCCGCGGTGCTCTTGCTCGGCGTGGTCGCGGCCAACGAGCTGATCGCGCCGCCGATCTTCCGGATCGTGATGATGCGCTCGGGCGAGGCCAACAAGCGCGCGGCCGACGGCGCCACCCACGGCCACTGATGGCACGCGCCGCGATCACGCGGGCCATGCCCGCCGCGACCGCGCGCCGGATCGCCCTCGCCGCGCAGGGGTTCGCCGCGCCGCGGCCCGCGCGCGCCGACCTGCGCCACGCCCGCGCCGTGCTCGATCGCCTCGGCCTCATCCAGGTCGACTCGGTCAACGTGCTGTGCCGCGCCCAGGAGCTGCCGCTGTGGGCCCGGCTCGGGCCACACCCGCGCGATCTGCTGCCGCGGCTCGTCGAGGAGCGCGCGCTGTTCGAGGCCTGGGGCCACGAAGCCGCGCTGTGCCAGGTCGACCTCCATCCGCTCCTGCGCTGGCGCATGGACGCCGCGCGCGCCGGCGACGCGTGGGGCGGCATGGTCCGCCTCTATCGCGAGAAGCCGGCGTACGTCGCCGCGATCCTCGACGAGGTCCGCGCGCGCGGCCCGATCGCGGCGAGCCAGCTCACCGACGCCGCGGCGATGCGCGAGAAGGGCTCGTGGTGGAGCTGGGGCGAGCACAAGCGCGCGCTCGAGATGCTGTTCCGCATGGGCGACGTCCTGTCGGTCGGCCGCACCCGCGCGTTCGAGCGGGTCTACGATCTCCCCGAGCGCGTCCTGCCCGAGGCGATCCTCGCCCACCCCACGCCGGCGCCGCGCGACGCCCAGCGCGCGCTCCTCCGCCGCGCCGCGACCGCGCTCGGCATCGGCACCGCCGCCGATCTCGCCGACTACTTCCGCATCAAGGTGCCAGTCGCGCGGCCGCTCCTCGACGAGCTGGTCGCCGAGGGCGCGCTCGAGCGAGTCACCGTGGAGGGCTGGCGCGAGCCGGGGTTTCGCGATCCGGCGATCACCGCGCCCCGCGCGATCCGCGCCGCCACGCTGATCTCGCCGTTCGATTCGCTCATCTGGGAGCGCGCGCGCACGACGCGGCTGTTCGCGTTCGACTACCGGCTCGAGATCTACACGCCCGCGCACAAGCGCCGGCACGGCTACTACGTGCTGCCGTTCCTGCTCGGCGATCGCCTCGTCGCGCGCGTCGACCTCAAGGCCGATCGCGATCGCGGCGCGCTCGCGGTCCAGAGCGCCCACGCCGAGCCGCACGCCCCCGCGAAGGCCATCGCCGGGCCGCTCGCCGCCGAGCTCCGCGCGATGGCGACCTGGCTCGGCCTCGAGCGGGTCGTCGTCGGGCGCAAGGGCGATCTCGGGCCGGCGCTGCGCGCGGCGCTCAGCGAGTAGGAAGAATGACCTTTCCTACTCTCTGTTGATCGGCTTGCTCGACGAGGAACGTCTCGCGACGCCTATCCGGATCGGGTTTGATTCTCAAACCCTCAGGTGAACTCGACCATCGCGCCGACCCGCTGGCCGCGCGACGCGGTCGCGATCGCCGCGGCCAGCGCCGTGCGCGCGACCGGCTTCGACAGGTAGCCGAGCGCGCCGTCGCGCAGGCACGCCTGGGCCTCGCCGGAGGTCGAGTACCCCGACGCGATCAGGATGCGCGCGGTCGGATCGATCGCGCGCAGCTTGGTGAAGCACTCGCGCCCGGTCATGCCGGGCATCGCCATGTCGAGGAGCACGACCGCGATGCCATTGGGCCGCTGCTCGTAGAGCGAGACCCCGAGATCGCCGCTCTCGGCGGTGAGCACGTCGTAGCCCTCGCTCTCGAGCAGCCGCTTGGTCGACGCGCGCACGCCGGGCTCGTCGTCGATGATGAGCACGACCGGCTTGATGATCGGCCGCGAGGCGCGGCTCGCGCGCTCCTCCGGCGGCGCCGCGGGCGCGCGCGGCGCCGCGGGCACGGCGATCGCCGGCGTCGAGACCGGCACCGCGATCCCCGGCGCCGACGCCGGCAACGCGATCCCCGGCGCCGACGCCACCGCGGCGGGTGCGGTCGCCGGCAAGTAGATCGACATCGTCGTGCCCTCACCGGGCTCGCTGTGCACCGCGACCGCGCCGTGGTGCGCGCGGACGGTGCCGTAGACCATCGCGAGCCCGAGCCCCGAGCCCTGACCCACGCCCTTGGTCGTGAAGAACGGCTCGAACACCCGCGCGACCACCGCCGGCTCCATGCCGGTGCCATCGTCGGACACCTGCACGCAGACGTAGCGCCCGGGCGCCAGCTTGACCTTCGCGGCCTCGATCGCGTCGAGATCGACCTCGTTCACCGCGACGACGATCTCGCCATGGTCGGGGATCGCGTCGACGCTGTTGAGGCAGAGGTTGAGCACGACCTGCCCGAGCTGCGCCGCGTCCCCCATGACGGTCGCGCGCTCGAGCTCGGTGCGCAGCGCGATCCGCTTGGGGATCGTGCGCTGCAAGAGCCGCGAGACGTGCTTGGCGACGTCGTCGAGCGCGACCCGCTCGTTGCGGTAGCGCCCGCCGCGCGCGTAGCCGACCAGGTTGCGGGTCAGCTCGGCGCCGCGCTGACAGGCCTCGGTGATCTGCGCGACCTCGTTGGCCAGCTCCTCGGAGACCTCGCCCTGGACGTACTCGGCGACCGCGAGGATCACCGCCAGCACGTTGTTGAGATCGTGCGCGACACCGCCCGCGAGCGTGCCGACCGCCTCCATGCGCTGCGCGGCGACGAACTGCGCGTGCAGCTGCTCGCGCTCGGCCTCGGCGATCTCGCGATCGGCCTCGGCGCGCTTGCGATCCTCGATCTCGCGCTCGGCGGCGGCCAGCGCCACCGCCAGCTGCGCGGAGCGGGCGTCGGCCTCGATCTGCAGCTGCTCGACGTCACTCACGAACCGGCGCAGCGTGACGTGCGACAGCACGCCGAGCGCGACCGACGCGAGCAGGACGATCAGGCTGAACTCGTCGGCGATGTGCCAGACGCTGACCGCGATCCACAGCGCGCCCATCGGCACGAACGCCGCGATCACGAGCTTGCGGTCGAGCTGGACCGCGCCGTAGCCAGCGAACAGCACCGCCATGACCGCGTCGTACCCGGGGTCGTCGGTCACGGCGATCGAGCCGAGCACCGCGACCGAGACACACATCCACATCAGATAGATGACGAGGTTGGCGCGGGCCGGCGCGATGCGATCGCGCCGGACCAACCACCACACCGTGCTGCTGACCACGACCGTGACGCCGGAGAACGCGGCGATGCTCACGCTGCGCTGCACCGTGATCGCGTAGACCAGCGCCAGCGCGACCGAGCACGTCATCGCGACCGCGACCATGTGCACGCGCGGCAGCGTGATCGCCCGGAGCCGCTCGTTGCGCACGCCCGCCACCCCGAGCAGCGCGCTGCTCGCGTCGGGCGATGGCTCGGGACGGTCAGGCACCTGCATGCGGGTCAATCCGCGGCCAGCGTGGCGCGCAGCTTCATCATCTCCGCCCTGGCCTCGGGCGACAACTCGGGCCAGCGCAGGTCCAGGCGCTCGAGGCTGGAGGCGACGACCTCCGCCACGACCCGCCGCATGTAGCTCTTCGAATCGGCGGGCACCGCGTACCACGGCGCCCACGGTCTCGACGTCGCGTTCATCGCTTCCTGGTAACAGCGCATGTAGTCGTCCCACTGGTTGCGCAGCCCGATATCAGCCGCCTGGAACTTCCAGTTCACCTCGGGGTCGTCGATGCGTTCGAGCAACCGCTTCTTTTGCTCTTTCTTCGACACGTTCAGAAAAAACTTTAGGACCGCTACCCCGTTGCGAGCCCAGTGCGCCTCGGCGTCGCGCATCGAGGCGAGGCGCTCGACCCACAGGCCCTCACCCGCGGGCCGGCGCGGCAACCGCTGGGCGCCGAGGAACTTCGGGTTCAGGCGCACGACCAGCACCTCCTCGTAGTGGCTGCGGTTCCACACGCCGATGCGACCGCGCTGCGGCAGCGCGCGCTGATGTCGCCAGAGGTAGTCGTGATCGAGCTCCTCGGCCGACGGGGCGTTGAACGCGGTGACCTCGCAGCCCGCCGGGTTCACGCCCGACAGCACCGCGCGGATCGTGCCGTCCTTGCCGGCGGCGTCCATCGCCTGGAAGATCAGCAGCAGCGAGAACCGATCGTCGGCGTAGAGCTTGGCCTGGACCTTCGCGATCCGCGCGACCGCGCTGGCCAGCGCCTCCTGGTTGTCCTTCTTGCCCGGGCCATCGTCGGGCGGGTCGGTGTCGGCCTTGCCGATGTCGAAGCTGCCGTCGAAGGGGACGAGGTAGCGCGACGCCGGCGGATCGAAGAGCAGCGGCTCCATCCGCCGATCGTACGCCCACCGGCGCCTGGTGATCACGCGTGTGACAAGTTGGTCGCACGTTCCCTCCGCCCGAGCGGCGGGCGTAGAGTGATGGCCATGAGCGCACCCCCGTCGCCGACTGGAGCTTACCCCGAGCACGACAAGCTCGGACCGCTGGCCACCGGAGGTGGCGACTCGGGCTGGCGGGCTGCGTTGCTCGGCTCCGCCCGCGCCACGATCGCCGATGGCCGCGCCGCCGCCGCGCAGATCGCGACCGCGCCGGTCGAGGCGGTTCACGGCGTGCGCAAGGCGCTGCGCCGCATGCGCGCGATCGCCGAGCTCGCCGCCGACGTGCTCCCCGACGGCATCGAGGATCTGGTCGACAGCGTGCGCACCGCGCGCCGCGATCTGGCGCGCGCCCGCGATCTGGATGTGGCGCCCGCGGCGATCGCCGAGCTCCCGCTGGGCGAGGCCGATCGCGCCGCCGCCAATGCCCTGGTCGCCGGCTTCAAGGCCGTCGCGCCGCCCGCCGCCGAGGTCGCGGCCGCGGTCGCCCGCGCGGTCACCGCCCTCGCCGCGGTCGGCGATGCCCTCGATGCCTCGCTGCCCGCCGAGATCGCCGACGACGTGCTGCTCGCTGGCGTGCGCCGGACCTACCGCACCGCCCGCCGCGAGCGCCGGCGCGCGCGCGACTCACGCCGCGGCCTGCACCGCTGGCGCCGCCGGAGCAAGGAGCTGTCGTACCAGCTCGGGCTGCTCACCGCCGCCGGTGGCGCCCGCACCGCCGCGATCGCCACGCCGATCGCGACCCTCGCCGACGACCTCGGCCCGATCGTCGATCTGCTCGTGATCCGCGACCTCGCCCGCGCCCACGTGCAGCCCGCGGAGGCGCCGATCGACCTCGATGGCGTGCGCGCCGCCGCCGGCGGCCTGTCCAAGGATGCGGTCGCCGCCACCCGCAAGGCCAGCCGCGAGCTGTTCGCGGACGGCAGCCGCCGCTTCGCGCGCCGGCTCGGCAAGGCGCTGGCCAAGGACCGTGGCGGCGAGGCCACGGCCGACGATGGCGATCACGGCGACGTCGCCGACATCGTCGATTAGCCCGTGCCTCACTAGATCTGCCACGGGCACATGCTAGGTTCCGCGCCTTCCGGAGGTAGCACCCCATGAGCAGCAAGGTCCTCATCATCGGCGCCGGTGGTGTCGGCGGCGTCGTCGCCCACAAGTGCGCGGCCGCGCGCGACGTCTTCTCCGACGTCATGCTCGCCAGCCGCACCCTCAGCAAGGTCACGGCGATCGCCGCCGAGGTCGAGCAGCTCCAAGGTCGGCGCATCCAGACCGCGCAGATCGACGCCGACGACGTGCCGGCGCTGACCCGCCTGTTGCGCGACTACCAGCCCAAGCTGGTCATCAACGTCGCCCTGCCCTACCAGGACCTCCACATCATGGACGCGTGCCTGGAGGCCGGCGTCGACTACCTCGATACCGCCAACTACGAGCCGCTCGACGTCGCGAAGTTCGAGTACTCGTGGCAGTGGGCCTACCAGGAGCGCTTCAAGGCGCGCGGCCTGATGGCGCTGCTCGGGTCGGGCTTCGACCCGGGCGTCACCAATGTCTACTGCGCATACGCCCAGAAGCACCTGCTCGACGAGGTCCACTACGTCGACATCGTCGACTGCAACGGCGGCTCGCACGGCAAGGCGTTCGCGACCAACTTCAACCCGGAGATCAACATCCGGGAGATCACCGCCCGCGGCCGCTACTGGGAGCAGGGCGAGTGGAAGGAGACCGATCCGCTCAGCGTGTCGGCGATGTTCGACTACCCCGGCGTCGGCGAGCGCAAGAGCTTCCTGCTCTATCACGAGGAGCTCGAGTCGCTGGCCAAGAACCTGCGCGGCCTCAAGCGCATCCGCTTCTGGATGACCTTCGGCGAGGCGTACCTCAAGCACCTCGAGGTGCTGGGCAACGTCGGCATGACCCGCATCGACGAGGTCATGTACGAGGGCAAGGGCGTGATCCCGATCCGCTTCCTCAAGGCGCTCCTGCCCGATCCCGCGTCGCTCGCGGCCGGCTACTCGGGCAAGACCTCGATCGGCTGTCTGGTCGAGGGCGTCAAGAACGGCGAGCGTAAGCGCCACCTCATCTACAACATCTGCGACCACGCCGAGACCTACAAGGAAGTGCGCGCGCAGGCGGTCTCGTACACCACCGGCGTGCCGGCGGTGACCGGCGCCGTGATGATGGCGACCGGCAAGTGGCGCGGCGAGGGCGTGTTCAACATGGAGGAGATGGATCCGGATCCGTTCCTCGCGGACGTCGCGACCCGCGGCCTGCCCTGGCACGTCGAGGAGCGCTAGCGATGTCCGCAGGGGCCGCGCTCGGCGCCGACGTCGCGGCGCGCATGGATCTGACCACGGTCGAGACCCCGTGCCACGTGACCGATCTGGGTGCGCTGCGCGCGAACCTGACGCTCCTGCGCCAGGTCCAGGATCAGGCCGGCTGCACGATCATCCTGGCGCTCAAGGGCTTCGCGCAGTGGTCCACGTTCCCGCTGGTGCGCCAGTACCTGGCGGGCACGACCGCATCGTCGGTGGCCGAGGCGCGCCTCGGCCGCGAGGAGTTCGGCGGCGAGGTCCACGCCTACGCCCCGGCCTGGACCGAGGATGATCTGCGCGAGGTCTGCGCGCTCGCCGACCACGTGGTCTTCAACTCGCCCGGCCAGCTCCACCGGCTGCGCCCGGTGATCGACGAGGCCCGCGCCGCGGGCCGCGCGATCGAGATCGGCCTGCGCTGCAACCCCGAGCATCGCGAGGTCGAGACCGCGCTCTACGATCCGGCCGCGCCGTGCTCGCGGCTCGGCACCGTGCGGGCGAACGTCACCGCCGCCGACGTCGCGGATCTGGACGGGCTGCACTTCCACACGCTGTGCGAGCTCGGACCGGATGCGCTCGAGCGCACGCTCGCCGCGTTCGAGGCGAAGTTCGGCGACCTGATCCCCGGGCGGAAGTGGGTCAACTTCGGCGGCGGCCACCACATCACGCGGCCGGGCTACGACATCGATCACCTCGTGCGCGTCATCAAGGCGTTCCGCGCGCGCTGGGGCGTGAAGGTCTACATGGAGCCCGGCGAGGCGGTCGCGCTCGGCACCGGCGTGCTGGTCGCCTCGGTGCTCGACGTCTTCGAGAACGGCGTGCCGATCGCGATCCTCGACACCTCGGCGACCGCGCACATGCCCGACGTCCTCGAGATGCCGTATCGCCCGATGATCATCGGCGGCGACATGCCCGGCGCCAAGGCCCACACGTACCGGCTCGGCGGGCTGACCTGCCTCGCCGGCGACGTCATCGGCGACTACAGCTTCGATCGCCCGCTCGAGATCGGCGACCGGCTGGTGTTCCTCGACATGACCCACTACACGATGGTCAAGAACACGACCTTCAACGGCGTGCGCCTGCCCTCGATCGCGACCCACGATCCCGAGACCCAGCGGATCACGGTGTCGCGCCGCTTCGGCTACCGCGACTACCGCGATCGCCTGTCGTAGGCGAAATGGCGTGAGGCCGCGAACGCGTCGATCGCCGATCGAACGCGGGAGCGGCGCGTGGCGGCGAGCTTCGGTTCGCCTGTCGGCAGGCGTTATGACGGTCGGGCTAGTTAACTCTAGGCAACGGACCGGGTCTGGGTACTATTGACCCGGGGCCAATACACCGGAGGGACCCGAATGCGCCGATCTGTTCTTCGCCTGACCTTGGCCGCGCTCACTGCGACGACGTTCGCGTGTGGCGGTAGCACGTCCAGCAGCAACCCCGACGCCACCGTCGCTGGCTCGCCCGATGCGGCGCCGACTGACGAGCTGACCCCGCCTCCGGCCGGTGAAGGCTTCCAGCTGGTCTCGCCCGAGCTCACCATCAAGGCCGGCGAGGAGGTCACGTACTGCTGGTACACGACCCTCCCGAACAGCGCGATGGTCGGCGTGAAGAAGTGGGAATCCAAGATGACGGCCGGCAGCCATCACCTGATCCTGTACTTCACGGGCACCGCCGAGGCGCCCGACAACACGATCGAGAAGGACTGCGCCGGCATCGGCGGCGGGCTCAACCCGCCGGTGTGGACGTACTCCGCGCAGAGCGAGATCAACTCGGCGATCATGCCGACGGGCGTGGGCATGACGGTGGGCGCCAGTCAGAAGGCGTACATCCAGATGCACTACCTGAACACGACCGACAACGACATCAAGGCGCACGTCGCGGTCAACGGCTGGACGATCCCCGACGGGACCAGCTACCTGCCGGCATCGGCGTACGTCACGTACAACACGCAGATCGACATCCCGGCCGGCATCGGCAAGACCGCCTCGGCCGAGGGCTCGTGTGACGTGCCCGCCGGCGTCGAGTTCTTCACGCTCTCGACCCACGCCCACAAGCGCGCGGTCCACACCGAGGTCTACGACGGCGCGACGTCGGTGTTCGCGAGCGACGACTGGGAGCACCCGGGCGCCGCGGCGTGGGATCCGAACTTCGAGATCTTCGACGGCAAGCTCAAGTATCACTGCGACTACGTCAACGATCGCGACGCGCGGGTCCAGACCGGCAACAGCGCCGAGGTGAACGAGATGTGCATGGCGGCTGACGGATCGAAGAAGGGCGCGTCGCGAGACGCGCCCGGCGCGCTGTCGGTGCCGCGGACGTCAGGGCTCGTCGGTGATGATGATCTCTTCGGGCAGCTCGATGAGCTGCGGCACGCCATCGCCGGCCGGCGGCGGCGCGACGGCGTCCGGCGTCGCGGGCGCGGTGGTGGCCGTGCGGACCTCGGGCTTGGCGGCCGGCTGCGGCAGGCCGCCGTACTCGACCGCGGCGACCTCGGACGGCACGCGTGGCTCGAGGCTCTCGCCGCCGTCCTCGCTGGCCTCGCCGAGCCGCTCGGTGCCGGCGCTCTTCGGCCACGCCGGGCCCTTGGCCCCGCCACAGGCGGCGAGGGCGACGAGCAGGGCGGCGAGCGTGCGCATACCGCCATGGTAGCGCACCGACGGGCGATCCGCGAACCGCGCGATCATCAGGGCGCGATGACGACGGAGGCGGCGTAGGTCGTGTCGTCGCGATCCTCGGGATCGATCGCGCCGGTGGGCAGCGCGGTGACGGCGATCGTCTGGGTGCCGGCGATCGCGACGTGCACCGGGCCGTGGGACAGATCGAGGGTGTCGCCGTCGCCGGCGTGGCCCGGCACGACCTGCACGATCCACTGCACGCCGCTGGCCGCGTGCGCGAGCGAGACGTCGACCGCGGTCGGATCGCCGCTCTGCGCGGTGACATCGATGTACGCCGAGCCCAGCGCCATCGGCGCGATCGCGACCTCGGCGCCGGTCGTGCGCACGGCCGCAGCCCGGGCCGGCTCGGCGAAGCTCGCGCCCTCGGCGTCGTGCGCGGCATCGGCGTGCGCGCCGGTGTAGAGCCGCCAGCGCGCGAACGCGATCATCGAGTCGCGGAACGAGCTGCCGCGCGCGACCAGCAGCGCATCGAGCGCGTCCTCGAAGTCGGGCTCGCCGCTGTCCGCCGGGCTGCGCATGCCTCGCCACATCGCGCCGACGAACGCGGCGTCGCCGCCGAAGTAGCGATCGCGCACGAACCGCAGGTACTGCGCGGCGCCGTACATGTACCAGGTCTCGTAGCCGTCATCGCGATCGAAGGACCAGTCGGGGTGCGCCTGGAAGTCGGCGATCTGATCGACGTACTGGTTGTCGTCGGGGAACACGAGATCCTCGATGAACACCGAGGTCATCTCGTAGACGATCGGCGCATCGGACCAGTCGTCGGCGGCCTGGAAGACGTGGTCGAGCTCGTGGGCCGTGGTGGTGTCGAGGTGTGCGCCGCCGTACGGGCCCCACGGATCGATCACCAGGAACGCCTGGCGATCGTCGTACGGCGTGGCGGCGTCCTCGCCGAGCACGTCGACGTAGCACTCCTCGTGGCCGCGCCAGAGGAAGACATCGAGCGCGCCGTCGGGGCCGCACGCGCCGGTGTCGTCGACGGGTGGGCGGAAGCCGAGCGTGCCGACCTCCACGTCCCACGCGCGATCGAGATCGGCGAGCACCTCGCGCGCCGCGGCCTCCTCGTCGGCGGCGCGGTAGTGGACGAGGATCGGATGCGCGGTCGAGCGGATCGCGTCGGGCCAGTACGCCATCGCCTCGCACGGCACGGTGTCCGCGGGGATGGTCGCCAGCGGCGCGTCGGGCATCGCGTCCGCGGGGCCGGGCGCATCGAGGGAGACGCCGGTCGTGCCGCCGCACGCCGCCACCACCGCCACCGCGCCCGCCAGGACTCGCATGGCGCGGACTCTAGCGAGCCCCGCCGGATTGGTCCAGCCAATCCGCGTCAGCGACGAGGGAGCGCGGCCACTGCGGGCGCCGATGCGGGCTTCGCCGGCGGCGCCGCGAGGATCGCCAGGCGCTCGGCCGGGCTGAGCCGTGCCGCGGCGGCGACCACGCTGCCCGCGGTCTGCGCGCGGAGCACCGCGATGTCGGCCATCACGCGGCCCTTCACCTGCTGGCGGGCCATCGCCGCGATCATCTCGTGCGGGATTCCGTTCGGCCCCTCCATGTTGGCGGTGCTCCAGTTCATCGCGCCCTGCACCATCACGATCTCCTCGTGCGTGAGGCCCGAGCCGCGCATCCAGTCCATGAGCGGACCGTCGTGCACGGTCGCGAGCTTGAGGTGGTTGTCGGTGCGCGCGACCGTGTCGACCAGATCGGCGCGCCCCGACAGCTGGATGACCTCGGCCATCGGGCAGCGCACGCCGCTGCGGTCCCGGAAGATGCCGACCGGCAGGCCGTCGTCGTCGACCGGGAACTGCGCGCGCGCCGCGTAGGCGTCGAGTCGGGCGAGCGCGTCGTTGCGACGCGCGGCGAGCGCGGTCAGGACCGGATCGGCGGGGGTCGCGGCGGCTGCGGCCGGCGTGGTCGCGGCGTGATGGCCGCCGTCGCCGCACGCGGCGGCGAGCAGGAACGAGAGGACGAGCGCGGTGCGATTGATGACGTTCATCGAGGCCTCCTGGTGCGCGCATCGAGGCGCGTGCCCGCACGATGACGCGGGCGCGGAGGTCGCGCGGTAAGGCTCGCGTAACGAGTCGCGGGCGGTGAAGCCTGGCAGATGCTCGACAGGACTGTTCACGATCCGGCGCGCGCGCCGCGCAGGTGCCGACAATCGCTCGCGCCCGCGCTCGGTACGGCGGTTGCTCTCGCAGGCTCCATGCTCCTGCGCGATCTCCAGCACCGGGCCGTCGATGC
Source organism: Deltaproteobacteria bacterium (assembly GCA_021413675.1). Taxonomy (GTDB): domain Bacteria; phylum Myxococcota_A; class Polyangia; order Haliangiales; family Haliangiaceae; genus JAIOQA01. Next base: position 48,365 of record JAIOQA010000231.1, on the reverse strand, counting down.
GATCAAGGCTCACGCGCTCGCGCTGGCGCTGCCGTCGCGCCGCGCGCGCGCCCGCATCCTCACCGAGTACCTGTGGATCGAGGAGGGCGCGGAGTCGACCGCGCTCCACCGCGCGACCGGGCCCGATGCGCCGGCGTGGGTCCAGACCCTCGTCGATCGCCAGCTCGCCGACGAGCGTCGCCACGCGCGGCTCCTGCGCGAGCTGCTCGCCGGGCTCGGGACCGAGCCACCGCCGCCGCCGGCGCTCGCGCGCGCCAAGCTGTGGTGGCTCGAGCGCGCGTGCGCACCGTACCGCGATGCCTTCTCGGCGGGGCCGATCGTGGCGCTGCTCGCGGCCGCGGCCCAGCTCGAGGCCACCGGCGTGCGCATGTTCGCGCGTCACCTCGCGGTGCTGGAGGCGCGCGAGCGCGCGACGGGATCGGCGGACCCGACCGCTGCCGTGATGCGCGCGATCCTCGCCGACGAGCGCCGCCACGCGAAGAGCTGCGCGGCCGCGGCGCGCAAGCTGGTGCGCGCCGACGAGCGCGACCGGTTCGAGGCGATGCGCGCGCGGATCGCGGCCATCGATCGCGCGTTCGGCGTGACGATGGCGCTCGGCTTCTGGCTGCTGATCGCCGGCCGCGCGCTGCGCGATCGCGCGGTGATCGAGCCGGCGCAGCGCGCGGAGGCGGCGTGATGCCCGGGCCGCGGGTCGCGATCGTCTCCGACACCGTCGACGACATCAACGGCGTCGCGATCGGGCTGCGCCGCCTGGTGGCGGCCGCGACCCGCGCCGGTCACACCGCGAGCCTGGTCGGGCCGAGCGGCGCGATCACCGACGAGATCGTGCGGATCCCGGCGGCGATGCGCGCGGCCTTGCCGTTCTACGCGCAGATGACCTGGAGCGTGCCCGAGCTGCCGGCGCTGGTCGCCTACCTCGCGCGCTCGGCGGATCTGGTCCAGGTCGCGACGCCCGGGCCGATGGGCATCGCCGGGCTGATCGCGGGCCGCATGCTCGGCCTGCCGGTGGTCGCGCAGTACCACACCGAGGTCGCCGAGTACGCCGCGCGCATGACCGGCCTGCCGTTCGTGCGCGGCCTGGTCGCGCCGTTCGTCGGCTGGTTCTACCAGCAGGCCGATCGCTGCCTCGCGCCGTCACAGGCGGTGAGCGACACGCTCGCGGCGCTCGGCGTCGCGCGCATCCAGCGCATCCCCCGCGGCGTCGATCTCGCGCTGTTCGATCCAGTGCGCCGCGATCGCGCGCGCCTCGCCGCGCTCGGGGTCGGCGATGGGCCGGTCGCGCTCTACGTCGGCCGGCTGTCGCGCGAGAAGAACCTCGACGCGCTCGCGGCGGCGTGGACGCGGGTCCGCGCGGATCACGCGACCGCGTCGCTGGTCGTCGTCGGCGACGGCCCGTACGCGAGCGCGCTCACCGGGCCCGGCGTGATCGCGCTCGGCCCCCGCCATGGCGAGGAGCTCGCGATGATCATGGCGTCCGCCGACGTCTTCGCGTTCCCGAGCGAGACCGAGACGTTCGGCAACGTCGTCGTCGAGGCGGCGGCCAGCGGGCTGCCGGTCGTGGTCGCGGCCGCGGGCGCGGCCCACGAACACGTCGTCGATGGCGTCACGGGCGATGTGGTCGCGGGTGGCGATCCGGCGGCGCTCGCCGCGGCGATCGCCCGACTGCTCGACGAGCCGGCGCGACGCGCGCGGATGGGCGCGGCCGCGCGGGCGCACGCGCTCGGCTACGATCTCGACCGCGCGGTGCGCGCCACCTGGGCGATCTACCGCGAGGTCATGGACGCGCACGCCGGCGCGCATGGGGCGACGCTGGTGATGCCCGGCCTGGAGCGCGCATCGTGACCGCGCGATCGATCGTCATCGAGACCTGGAACCTCGGGCGCGAGCCCGGCGCGATCGCCCGCGCGATGGACCAGCAGCTGCGCCTGATCGGCGCGCAGCTCGGCGATGACGACGAGGTGATCGTCACCCACGCCGAGCTCGACGCCGCGAGCCGCGCCCGTCTCGCGTATGTGCTAGGCCGGCCGATCCGGTGGCAGACCCTGTCGCCAGCGGCCGGGTACTACGAGCACAAGAACGCCGGCTTCGACGCGACGACCGGCGCGATCGTCGCGTTCCTCGACGGTGACTGCGCGCCGGACGCGGGCTGGCTCGCCGCGCTCACCGCGCCGATCGCGCGCGGCGACGCGACCGTGGTTGCTGGGTTCACGTCGTATGCCGGCGCCCTCGCGCCGCTCGCGAACCAGCTCGACTTCCCGTACTTCGGCGGGCGCGCCGCCGGCACGGTCCGCAACTTCTTCGCGAACAACGTCGCGTTCGCGCGCGAGGTCTTCGCGGCGCGCCGCTACCCGGCGATCGCGCCGATGTTCCACGGCCAGTGCCAGGTGCTCGCGCTCCGCCTCGTCGAGGATCGCATCCCGATCCGGCTCGCGCCGGCGGCGCGTGTGACCCACGCCTGGCCCGACGGACCGCGCGCCTGGCTCGCGACGCGCCTGTTGCGCGGCGCCGACACCGTGTCGCTCCTGCCCTACGTCGCCGCGACCTACGCGCCGCGCGCCCGGCCGCTGGTCGCGCGCCTCGGCCCGGTGCCCGCGCTGTCGGTGCTCGGCCTGCGCGCCGTGCGCGGCACGCTGACCGCGCTGCGCCGCGGCCCGCGCCTGCGCAACCTCGCGCTGGTCGCCGCCTGCACCCTCGTCGACGCGCTCGGCGCCGCCACCGCGCCGATCGTCTACCAGCGGCTCGCGTGACCGATCCGCAGGCGCTGGTCGCCGATCTCGGCATCTACGTCGGCAGCTTCCTGGTCGGCGCGATCTCGAGCCTGATCCCGTTCGTCGCGATCGACGTCTTCGTGGTGGCGATGACGATGCATCTCGGGGCGTCACCGGCCCTGATCGCGATCGTCGCGCTCGCCGCGCTCGGTCAGCTCGTCGGCAAGCTGCCGATGTACGCCGCGGTCCGCGGCGCCACCGCGCTCGCCGGTGCGGCCTCCGAGCGCCAGCGCGCCCGCCTCGCGCGGGTCCGGGCGTGGTGCGACCGCTGGGGCAAGCGGCCACACCAGCTGCTCGGCGCCAGCGCGCTCGTAGGCCTGCCACCGTTCTCGCTGCTCGCGACCGCGGCCGGCGTCCTCGCGATCCGCACGCGCGCGTTCTGCGCGATCGTCCTCGCCGGACGCGGCGCCCGGTTCGCGATCGTGGTCGCGGTGACGCTGCTGGCGCGGTGAACGGATGGCGCGGCGCGCGGCGCGCGTGCGTCAGGCGATCGGGCCCGGGCGCGCGTACGGCGAGAGCGGGCCGTAGCGTCGCCATCCGATCGTGAGGTGCCAGGTCGTCGGCATCACGACCGGCACCGGCTCCAGATGCGCCCGGCGCGGATGATTCGCCCATCCATCGAACGCGCGCGTCGAGGCGAACGGATCGAACGCGAGGTGTCGTGCGGTCGTGTCCTCGCGGTGGCGCCGCCAGTTGTTGAGCACGTAGGCCAGCCCGTTGCGCACCTCGCGCAGCGTGCGCAGCGGCCGCGGGTGATAGCGGTCCGCGAAGACCCCGCCGCGTCGGCGGGCCTGCGCGTTGAATCGCCGCGCGCAGGCGACCTGGAAGCCCTGCATGCCGCGCGCGAGCGCCATGTGCGTGTCCGCCTCGACGATCAGGTGGACGTGCGTCGCCTGCACCGAGACGTGACACACGCGGAAGTCCCGCCGCTGATAGCTCACCTCGAGCGCGCGCCGGACCGCCAGCCACCCGGCACGGCGCCGGAGCTTCAGGCCGGGCCGCGCGCGGATCACGACGTGCAGCGGATGCCGCGGATCGATCGCCGGCCGCGCCTTGTGCTTCTCGCTCGACCGCGGCCCCCGCGGCGGTCGCCCTGCCCCCGGCCGTTTGCCGCCATGGGTCCGGAACTCGAAAGACTTCTGCGCCGCCATCTTGTTTTCGCCGACATCTTAACTTGAGCGAAGACCGGCGGCAAGCGCATTCGAGAGGTGTGGTCGGTACAGATTGGATTGATCCCTGACAGCTCGTTGCATCGAGACTCCTGACACTGATGTGACGTTGTCCACGGTGAGGGTTGGCGGCGTCCGCGGTCCGGACAACCCGGCGAGCGCTGCGCGAGTCCATCGGGCATGCCCTGGAGCAGCACGGACCCGGCCAGGAGCGCATCAAGTTCGTCCTGGAGTGGGAACGGCGCTGGGACGAAGGCGAGGGCCGGATGAACCTGGCCGAACTCTGCCGTGAGTTGGGCGTCAGCCGCGAGACGGCCTACGTGTGGATTCGCCGGTACCGCGCCGCCGGGCACAAGCATCACGCCGGGCAAGCCGCAAGAGAACGGCCGGCTCGAGCGGTTCCACCGCACGCTCGCGGAATTCGTCGCGACACCCGCGTCGGATGTCCGTGCGCAGCGGCGTGCCTTCGACCAGTTCCGGCACGAGTACAACGACCAGCGGCCGCACGAGGCGCTGAAGCTGCGGCCGCCCCTGACAGCGTACTCGCCCTCTCGCCGCCGCTATCCACGCCCATTGGCCGTCTATGACGACGCTGACGCCGCACCAGTGCGCGTCGACCGCACCGGCCATCCGATGGGAGCGCCGCCGCATCTTCGTGTCGCTCGCGCTGGCCCACGAGACGGTCCACGTCGACCTGCCCGATGACGACCGCGGCCGGCGCTGGCCCGTGCGGTGGCACTCCATCCTGCTCGGCTGGCTCGATGCCGGCCGCCTCGACCGCGGGCTCATCCTGCCCGTGCGCGCGCGCCACTGATCGTCGTCGGGCGCGGACGTCCGCCCCCCGCGTCGTCGCACGCACCGTCGTGTGACCGCGTAGCCTTCGCTCGGCCTGCACGTCAAGGCTGCCCTCGCTGCGCTCGGCGCTGACGCGGCCGTTGACATCGGCCTCGCGGCGGCTCGAGCGCATCCACCGGGCCGGGGGCCGGCCCGAGGTGCGACCGAGGCCGGACTCGAAGGTCGCGTCGCAGTCGACGGCGCGCACTCGCTGTCAGGAATCACGATGGAGTGATCCGTCAGAGATCACGTGGACCGTTCACGGTCCAGAACCGCATCATCCCTGACACTTCCACCTCAGGACATCCCTGACACATCGGCCGCGTTGCCCACGGACACCCTGGACACTCCCGGCAGCGGGCTCGCGGCTGTGGCGCATCGCCTGGAACGCGCCCGACCCGATGCAGGAACGGACGACGCTCGTGCCCGAGTGCGAGCGCCATCAGCCAAGGGGCAAGGGTCCTCATCGTCGAAGCCCGTGCGGCCCGCGATTCGATCGCGGCTGGCGCCGCGCTCGCATTCCCTACACGCTCTCCGCGTGCGACCGGATCCAGCCGCCATGACCGACGCCGCGCTCGCGACGCGCGCCGTGCCGGGCCCGATCGGCCGCGCGATCCTCGGGGCGCGGCCGCTGGCGTTCGCGCTCGGCGTCGTCCCCATCGCCGCGCTCGGCGTCGGCCTGCCCTCGCTCGCGCTCGGCGTCGCGACCGGCGGGATCGCGGTCTCGCTCCTGGGCCGGCTCGTGCGTGCTCCACGCGCGCGCTACGCGGACGAGCTCGCCTATCGGCGCTGGATCGCCGGCGAGACGGTGCAACTCGACGACTGCGGACAGCAGCGGTACGCCGCGGCCCGCCGCGACGCGCCGGACGCCCCCGACTGGCTGCTCCTGGTCTCGGGCCACTTCCTGCCTCACGGTGGCGCGTTCTTCATCGCGGTAGAACTGGGCGCCGATATCGGCTCCTTCGATCTGCGGCTCGGCGAACGCTATCCTCGCACCGACCTCGCGGCGCGCGTCTCGCTCGTCCTCGACGCCGACCAGCGCGCGGCGATCGCGTCGCGCCTCACTGGGTTCCCCGATGGCTTCGCGAGCACGCCGCTGTTCGACGTGAAGGACGGCGCGCCCTGCCACCTCGCGATCCACCACCGCGGCCGGCGCGCGGTCTTCACCTGCAACCTCGCGGGCCCGAGCACCTCCCGCCCGAAGGCGCTCTGCACCCTGCTCTACGAGATCGGCGAGCCGGCGCTGCGGGCGCCGCCGATCGTCGGCGCGCCCGACGCGTACGGCGCGATCGCGATCGGCACACCAACGCGCCGCACCTGAGCTACCGCCGCGGCGGCCGCGTCGCGTCGGTCGCGCGGCGGGTGCGCGCGACCGGGCGCGCGACCGGGATCATGCCGCGCATCGTGAGCAGCTTGCCGTAGCAGAGCAGCGTGTCGCCCGGCAGGATCTCGCGCTCGTCGTCGGGGTTGGGGATCGTGACGGTGCCGCGCTGGATGCTCAGCACCGCGACCTCGCGCTCGCGCAGCCCCGACCAGCCGACGCGGGCGTTGGCGAGCGACGAGGCGCCATCGATCGGGATCTCGGCGACGCCGTAGCCGCTCTTGAGCGTGAGGCGCTGGCGCAGATCGACCTCGGGGAACAGCACCTGCTCCTCGAGGTGCGCGATCACCGCGTCGGCGACATCGACCCCGGTCGCGGCCTCGATGCCCTCGAGCCCCGGCGACGAGTTGACCTCGATGACCTTGGGGCCCTCGGCGGACTCGAGCATGTCGACGCCGGCGACGCGCAGCCCGAGGATCTGCGCGGCGCGGATCGCGACCGCGGCGTAGTCGGGCGCGAGCTCGACGTGCTCGACCTTGCCGCCGCGGTGGACGTTGGCGCGAAACTCGTCGCCGACCGCGGTCCGGCGCATCGCGGCGACCACGCGATCGCCGACCACGAACGCGCGCAGATCGCGGCCGCGCGCCTCGCCGACGAACTTCTGGAGGATCACGTGCTGGCGCGCGAGCTGGAGGGTCTCGAGGATGGTCTCGGCGTTCTTGACCGACTCGGCGAGGATCACGCCGACGCCCTGGGTGCCCTCGAGCACCTTGATCACGACCGGCGGGCCACCGATCTGCGCCATCGCCTCGGCGACGCGGGCCGGATCGTGGAGGAACACCGTCGGCGGGAACCCGACCGGGTGGCGCGACAGCACCTGGATCGAGCGCAGCTTGTCGCGCGCGACGCTGATCGCGTGCGACGACGCGAGCGTGAACACGCCCATCTGCTCGAACTGCCGCACGACCGCGGTGCCGAACAGCGTGAGCGACGCCCCGATGCGCGGGATGATCGCGTCCCAGCCGCTGACCGCCGCACCCTCGTAGAGCATCGCCGGCGCGTCCTCCTCGACGACGATCGAGAACGCGAGCGTGTCGAGGACCCGGACGTCATGGCCGCGGCGCGCGGCGGCCTCGACCAGACGGGTCGTCGAGTACAGCTTCGGCCCGCGCGACAGGATCGCAACCTTCATGGCGCCTCACTCGGACGAGCTCGCGGTGGCCGACTGCACAGGTAACGCCGATCCGGAGCGACGGCGAGTCCGTCGAGTCCGCTCCGCCCGATCAGCATGCGATGGATCATCTCGCCTCGATCGACCAGCGTCACCTCAATCTCGCGCTCGATCGCGCCCAGGCGCAAGCGCGTCCGGACGACGAAGCGCGTCGCGATGGCACCATTCGACGAGCGGACCCGGGCGATCCGGGCGATCGGCGCGGTCACCTCGATGCGCCGCGCGCCATCGCGGCGTGACGTGACCACGACGAACGACACCCGCTTGCCATCCGAGCGCAGCTCGGCGACGTGCAGCGCGCTGGTCCGCGCGCCGGTGTCGAGCTTGGCGTGGATCGATCGGATGCCCCAGGCGGGCAACCCGACGCGCTCGCGCCAGCCGACGACGAGCGCGTCGTGCGTCACCGAACGACGCGGTAGCCGAGCTGATCGATGGCAGGCGTGGCGAGCGCCGCCGGGTCGGCGCCGGCGCGGGCCGCGACGCGCACCGCCTTGCGGCCGAGATCGACCTCGCTCCCGACGACGCCATCGACCTTCGCGAGCGCGTTCTGGATGCGGCGCGCACAGCCGCCGCAGTGCATGCCCTCGACGTGGAGCTCGGTCCACACCGCATCCGCCGGGACCGCCGCCTTGGGCGTGAACGCCGGCTCGGCCATGCAGCCGCCCGCGCCGCCGCACGCGACCCCGCCGCACTGCCCGCCGCACGAGCCACCGCCACAGGAGCCACCACCGCCGCACGAGCCGCCTCCGAGCGGGGGCGTCGCTGCGGACATCGGCGCCATCGCCGCCGGCGCCGGTGCAGGCGCCGCCGCGGCGCGCTCGGCGACCAGCTGGGCCGATTGCTCGGCGGGATCGGCGGCACGCTGGCAACCGGTGATGACGAGCGCAGCGCCCAGGGCGATGAGGAAGTGCGAGAGCCGCATGTCCAATGCGTAACAGGCCCCGGGCCCGCGCTCAATCCCTGGTTTCGGGAGCCTGCCAGGCGCGGTTTTCGTCGCGCCCGCCTCGGCCGCGCGGCGGACTTCCCTGCTAGAACCGGGCATGGCCATCGAGGAAGGCAAGAAGGCACCCGCGTTCACGCTCCCGTCGTCGGAAGGCGGCACGGTCAAGCTCGGCGACCTCGCCGGCCAGATCGTCGTCGTCTACTTCTACCCGCGCGACAGCACGCCGGGCTGCACCGTCGAGGCCCAGGAGTTCACCGCCGCGATGCCCGCGCTCAAGAAGCTCGGCGCGGTCGTGCTCGGCGTGAGCAAGGACTCGATCGCCTCGCACTGCAAGTTCCGCGACAAGTTCAAGCTCGCGTTCCCGCTGCTCAGCGACGAGGACGGCACCGTCCTCGAGAAGTACGGCGCGTGGGGCGAGAAGTCGATGTACGGCAAGAAGATGATGGGCATCATCCGCTCGACGGTGGTGATCGGCCGCGACGGCAAGGTCGCGAAGCACTTCCCCAAGGTCAGCGTGAAGGGCCACGTCGACAAGGTCGTCGAGGTCGTGCGCGGCCTCGGCAAGGCCTGACTCTCGTAGCGCCTGGGCGCGGGTCAGTCCGCGGCGAGCCGGAAGCCGACGCCGCGCACCGTCTGGATCAGATCCGGCCGGCCCAGCTTGCGGCGCAGCCGGAGGATCACGTTGTCGACGGCGCGCTCGGAGACGTCGAGGTTGCCCTCTCCCCAGGCGTCATCGAGCAGCGCCGCCCGCGACAGCGCGCGGCCGCGGGCGCGGACCAGCGCGCGCACGACCGATAACTCCATCGTCGTCAACGTGCAGACCTGGCCGTCGACCCACAGCACGTGGGCGTCGACATCGACGACCACCGGGCCGAACGACAGGCGACCGACCCGGGCGCGCGGGCGATGCACGCGGCGATGCACCGCGCGGATGCGGGCCGCGGTCTCGCGCACGCTCGGCGCGCCGATCATGAAGTCGTCGAAGCCGGCGGCGAGCGCCGCCTCGGAGTCCGCGCCGTTTCCGTCAGGTGACACGCCGACCAGCCCGGGGCGCGGGTCGTGGGCGCTGGCCCAGGCGACGATGTCGGCGAACAGGCTGGGCGCCGGGCCGGGCGCCAGCCAGAACAGCACGACGCTCTCGCTGCCGGGCGGCCCGGCCAGGTGATCCATCGAGGCCAGCCGGGTCTCGGGCACCTCGAACGTGAGATCGCGGACGATCGAGGCCGCCGACGGCGCCCCATCGGCCACCACGATGGTCACCGCGAGCCGAGTCTCGACCCTCACCGGGGTCACAACGTCTGCGGTCATCGGGTACACGAGGCAGGATCGGCGTCACGCGTGACCGGTCCGCCGCGAACCGGCGACTCCTATGTGACAGACCTGCGACGAATCGCGCGGCGCCCCGAAACCCGCGCGATGCGTTATGACCGGGTCATGATCATCCGCACCATCACCGACCTCGCCGCCCCGCCCGAGCGCGTGTGGGCGACCCTGGTCGACTTCGCCGGCCACGACCGCTGGGACCCGCTGCTCGGCAAGATCCGCGGCCGCTGCGAGCCCGGCGCGACGATCCGCTTCAACCTGAAGGTCGGCCCGGTGCCGGTGCGGGTCTCCGCCGAGATCCTGGTCGTCGAGCCCGCGCGCGAGCTGTCGTGGATCGGCCCGGCGCCGCGGTGGCTACGCCGCACCGTGCACGGCACCCACTACTTCCGCCTGTCGCCGTGCGGCGCCGGCACCCGCCTCGAGCATGGCGAGGAGTTCGCCGGCTCGATCGTGCCCGCGCGCTGGCAGGGCGCCGAGAAGTTCCTCGAGCCGCGCTACGCCGCGCTCAACCACGCGCTGGATCGGGCGACGCGCAGCTGATCGAAGGCGCTCAGGCGTACCGCATCAGCAGGCCGATCGCCTGCGCGTAGATCGCGGCGAGGCCGACGATCGCCTCGCCCGCGAGCCAGCGCTCCCACGCGGTGATCAGCGCCGTCGCGACGTACTGGTCATCGGTCTCGGCCGCCGCGATCGCGCGCAGCCCGTCGAGCACCGCGCGCCGGTGCGCGTCCCACGCCGCATCACCCGCGTTGCGATCGAAGATCGCGACCATCGCCTCGCACACCACCGCGCGGCGCGCGATGACCTCGTCGAGGGCCTGCCGCGCCTCGGCGTCGAGCGGCGGGCCGTGATCCTCCTGGAAGTCGGCGCCGCCGATCTGCGCGTCGAGGTTGCGCTGCTCGGTGGCGAGACGCGCGAGCGCCGCGAGATCATCGGGGAGCATCGCCGGCAACCATACCGGCGATCAGCGCCTCACGGGACGACGTCGACGTCGACGCTCGCCACGTCGGTGCCGCCGCGGCTGTCGCGCAGCACGACCCAGAGGTGCACCGGGCCGGGCTCGCTGGGCGCGAGCCAGTCGTTGGCGGTCGATAGCGCCGGATCGTCCTCGGCGGCGCCGGTCCGGTCGTGATCGAACTCGCCGGCGGTCGCGAACCACGACACGCGCAAGGACTCGCGGTGATCGACCAGCGCGCGCACCGATCGATCGAACACCGGGTAAGTCTCGGCGGTGCCGCCGGGCCAGCGCGTCACGAACGTGACCAGCGCACCGGCCTTGATCTGCGCGCCGCGGGCATCGACGCTGGTCGCGCCATCCATCGAGACCGCCACGCCGTTGATGACGGGGTTCTTGTTGGCCTTGTAGCGCGTGCGGAACTCGACCGCGATGTCGACCGGCGCGTCGGCGAGGTTGCACGTGATGCGCGGCAGGCCGAACGCGGCGACGTAGTGACCGGGCGTGTCCTGGAGGAGCGAGCGCACCGGCTGGAAGTAGCCGCCGGTGGGATCGGGATCGACCGGGCGCAGCGGCGGCTGGCCAGGCGCGCTGGTCGGCGGATCGGGGCCGAAGCGCGCGCACGTGTCGAGCGGCAGCACGGCCTCGACCGCGAGCGCGCGGGTCGGAATCGCCTCCTGGGCGGTGAACACGCAGTCGTCGGCGACGGCGTTGTTCTGCGACACCGGCCGCGGCGTCGTGCAGATCGCCCAGCTCGCGGGCGCGTCCTCGGCGTACTGGCCGTCGGGCTTCACGATCAGCGCGTGCAGCGACACGGTCTCGCCGGGGCCGGCCTCGGGCGGGTTGCTGACCACCGCGAGGAACCGCGGCGCATCGATGAGCGAGGGCGGCGAGCCGAGATCGGGCTTGCAGCCCGCCGATCCCACACCCGCGCCCACAACCAGGAGCAAGGCCAGGCGACGCATCACAGCTCCACCCGCGCGCCCACGACCGCGAGGGTCGGGAGGCCGGTGATGTACTCGCGCCGGGAGAAGTCGTAGTTGTAGATGATCTCCTCCGGGTTCGAGCGGTTGGTGACGTTCTGCACGTCGAGGAACAGGTTGAGGCGGTAACGCGGCCGGGTGATCGTGCGCTCGAGCCGCAGGTCGAGCTGGTAGAACGACGGCACGCGGATCGAGTTCTGCGGCCCGAAGATCGGATCGTACTGATCCGAGCGCGCGTCGTAGTACGCGTCGGTGACCGGCGTGCGCGGCACGCCGCTGGTGAAGCGGAAGCGGCCGCCGAACTCCCAGCCGTGACCGATCTGGTAGCTCGCGAGCACGCCGAGCACGTGGGTCTGGTCGTAGTCGAAGAGCCGCCAGTCCTGATCCGGGTGATCCCGGCGCTCGCTGCGGATGAGCGAGTACGTGACCCAGCCGAAGAAGCCCTTCACCAGCTCCTGGCGCAGCAAGAGCTGGCCGCCGTAGCTCCGGCCGACGCCGTCTTGATCGAGCGCCTGGGCCAGGGCCGGCGTGGCCTGCTCGCTGCGCGCCGGCAGATCCCAGAGGTACTTCGCGAACGCGGTGACCTCGAGGGTCAGCGTGCCGCGCAGCTTGTACGCGCCGCCGAGCACGAGGTGCACCGCCGACGACGGCGCGAGCGTCGGGTTGCCGAACACCGACGACAGATCCTCGGGATCCGGCGGCTGCGTGTACAGGCCCGCGCCGGCGCGGAGCAGCAGCTTCTTGGTCGCGTGGTAGGTCGCCGCGAGGCGCGGATCGAACGTCCAGTCGAGCCGGCGATAACCCTGGGTCGGCGTGGTGCCGATGAGCGGGATCAGGCGGCTGCCGTCGACCAGCACCGGGCCGATGCGCAGGCCGGGCGCGAGCTCGAGCTTGCCGACGGTGACCTGCGCGGTCGCGTACGGGCCGACCGTCAGCTCGTTCACGGTCCAGTCGTCGGCGTTGACCTGGCTGCCCGGCGGCTGGCCGAAGACCGTGATGTCGCCCTCGCGCGCCGGCAGCGTGATCGAGCCGAAGCGATTCACCTCGGTGTGCGTGAACTGGCCGTCAGCGCCGACGGTGAGGGTCGCGTTGCTGTTGAGCTTGCGGCGGTACGCGCCGCGCAGCGCGTAGCGGCCGCTCGTCGTGTGGATCTCGGTCGGCACGTCACCGAAGCTCGACACGACCTCGTTCCGGTCGATGCCGACCGACGGCGCGACCACGACGCTGGCGCCATCCGGGAACAGGCGCTTGTACTCGGCGGCCGCGCGCCAGAAGCCGGTGTGGGTCTTCTCCTTGCGCACCGCCGACGGATCGTCGGACGGGATCGTGCGATCGAGCTTGTCGTCGGAGACGAGCCCGAACGCGGTCAGGGTCTCGTCCTTCGACAGCTCGAGCTGCGCGAGCAGCTGGCCGTCGTAGTAACGCGGGATCGAGACGAAGTCGCCGACGTCCGACGAGGTGACCGCGCCGAGTGTCTGGTCGAGGTAGCTGGCGCGACCGGCGATCCCGATGCGCGCCTTCTTGCTGATCGCGGTCGAGACCATCGCCGACGTGTCGATGACGTCGGCGGCGATGATCGCGTGGGTACCCTTGCTGGCGAGGTTCTTGGTCTCGACCTTGACGAGGCCGCCGAGGCCGCGGCCGTAGTCGGCGCCGTACGCGCCGGGCGACAGATCGATCGACTTGACGAGATCGCCGTTGACCGTCGAGCGCAGGCCGCCGCCGTGGTAGAGCGCCGGGATCTCGACGCCGTTGACGTAGACGCGGGTGTCCTTGGGCGACGAGCCCCAGACGATCAGCTGACCGGAGCCGAACGACGAGCGGCCGACGCCGGGCAAGTTCTGGACGACCTTGAGCGTGTCGCCCTGGGTGCCCGGCACGCGGCGCGCTTCCTCGGTGCGGATGACGGTCTCGACCGACTCCTTCTTGATGCGCGGCGCGCGGACGACCTCTTCCTCGTCGACGCCCTCCTCCTTCTCCTCGACGAAGTAGGTGACCGTCTTCTTCTTGCCCTTGACGATCTCCTCCTCGGTCACGACCGTGATGAGCATCGGGGCCGAGAGCTCGACCTTGTGGGTGCCGACCGGGATGTCCTGGAACGCGAAGCCGCCGACCTCGTCGGTGACCGCGTCGATGTCGAGATCGACGATCCGCACCTTCACGTTGGGCATCGGCGTCTTCTTGAAGCGCTCCTTGATCGTGCCCTCGAAGTTGATCTGCGGGCCGAGCGAGACGAGCTCTTCCTTGATCTGGAAGGCGTACTTGTACGTGATCTTCACCGGCGCGGGCTTGCCGTCGATCTCGGCGGGCGAGAACACGAACTTCTTCGCGGCGGCGATCGCCGCGGCGTCGAAGGCCGCGCCCGCCGAGGACGCGACCTCGACCTCGCTGACCGCGCCCTTGTCGTCGATCGCGATCGTGAGGATGACCGTGGCCTCGACGCCCTTGGCCTTCTGATCGGGCGGGTAGACCGCCTCCTCGAAGTGGAGGAGCTGCGGGGCCTTGGTGATGACCGGCTGCGCCGGTGCGTCGTCGTCACCCTCCGCGCGCGCGGTGCGTGTGGATGTGCCGATGGCGAGCGCGAGGACGATCCACGCGCATGTCAGGGCGATACTGCGCAAGTTCAGTCTCCGAGTTCGAAGCGCCGCGCCAGCTTGTAGCTGCCGGCGACCGGCTTGCCGCACCTGGTGCTGGGCTTGAAGCGCCACTGCTTGACGGCGGCGATGGCGGCGGCGTCGAGCGCCGGGTCGACAGAGGAGGCGACGGCCACGTTGGTGACCGCGCCGTTGGCATCGATGCTGATGTTGAGGACGAGGCGACCCTCGACGCCGCTGGCGCGGGCCTCCTCCGTGTACTCGATCTCGGTCTTGGCGATCGCCTCGGGCTTGGTCGGCTCCTCGGTGCACGCCGCGGGACCGTCGCCGCTGTCGTTGCCGCCCTCGGGCGTGGCGGGCTTGACCACCGCCTGCGGCTTCTTGACCGCGCCGGGCTTGGGGACGTGCGTCGCGTCGCCACCCTCGGGCTTCTTGATCACCGGGCCACCGACGTCGACGCCGGCGCCGCTGGTGTTCGAGAACTCGAGCCCCGACGGCGCGGCCGCGACGGGCGCGGCCTCGTGGACCGGCTCGGGCGGGGCCTCGGGCGGCGGGGCCTCGGCCTTGGGCGCGGCGCGCGCGACCTTCGGCGCGACCGGCGGCGGCGGGGGTGGCGGCGGCGGCGGCTTGGGCTCCTCGGCCTTCTTCTTCTCGGCGCCAACCACCGCGACCGTGACCCGGCGCTTGCCGGGCGGGTCGCCCTTGAACTGCATCGCGGTTTCGCCGACCACGATGTGCGCGATGACCGAGAGGATGATCGCGATGATGATCGGCGTGCGGTTCATGAGCTCAGCCGCCCTGCACGTTCATGGCGATCTTGGTGATCTTCGCGCCCGCCGCGAGATCGAGCATGTGCGCGACGCGATCGTAGATGACGAGGCGATCGGCGCTGATCACGAGGCTGGTCTCGGGGTCGGCGGCGCCGGCCTTCTCGAGGGCCTCCTGCAGCTCGGCCTCCTTCACTTCCTTCTCCTCGAGCTGGGTCGGGCCGTCCTTCATGTGGATCGTGCCGTCCTTGAGCAGCACGACCGTGAGCGGCTTGGTCGCAGGCCCCTCGGCGTTGTGGGCCTTGGGCAGCTGGACCTTGAGGGTCTTGGCGACGATCGCGGTGGCCGCGACCATCATGATGATCACGAGCACGAGGCAGACGTCGACGAGCGGGGTGATGTTGATCTCCGCGATCGCCGCGCCGCCGCGCTTCCCGTGCGACTTCATCGTGCCCGCCATCTCAGGCCTCCCCACCCTCCTCGACCACGGAGCCGAGGTGATGAGCGCCCAGGCGCGTGAGGTCGCCGGGCATGCCGGTGCCGTCGACGCCGCCGGTCACGGTGATCGCGCCGCTGGCGCCGCCGTCGCGGTTGAGGGTCGCGAGCACGACGTTCTCGAGCGCGCCCGAGTTCTCCTCGATCTGCTGCGACTTCTTCGAGAAGACGTTGTAGGCGACGACCGCGGGGATCGCGACGAGGATGCCGATCGCCGTCGAGATGAGCGCCTCGGCGATGCCGTTCATGACGTTGTCCATGTTGCCGGCGCCGCCCGCGCCCGGGCTGGCCGCGCCGAGCTCGCGGAACGAGTGCACGATGCCGAGCACGGTGCCGAACAGGCCGATGAACGGCGCGTTGTTGCCGAGCGTGCCGAGGAACAGCAGGCCCGCCTCGATCGGCCCGCGGCGATCGCGCATCGCCTTCTCCTTCATCTGGGCGAAGGCGTCGGGGCCGTCCTCGTAGTACTCGAGCGCCTCGGCCACGGCGTGGGCCTCGATCGCGCGGGTCTTCTTGAGCGCGGCGATCGCGCCGTCGCGGTCGCCGGCGCGCAGCGCGCGGCCCATCGTGGCGGCCAGCGCCTTGATGTCGGTCTTGTTGCGGCGGTGGTACCACCACCGCTCCGCGACGACGCCGATCGAGATCACCGACAGGGCGATCAGCAGATACAGCACGCCGGTTGCACCGACCTTGGCGATCTCCTGAAGATTCTCTCCGAGCATGGGGGGCTCCTTTTGCAGACGGGTTCGCGGGACTACGGCACGTCGAATTCGAGCGCGAGCACGCCAGCAGTGGCGGCCTTGGCGAAGCGGGTATCGGTGTCGACGGACGTGCCGTCGGCCTGGGCCAGCACCTGACCGCCGAGCGTGGCGACGAGGTGCCAGCGCGCCGCGGCCTGGCCGCACAGCGCGTAGGTGTCGACCTTGACGACGTAGTGGCCCGCCGGCGGCGCGACGGTCCAGTAGACGTTCTCTTCCTTGCGGCCGTCGATCAGACAGCTCGCGTTGGAGTCGAAGTCGAGGATGCCGCCGGTGGTCGGATCGGTGGGCGGCTCGCCGGTGCCCGGCGGCACGTACGAGTTGATGTTGCCCGACCAGATCGTGATGCCGTCGGGCTCGGTCACGTGGAGATCGACGTCGGCGTCGAGATCCCAGACGAGCTGGATGGCGAGCGTGCTCGCGGGCGGCACGACCGGCGCGACCGTGAGGGTCGCGGTGTTGGTGACGCCGAAGTCGCCGGCGGCGTTGATCGCCTGGACCCGGATGTCGCGCGGACCCGCGGCGAGCGTGCGCGCGAAGTCGACGCGCGCGTCGAAGTCGAGATCCGGCGGGTTCGACGAGTCGGTGAGCCCGACCGGCACGACCCAGTAGCCGCTGTCGCCCTCGAGGTAGAACGCGATCGACCGCGCCGTCGACTCGGCGGTGCCGCCGAGGCGCTTGGCGATCTGCCCCGGGCGGATCGTGTTGTTCGGGCTGGTGACGGTCGTGACCTTGGTCGCGGCCGCGTCGCCGACGGGCGGCTCGCCCGGGTAGTACTGGGCACCGGCGACGCGCATCTCGGCGTCGCTGCCGGTGGTGAGCTCGACGCCCACGTCGCACGCGCCGACGAGCGCGAGCGCGCCGACGGTGAGGAAGCCGGCGGCGCGCATCAGAACTTCACCTCGGCGCGGACCAGGAACGCGTTGTCCTTGAGGTTGGTCGGCACGCCCGCGGCGTCGCGGCCCTGGTGGTTGCGGTTGACGTCGTACTCGACGATCAGCCGGCCGTTCTGGATGCGCGCGGCGGCGGCGAGCGCGAGGCTCGAGAACGTCGCGACGCTCGGCACGACCTCACCCGACTGGCGATCGGTCGCGTCGGCGTCGGGATCGTAGTGGTCGAAGCGCGCGCCCAGGATGAAGCCGTGCGGCAGCTCCTGCAGCAGCTGGACGTAGTAGCCGAGCTCGCGCAGATCGCGGCCCGAGCTGACCGGATCGGCCGGCACGATCGCGCGGTCGAGGTTGTTGCCGGTGGTGATCTCGCCGCGCAGCTCGAGCTTGCCGACCTTGGCGATCGGCAGGACCAGGCGGAGATCACCGCCGACCGCGAACCGATCGAAGTTGGTCGCGGCGGTGGCGGCGTGGCCCGGGATGTTCTGGATCTCGCTGAGCTCGACGACGCCGTTCTCGTTGGTGTCGCGCCAGACCAGCTGATCCTTGGTCGCCGGGCTGCCCTTGTGGAAGCCGGTGCCGGTCAGCGCCGAGAGCCCCGCGACGATGCGGAGCTTGCCGAAGGTCGTGTCGATGCCGACGTGGCCGGTGTAGTCCTTGGCCGCGTTGGGGTCGCGCAGCGGGAAGCCCTTCTCGCCGATCGGCTCGCCGTTCTGCGCGGCGAGCGAGTACGAGAACGAGCGCCAGCTGCCGGCGACGCGAGCGCCCAGGTCGAACTCGCCCGGGAACAGCGCGCGCGCGACGGTCGAGCGCTCGAGGAACAGCCGGTCGGCATCGGACTCGAGGACCTCCTGGCCGAACGGGATCTTGAACGAACCGATGGTCGCGATCGCCGGCGAGGTCGCGCCGCGCTCGCGCTTCGCGAACGAGTACGAGGCCTCGGCGCCGACGACGCGGGCCTGGCTGCCGTTGTTGGTGTTGGCGTCGAGCTCGAGCGCGCCGAGGACGCGCCCGTAGTCGGCGTTCACCTTGAGGCGCGCGCGGCGCAGGTTGAAGCGATCCTGGTTGAGGGGCTCGCTGGTCGCGTCGACCAGCTGGTCGCTCGACGACTGGCGGATCGCCAGATCGATCTGGGCGAAGCCCGAAAGCGAAACCCCGCCCCAGCGCGCGCCGATGCTCGGCGGCGCCGTGCGGGTGATGGCATCGGACGCGGCGGTGATCGCCGCGGTCCGCGCGGTGGCCTCGGCCGCGAGCTGCGTGGACAGCGCGTCGAGCTTGGCCTGCTGGGCCGCCACGGCATCCGCGGCGGTCTTGGCAGCGGCGGCCTGCGCCGCCAGGTTCTGCTCCGCCGCCGCGAGTCGCTCCTCGGCCGCCTTGCGCGCGGCCTCCTCGGCGTCGAGCCGCGTCTTCAGCTCGGCGATCGCCGGGTCCGGGACGGGCGGGGGCGGCGGCGTCGCGCCGCGGCGAGCAGGCTGCGCGCTCACCGCCGTTGCCGTCAGCGCGAGGCCGGCGGCGACGAGGATGAGGCGAAGCGGAGACGAACTCGCCACGATTCGCAGGGCAAACCGAGGCCTTGGAGTGGATGTCGACATCATGGTGGGGGGCGCGAGGCGGAGTGCGTGACGGCCGTCGGAGTCAGCGAATCAGGGCAGCGGAGGCAGCGTGCCGTCCGAGTTCAGGAGCGGCAGCGTCGGGTTCTTCGCGACCTTCTGCGAGTCGGTGCAGGCGTTGAGCAGCTCGTCGCTGGTCTGCGGATCGGTGATGCAGTTCGCGTCGGCCGGGGCGACCATCGCGTCGACCTGGGCGTCGGGCGGATCGGTGATCACGCGCGCGTCGTAGGTGGTCTTGCTGTCGCTGCCGCAGGCGGCGATCGGGGCGAGGGAGAGCGCGAGGACCGCGCCGAGAGCGAGTCGGAAATTCATGGCTCGTTCCTTTTCGAGAGGGGGCGCGGGGGGGGTCAGTTGGCTTCGCAGAACTTGTGGCGGCAGACGCCGCCGCCGGAGCACGCGGTGCCGTCGGCGCCGGTGCAGGCGGTGCACGAGGTCGTGCCCGCGGCCTTCTGCTCGAAGTAACAACCGCACGGCGCGGCGTCGGTGTACTTGCTGACCGGACCGAGCTCGATGTCGCGCTTCACCTTCATCGCGCACTGCGGGATGACGCGCGCGCCGATCTGGACGTCGAGGATCGACGGCGTGTTCGGGGTGACGCCGTTGAGGATGTCGAGGAACTTCTGCGCGTTCGGGCGAACCGTGGCGGTGCCGTTCATGCGCGTGAAGAAGTGGATCGGGCCCCAGATGTTGTAGTGGCCGTCGCGGACGTTGGCCTTGTCGAAGCTCGACGGCGTCGAGTCCGGGTAGTACGCGAACCACTGCTTGAACGACTTGAACGCGAGCGCGCGCAGCGTGTCGCGGTGGGCGTCGTACTGGTCCATCGACAGGATGCCGATGGTGGTCGGGTCGGTCGAGGCGCCGACGCCGGTGATGACCCCGCCGGAGCCGCCGGCGTCCGTACCCTTCATCTTGTCGGTGTTGATGTACGCGCCGGGCAGGCCGATGCCGCGGCCGATCATCTGCTGCGTGCCCGAGCCCTTGTTGCGGATGTACTGGTGGGTGAAGCCCGTGGTGTTGTCGAGCCACGGCGAGGCCATGCCGTTGACGCCGCCGAAGCCGAACACGAAGTAGGCCTCCTCGGCGGTGATCGCCTGCTGCGGCGCCGGCAGGAGCTTCGGGATCACGAAGAGCATCGCCTGGATGGGGCCCTGCGTGTCCTTGATCTCGGCGGGCTGGGTCGCGGGCGCGCCCGGGCAGCTCGACAGGAAGACGTCCGAGAACACGACGTCGAGGTGCGCGTCGGCCGGCAGGTCACAGGTCTGGACGACGCCGGCGGCGTCGTACCACTGCCCCGTGCCCGTCGGGCACGCGCCCGAGGCGCACGCGCCGGTCGGCGTGACATCGGCGAGGATGAAGTTGGAGCCAGTGCACGAGCCGGTCTGGCCCGAGGAGTTGGCGAAGACGACGACGGTGTCGCTCGACGAGGCGACCAGCGACTGGTCGATCGCCTTGATCACCGGGCCGAAGGCGGTGGAGCCACCGGTGTAGATGACGTTGGTCGCGACGCCCGAGCAGGGCGGGTTCGCGGCGAGCGCGGGGCGCGCAGCGAGCGTAGCCGCGGCGAGCGCACCGCCGACGACGAGAGACTTGATCGAGTGCATTCGTACCTCCGTTCCGCTGTTCGGTAAGGGCCCACAAGATGCTCGGGGGCGGAGACGAACTCGCGCGCGGACGGTGACTTCTCGGTGACGGAAGAGATGGATCGCCATCGCAGCCGCGCGAAGTTCCGTCACGTGACGATCGCGTCGCGATGACGTGACGGCCATGGACGCGCGTGCGATCGAAGTCGCGCGAACGCGACTCCACTCCCACCTCCACGTCCATGGGCGACGGCGGCCCGGTCGGGCCTGCGGCGCTCTAGAACACCCAGTCGAGCAGTCGCACCACGGTCCAGATCGTCAGCACGCACGTGGCGGCGAACAGCGCGAACGCGCCGGCCACGACGAGCCAGTCGCGCCACGAGGACTGGCGCTCGATGCGCGCCTCGAGCAGCGCGACGTTGCGCCGGTTCGCGCGGAACGCGACATCGGCGGCGTCGCCGATGATCGGGACCACGCCCACGACCGCGTCGATCGACAGGTTGAGCAACATGCGCGCGATGACGATCGCCGGCAGCCTGCGCCGCACCGCGATCGACACGATCCACAACCCGACCAGCGATCCGACGAGATCGCCCACGCCGGGCAGCACGAACCCGAGGAGCGGATCGAGGAACGTGTCATCGAACAGCTTCGCGACCGCCCGCGCGCGGCGGACATCGGGCGCGATCGCGCCAGGGACGTCGACGGCGTCGTCCGGCGAGGCCGCGAGCGGCGCCGAGGGAGAGCGCGTGCCGCGGTTGTCCGCCCACTTCGAATTCGTCCAGGAGTCCACGCTGGAAGGGGAAGCAATCCTCGCGCCGAGCCGCGTGGCTAGGACGGTCGCCTGCCAGCACGCGCTCCGGCGAGCGCGCCCGCCACAGTGTGGCGAGTTTGCGCCCGCGATGGCGGTCGCAGCTGATCAGCGCCGGGTCAGCGCGTACGCGCACTCGAAGACGCGGGTCGCGCCGCGCTCGACGATCCGCGGGTTGTCGGCGAGGGCGTGCTCGCGCGCGAGCTCCTCGACGAGGTAGTGCGGCGTGTAGAGGCGCAGCACCTCGTCGCGCTCGACCGAGAACGGCGGCCCCGAGCCGGTGTCGTGCTCGAAGGTCACGAGCAGACCGCGGGCGCCGGGCTCGAGCCGGCTCGCGATGTGCGGGACGTAGCGCTCGCGCATCTCGAGCGGCAGCGCGACCACCGCGGCGCGATCGAAGAGCGCATCGAAGCGGCCGTGTGCGTCGTCGAGCGCGAACACGTCGCCGCAGAGCACGCGGACGTGCGGGACCGCGTCGGCGGTGAAGGCGCGCAGCGCGCCCACGGCGCGCTCGATCGGCTCCGCGTGGCGCTCGGCGAAGTACTCGCGCACCGCCTGCTCGACCAGCTCGCAGCCGGTGACCTCGAGGCCCTGCTCGGCGAGCGCGTCGAGATCGACCGACTTGCCGCAGAGGGGCACGAGGACGCGGCCGGCCGAGCCGAGCAGCTCGCCGTGGCGCAGGAGAAAGCGGTTGGGCGCGCCCTCGTGAAAGGCGGTCTGGCCCTGCGCCCAGCGCGCTTCCCAGAAGCTGTGTTCCATAGGAGCGACAGGGTAGCACTGCACCCGTCAGGTCACGCCTGGAGGTCGAGCTCGTCGTAGTGGCGAAAGATGCCGTCCTCGTTGAACGCGAGCCGCCGCGGCGACGCGAGGTACGCCGCGATCCGCGGGCGCGCGTGGACGCGATCGCGCAGCGCGAGCACGCACGGGATCGACGGCGCGAGCCGCGCCATCGCGCGCGGGAACGCGTAGGTCAGCCCCTCGACCAGCTGGAACAGCGACAGATCGACGTAGGACAGCGTGTCGCCGACCAGCTGCTCGCCGGGGCTCGCCACGAGGACGCGCTCGAAGTAGCCCAGCCACTTCGGGATCCGGTCGTCGATGAAGTAGCCGGCGGCGCGCGTGGCCTCGGTGCGCTGGTCCTTGTAGTAGAGGCTGGTCGAGATCGGGTGGTGGACGTCGTGGGCCTCGCTCACGACATCGGCGATCGACAGCTGGAGCTGGTGCGCCGCGAGGCGATCCTCCTCGGTGTGCGGCGCCAGGCCGATGCGCGGCGCGAGCCACTGGAGGATCGCCGCGGTCTGGGACACGACCACGCCGCCGCCGCGCACGATCGGCGGCGCGAACGGCGGCAGTCCGCCCAGCTCGCCGCGCAGCGCGCGCTGGATCGCCGGGATGCCGCCGCCGTCGGCGACCGGCTGGCGCGCGACATCGACGTAGGCGACGCCGGCGTCCTCGAAGGCGAGGCGGATGAACTCGCCGCGGCCCTGGATCGACGGCCAGTAGTAAAGCTCGTAGTGATCGGTCATGAGATCCCTCGTGCCGCGAGTGTAGGCCCCTGGCCCGGGCCTGGCGGCGATGATGGTAAACGTCGACGCGGAATGGACGCGCCGACCGAATCCCTGACCGTCTCCCCCACCGCCGATGCGAGCCGCGTGCGCGCCGCCGATGGCCGCGTGCTCGCGCCGCCGGCGACCTGGGCGCTCTTGCCGCCGGGCGACGCCGGGCTCACGCGCCGCGTGAAGGCCGCCGGCCCGACCTGGACCGTCGTCGAGAAGAAGGGCAACAAGACCTTCTCGCGCGGCGTGTGGGCCGAGCGCAGCCACATCGAGGCCGCGCGCGCGGCGCTCGCCGCCGAGCGCGCGACGCCCGCCTATGCGAAGCGGCTGGCCAGCGACGCGAAGCGACGCGAGGTCGCGCAGGGCGACTACGTCCGCGAGTTCGAGGCCGAGGTCCGCGCGTTCCTGCGGTTCGCGCCGAGCTACGAGGCGCTGGGCCGCGCGCTCGCCACCGCGGTCACCGCGCACGCCACGCCGGTGGGCAGCGGCACGGTCGCGCGCACCAAGCGGATCTCCGTCGATCGCCGCGCCGAGGCCGCGGTCATCGCGTGGATGCGCCACCAGACCACCGCCTACGACTCGATGAAGATCGCGCGCGTGAAGGGCGAGCGCCGCGCCGTGCGCCGCGAGCTCGCGGAGATCTCGCGCGCGATCCTCGACCTGCACCGCCGCGATGTCGCGCACGCGATCGTGTCCTGCCCGCTCTGCAAGTCGCTCGCGCGCTGACGCCACGGGGCCGGAGAACTCGCTTGCGCGATCAGCGGCGCGCGCTCGCGGTGGTCGGCAGCTCGTCCCACGACTCCGACTCGGTCGTGACCGTCCGGGTGCGGGCGGGCGCGTGTGTCGGGGTCTGTTCGATCGCGTCGAGCAAGCGGAGCTCGCGCCGCCCGGGGCCGCGCATCATCGAGGCGTCGAGCATCACGACCTCGCCGCCCTCGAGGTCGTCGCGGCGCGCCAGATCGCTGGCGTAGGCCGCGACGTACGCGGGCGGGACCAGCCAGCCTTCGCGGATCGAGACCAGATCGAGCGCGACCTCGAGCGCCTGCGGCTCG
The DNA here is from genome assembly GCA_021413675.1 of Deltaproteobacteria bacterium. Classification (GTDB taxonomy): domain Bacteria; phylum Myxococcota_A; class Polyangia; order Haliangiales; family Haliangiaceae; genus JAIOQA01. The sequence continues at coordinate 24,728 of JAIOQA010000231.1, read as the reverse complement.
ACGAAGGTCCGCTCGGGATCGATCGCGCGCGCGATGATCGATCGCAGCGCGAGCGGCACCTCGGGGCTCCGCGGGATCAGCGCATCGAGCAGGGCGCCGAGGCTGTACGTGTCGATGCGGCCGTCGACCGGGCGGTGCGTGCGCAGGAGCGGCGAGGCGTAGATCGGATCGAGCAGCTCGGCCGGCGGGATCGCGCCACGCGGGATCGCGCCGCCGAAGTCGATCACGATGACCTCACCGCTGCGGCCGATCATCAGGTTGTCGGGGGTGACGTGGCGATGGACCAGCCCGGCCTCGTGGACCGCCTGGAGCCCGCGCGCCGCGTCGCGCACCAGCGCGATCGCGATCGCGATCGGCACCCGGTGGCGCGCGCTGGTCGACGCGAGCAGCGCGCGCAGCGGCCAGCCGCGCACGCGCTCCATCGAGAACGCGTAGCTGCCGTGCTCGCAGATGAGCTCGCGGACCTGGACCACGTTGCGATCCGAGACCGCGGCGGCGGTGCTGGCCTCGGCCAGGAACGCGCGGACCTGCGCCGGGGTCGCCGCGGCGGTCGCGTTCAAGATCTTGAGGGCGACCGGGGTCTCGAACCCGCCCGGCCCGAGGCGGGTGGCCGCCCAGACGTCGGCGTGCCGGCCGCGGTGAAGCAGCGCGTCGAGCCGATGATCACGGACAGCCAGCACGGCGATCGTGACTTCTGCAAAGGTGGATCCAGTCATCGGGCCAGCGAGTCCGCACGGTTGCCCGCGCGATGCCGGGGTCGCGGGTGCCATCGCAGCGGGGTCGCGGCCTCGATCGCGATCGCGGGCCCGTGACACCGGGGTCGGGCGCGGCGAACATCGCAGCGGCCATGCCGATCACCTTCATGCTCGCCGACGGCATCCGGGTCACCGAGGGCCTCGATGCGCTCCGCCGCCGGCCTGGCATGTACCTCGGCCCGTGCGCGGTCGAGCACGGGTACGGCGCCGGCCTGGTCGAGATCGCGCTCGACAGCATCGTGAATGACACCCCCGCGCCGACGGCGGTCCGGCTGACGCTGTGGCGCGCTCGCGAGATCACGATCGCGTTCGATGGCGAGCCGCTGCCGATCCACCCGGTCGGCGTCGACGGGATTTCACATCCCGCGCTGTATTCGTTGTTCTTGCATCTGACCCACGCGCGCCGCTCGTTCCCCCACGCGGGCTGCCGGCTCAACGCGCTGAGCGAGAAGCTGATCGTCTCGACGGTCGTGGACGGCGCGCGCTACTGGGCGGGGTTCAGCCGCGGCGGGCTGGTGTCGCTGCTGAGGAAGGCCGGCAACGACGTCGAGCCGCTCGGGACCACGTGGCTGACGTTTCTCCCCGATCCGAGCCTGATCCCCGAGTAGCTGAGCGTCGCCGATGCCGCGCGGCTCGCGGAGCGGGCGTCGACCGCGGCGATCGCGGTCACCTTCCATGACCGCACGGCAGACGAAGCCTACTGGGGATAGCGACGACGACGAACTTCGGTTCGACGTCGGGTTGCTCGATCGTCCGCGCGACACCATCGCGCATGCATCACGCGAAGCTGCTGGGGCTGCTGATCGTCGTCGGCTGCAGCAGCAAGGGCGCCGATCCCGCGCCATCACCGTCGACAACGACGGCGACCGACGCGGCCGCGCCCGACCCGGCGATCGTTGGCGGCGCCGCGGTCATCATGGACGCCAGCCTGGCGCCCGACGCCTCGCTCGGCGGGGCGTCGGCCACGAACCACCAGCAGCCGCGCCGACACCGCGCCTCGGACCCGCGCTACGATCGCGCGATGCGCGTCCATCTGCTCGGCCTGCTGACCGTGCTCGCCATGGGTTGCGATGGCGGCACCGCGATCCCGACCGCCGCCGAGCTGTACGGCACCTGGCACGCCACCGCCGACGGCGTCACCCGCGACTTCGTGTTCGCCGCGACCGACGCTGGCGCCCACGCAGAACTCGCGGGCCTCACCGACATCTACCTCCTGTCGAACGGCGGTGCCGTCGTCCAGACCGGCCAGTACAGCGTCGGCACCCACGTCGTGACCGGCTACGGCACCACCGACGCCCTCGTGACCCAGGTCGTCAGCGGCAGCGGCGCCGGCAACACCTACGGCAACGCGATCCTCGACTGGACCGGCGCGTCGCTGACGATCAGCAGCGAGAGCGCCTCGGCGGGCCAGCTCGTGTTCACGCGCTGAGCGCGTCGGCGACACGGCGCGGGCAAGCACCGGCTCACGCGTCGGCGCTAGTGAAAGTCGTGGCTCGCGATCGCCGGCAGCTCGTGCGCCAGCTCGGGGATCCACAGCGAGTCGGCGATGAGGTGCACGATGCCGTCCTGGACCTGCAGGCGCCCGGACACTCCTAATAGTGATGCGGTGCGCGCGACGATCGCGTGATCTGCGAACACCTGGGCCCAGACCACGAGGTTGACGAAGCCGGTCTCGTCCTCGAGGGTCATGAAGGTCACGCCCGAGGCGGTCGCCGGGCGCTGGCGGCAGATCACCAGGCCGACGAACTCGATGCGCTGGCCATCGCGCATCGCGCTGACCGAGCGCGCGTCGGGCCAGCGGCGCGCGCGCAGCACCGGGCGCAAGGGGCCGAGCGGATGGCCGCGCACCGAGTGATCGCTGGTGCGGTGATCCCAGAGGATCGTCGCCAGCGGATCGAGCGCGGGGAACGCGAGCGGATCGGCGTCGCCGCCGAGCGCGAGCGCATCATCTTGCCGGCGCGCCCAGCCCGCGACCTGCCAGAGCGCATCGCGCCGCGACTCGCTCAACCCACCGAGCGCGCCGGCCTCGGCGAGCGACGCGTAGGTGCGATCGGTCAGGTGCGTGCGGCGCGTGAAGTCGGCGGTCGCGGCGAACGGCCGCACCGCGCGCGCGTCGACGATGCGCTGGCCCTCGACGAGCGACAGGCCCTTGACCCATCGCAGGCCCATGCGGACCGCGAAGCCGAAGCCCGCGTCGAGATCGCCGGCCTCGAGCGGCTCGAGCGTGCAGTCCCAGGCGCTGGCGTTGACGTCGATCGGCCGCATCACCAGGCCGTGGCGCTGGGCGTCGCCGACGATCGTCGACGGCGAGTAGAAGCCCATCGGCATGGCGTTGAGCAAGGCGCAGGTGAACTCGGCGAGGTAGTGACGGCGCAGCCACGAGGTCGCATACGCGATCAGCGCGAAGCTCGCGGCGTGGCTCTCGGGGAAGCCGTACTCGCCGAAGCCGCGGATCTGCTCGAACACGCGCTCGGCGAACTCGCGCGAGATGCCCTTCGCCTCCATGCGATTCACGAGGCGATCGCGGTGGTGCTCGATGCGGCCCGAGCGCCGCCACGCCGCCATGTCGCGGCGGAGCTGATCGGCCTCGCCCGGCGTGTAGTCGGCGGCGACGATCGCCAGCCGCATGACCTGCTCCTGGAACAGCGGCACACCCAGGGTCTTGGCCAGCACCGGCTCGAGGCACGGGTGCGGGAACACCACCGGCTCGAGGCCGTGGCGTCGGCGGAGATAGGGATGGACCATGCCGCCGGAGATCGGGCCAGGCCGCACGATGCTGACCTCGATCACCAGATCGTAGAAGTGCGCGGGCCGGAGCCGCGGCAGCATCGACATCTGCGCGCGGCTCTCGATCTGGAACACGCCGATCGTGTCGGCGGTCTGGATCATCGCGTAGGTCTCGGGATCGTCGGCGGGGATCGTGGCCATCGTCAGCTCGACGCCGCGGTGATCGCGGATCAGATCGAAGCAGCGATGCAGGTGGTGCAGCGCGCCGAGGCCGAGCAGGTCGACCTTGAACAGCCCGAGATCCTCGAGGTCGTCCTTGTCCCACTGGATGACCGTGCGCCCGGGCATGGTCGCGTTCTCGATCGGCACCAGATCGTGGACCGGCTCGTGACCGAGGAGAAAACCGCCGGGGTGGATCGAGAGGTGGCGCGGGAACTCGATGATCTCGCTGGCCAGGCGCGCGAGGTGGACGTGGGCATCGCCGGGGCCGGTGAGGCCGGCGCGCTCGATCGCGTCCGACTCGACCTCGCCCCACGACGACAGGAGCTTGGCGGCGCGATCGAGCGCGGTCTCGGGGATGCCGAGCGCATTGCCGACGTCGCGCACCGCCGACTTGGGGCGATAGCGGATGACGTTGCAGACCATCGCCGAGTGATCGCGGCCGTACTTGGCGTAGACGTGCTGGATGACCTCCTCGCGCCGCTCGTGCTCGATGTCGAGATCGATGTCGGGCGGCTCGGCGCGCTCGCGCGACAGGAACCGCTCGAACAGGAGGCCCATGCGCACCGGATCGACCGCGGTGATGCCGAGGCAGTAGCAGACCGCGGAGTTGGCGGCCGAGCCGCGGCCCTGGCACAGGATGCCGTGGCGCCCGCAGTACTCGACGATGTCGTGCATCGTCAGGAAGTAGCCGGGGTAGTCGAGCTCGTCGATCAGCGCGAGCTCGGCGTCGAGCTGGCGCGCGACATCGGCGGGGACGTTGCCGCGGTAGCGCTTGCGCGCGCCGGCCCAGGTCAGCGCGCGCAGGTGCTCCGACGAGGTCGAGCCGTCGGGCAGGCGCTCGGTCGGGTAGCGATAGCGCAGCTCGGCGAGCGAGAACTTCGCGCGCGCCGCGAGCTCGAGGGTGCGCGCGACCGCGCCGGCGTCGTCTTCCCAGAGCCGCGCGAAGCCGTGCGGCGCCTTGAGATCGTGCTCGTCGTTGCCGCGCAGGCGGCGGCCCGCGGTCGCGAGCGTGACGCCGTGGCGGATGCACGTGAGGACATCCTGCAGCGGGCGGCGCGCGCGCGAGTGGTAGAGCACCTCGGTGGCGGCGACGAGCGGCAGGCCGATCGCCTTCGCGCGGGCGCGCAGGATCGCCTCGCGCGGGACTTCATCGTCGCGCCGATGGCGGGTCGCGAGCGCGTACGCGCGATCGCCGAAGGCCTCGCGCAGCTGACCGCCGATCGCCCGCGCGCCGGCGTCGGCGTCGGCGGTGACGAGGCTGGGCGCCCCGCCCCACAACGCGGCCAGGCCAGCGGCGTGCTGGCAGACCTCGTCCCAGGTCACCAGCGAGCTGCCCTTGTCGGTGCGGCGGCGCCCGACGGTGCAGAGCCGCGTGAGACTCGACCAGCCGGTGCGATCGAGCGCGAGCAGGACGATCGATGACGCCTCGGACGATGCGGGTGGTGCTGGCGCGGCGACGGTCTTCGCGAGCGCGGCGCCGAGCGGTAACTGCGCGTGGACCTCGCGCGGCTTCGCGCGGCGCGTGCGGCCGCGACGACCACCGGGCGCGGTGTGCGTGGTCGAGACCCGATCGCGATCGCGATCGCGGTCGCGATCGGCGTGCGAGGTCGCGAGCGAGTCGAACGCGCTCGGCGTGCGATCGTCCTCGCTGTCGTCATCGTCGAAGTCGTGATCGTGCAGGCCGCGCAGCTGCAGCGGGCCACTGCCGACCGGCGACGCGGTCAGGCGCGCGCCGGGCGCGGCGACGGTCATGGTCGCGCCGGCGATCAGCGACACGCCCAGCTCGCGCGCCTTCACGAACGCGCGGACCATGCCGTAGACACCGTCGCGATCCGCGATCGCGATCGCCGGCAGGCCGAGGCGATGGGCCTCCTCGACCAGCTCGTCGGGGCGGCTCGCGCCCTCGAGGAACGAGAAGTTCGACTTGCACCACACGGGGACGTACATGGGACGCGCTCATTCCACGGCGCCGTGCTGGAACCAGCGCCGGCGCGGACGATCGAAGTAGACCCAGAGGCACTCGCCGCGGCGGGTCTCGGCGAAGTGGTACTCGCGACAGACCTCGCCCGCGCCCGGCGCCCACCAGCCGCCCGACACCACGAACGGCCCGTGGATGCGCACGACCGCGCCGTGCTCGAGGCCGTTGATGAGCCAGCCGTCGTCGCGCACGTGCGGCGACGACGCCGGCAAGAGCTTCGGCCGCATGAGCACGCGCCGCACCAGCGGCCGCCACGAGTGTCCGGCGACCGTACGCAACGGCCGCGGCGCCGCCGGCACCATCTGCCCGAACCGCTCCCAGCCGAACCGCGCCTCGGGCAGGTGCGCGTCGCGGACCACGGCCTTGACCACGGCATCGTCGCCGAGCTCGGCGCGCAGCCGCGCGACCGCTTCATCGGCGGCGCGCAGATCGCGGCGCGGCCGCTGCGCGAACAGGTTGAGCTGCTCGCGGGTCGCGGCCTGATCGTCGGCCCACACCCGCACGCCGATCACGCCGACCGAGCGCGCGTTGCGATTCGAGCCGCTCGCGGGCGTGAGCTCGTCGAGCGGCGCGCCCTCGAGCCGCAGCCGCACCAGCCGCAAGAGGCCACGGCCATCGAGCGTGGCGGCGGCGGGCCGGATCGCGTGCGCGGCCCGCACCGCCTGCACCGCGTTGGCGTGCACGCCGTGCTGCACGGTCAGCTCGAGGTGCAGCACCGTGAGCGCGCGGTGTCTGGCCGCCAGCCGCGCGAGCAGCCGATCGACCGCGGCCTTGATCGAGAACAGCAGGCGATCGACATCGCGCTCGGGATCGTCGAGCAGCACGCGCTCGTCGGGCGCATCCGGCGGCGGCTCGGGCACCAGCGGATCCCAGCGCTCGCCCGCGGCCAGCTCGTACAGCCGGTGCGCGTCGCTGCCGAACCGCTCGAGCACGCCGCCCGCCGGCAGCCGCACCAGCTCGCCGACGGTGGTGACCGCGAGCCGCGCCAGCGCATCGCGCAGCTTCGGCGCGACATCGAGGCGCGCCAGCGGCACCTGGCGCGCGGCCGCGCGCTCGTCGACATCGTTGCTGACCACCATCACGCCGCGACCGCGCGCCGCGCGGGCCAGCGCGTAGGTGCCGAACCGCGTGCAGCCGACGATCGTCGCCGCCGCGACACCGAGCCGCGCGACCGCCGCCGCGATCGCCTGGCCCCAGCGCGTGCCCGCGGGCTCGTGCGGCGCGTCGACGAACGTGCGCGCGAGCCCGGCGCCATCGAGCCAGAACGTGCCCTCGGTTGCGTCGCGATCGGTGATGCGCGCGACCTCGACGCTCGGCGAGCACATGCGCAGCGCCGCGGCCAGCTCGTCGACCAGCGCGGTGATGCGCGGCGCGGCCATGACCTCGGCGCGCAGGCCGCCGACCAGGGACAGCGCGTGCGCGTAGCGCATGCCCGGCAAGATCCGCTGCGCGCGCGCGCGCTCGCACGCCCACAGGACCGTGCCCTGCGGATGATCCTCGTCGAGGATCACCACCGGCAGCGCGCGCCACTCGGGGCGATCGCGCCACACCAGCTGCAGCGGCAGCGCCGGGACATCGACGCACGCGATCATGACCTACTCGAGTCCGGCCGGCGCACGCAGGATCTCCTCGTGCGCCCAGCCCGGGCCGCGGCGCTTGTCCTTGATCGCTCGCACCTGGCACGTGAACCCGCCGTCGGCGCGCCGCACCCGCAGCGCCTCGCCGCGCAGGGACACCAGCGAGCCCAGCGACGCGGCCTCGGCGGTCTTCTCGGTGACGAAGACGATCGCGGCATCGTGCTGCTGCGCGAGCGTGACCAGCCGACCCTGGTGCGCCGCCGGGACATCCACGTTCGTCTCGGCACCGAGATCGATCACGATCAACCCGAACGCACCCGAGCGCAGCAGCCGCTCGGCCGCGCGCGCCGCGACCGCCGCATCGGCCACGCGCACCACGACCAGCGCGTCGAGATCGATGCCGCTGTCGGCCGCATCGGGCGGAAAGAAGCACGCGCTCGGCAGCGCGATCCACGCCACCGGCTCGGCCTGCTCCTGCGCACCGCGCACCAGGCCGATCGCGATCGACAGCGCCGCGGTCGCGCCCACGCCCGACAGCTCGACCAGCCGCCCCGCGAGCTGATCGCGGCTCCAGCCCGGCGCGATCACCGCGGGCTCGGCGCCGACGCGCATCGCGTCCATCGAGATCACCGCCGCCGCCGCGGCCGCGCGCGCACCGCCGACCGCCGCGCCTTCGCGCGCGCGGTTCAGGAACGACAGCAGGGCCCCGTTTCGATCCGACACTGAACAAGTGTTCACATGCCGGTGGTCGCGCCGTCAATCGGCGATCTCACGCCGCGTGCACGACCCGGGATCTCTCCGCGCAAGTCATCGCGAGCGCTCGATCATTTCGCGATCGAAAGCACGCGATGCGATGTCGCGCATCGCGCTGTGAGATCCCCCGGGCTCGCGCGAATCACAGGGCAGTGCAAGCAGTGTCGCCACACGCCAGGTTCCAGGCCCTGATGGAGGAGCACAAGCGCCTCCTCTACAAGGTCTGCCGCACGTTCGGCCGCGAGCCCGCCGATCGCGACGACCTCGCCCAGGAGATCACCGCGCAGCTGTGGCGCGCGTTCCCCAGCTTCGACGAGCGCGCGGTGTTCTCGACCTGGATGTACCGGGTCGCGCTCAACGTCGCGATCTCGTACCAGCGGCGCGAGCGGACCCGCGCCCGCTACGTGATCTCGGATGACGAGCGCCTGCTCGAGATCGCCGACGAGCGCGAGGACATGGCTCCGGCGCTGGCCGCGATGTTCGCGCTGATCGATCGACAGGAGCCGCTCAACAAGGCGCTGCTGCTGCTCTACCTCGATGGCCAGAGCCACCGGCAGATCGCCCTGGTGCTCGGGATCAGCGAGCACAACGTGGCCACCAAGCTCAACCGCCTGAAGCAGGCGATGCGCGCCGACGCGCCCGGGAGGATGCGATGACGGATCTCGACGAGCTGCGGGCCCTCTGGGCCGCGCATGATCGCAAGCTGGACGCGAGCCTGCGGCTGAACCGCCGCCTGCTCACCGAGTCGAGCCTGGCGCGCGCGCGGTCCGCGCTCGGGCGCCTGAAGCGGCTCGTCGTCATCGAGCTTGCCGCCAACGCGATCGCGCTGGTCGCGCTCGGCGCGTTCGCGAGCGCGTCCCCCGAGCTGCGCTTCGCGCTGCCCGCGATCGCGCTGGCGCTCGGCGCGCTCGTGCTCGTGCACGCGGATGCGCGCCAGCTGATCGCCGCGCGGATCGATCCGGGCGAGCCGGTCGCGCTGACCCAGCACCGGCTCGAGGATCTCCAGCGGCTGCGCGTCACCACCGTGCGCTGGACGCTGCTGCTGGCGCCGCTCGCGTGGCCGCCGCTCGCGATCGTCGCGCTGAAGGTGCTCTTCGACGTCGACGCCTGGGACACGCCCGGCCCGGCGTGGCTCGCGGCGAACCTCGCGGTCGGCCTCGCGGTACCCGCGATCGCGTGGTGGCTGTCGGTGCGCTACGGCGCGCGCTGGCGCGGCTCGCCGTGGGTCGCTCGCCTCGCGAATACGCTCTCCGGGCGCAGCCTCGCCGAAGCCATGCGGGCCCTCACCACGATCACCGAGTTCGAGAACGAGGAGACGACCGATGCGATCTAGCTGGATGAGGATCGCCGCCGCCGCGATCGCGATCACGGCGCCCGCGTGCTTCGTGACGAGCACCCGCACCGGCGCGCTCGGCGCCGGTCCCGAGCTCGAGGATCACCAGTGGTTCACCGGCTGGGGCGCCATGCGGCTCGGCCGCGCCGCTGGCGACGAGTGCGGCACCGCCGGGCTCGCGTCGTCGGAGTCGGGCCTGGGCATCGGCGACCTCCTCATCGATGGCGCGCTTGCGATCGCCACCGGCGTCGTCGGCAGCGCGGTCTGCCCGCTGCCGGATCGCCCGAGCACCGGCGACGCCACGACCTACGCCGCGTGCACATCGCTGTTCTCGGGCCTCGGCCCGGTGCTGCTCGCGCGCAAGACCGTGCGGTATCGCTGCGCGGCGCGGTGAGCCTCGGTGGCGACGACACCGGGTACGTGGTGATCGCGTGGCTCGAAGAGCGAGTCGCCCTCGAGCGCTTCCCCAGGCCCGCCGCGCTGCACGTGCACGCCGCCAATCCGGTCGGTCGCGCGCGGATGCAGCAGACCATCGACAGCATTCGCCGGCTCGAAGCACGACGCGGCTGATGCGCGCAGCCCTCGGATCGAAGGCGGATCAGAACGACTGGTTGTCGAACGCGAACACGTAGTAGCGCGGGTTCGCGCTGGTCGGATCGAGGACGATCGCACCATCGGCGTCGTTACCGCGGCGATGGACGAGGTGGCCGCCGCCGGTGCCGTAGCCGGTCATGAAGACGGCGACGCGGTCGGCGCTACCGAGATCGGCGCGCAGCGCGGCCTCGCTGACCGGTGCGAAGTCGCCATCGTGCAGGCCGAGATCGTCGACGTAGTCGAGGCGCGCACCGGCGTGCCAGCCCTCGCTCCAGCTGGTGCCGAGGAGCGGCGCGGTGAAGTCGACCTCGTTGCTGTCGCTGCCGGTGTTGATCGCCACATCATAGATGCCGCCGTTGGCGAGCACCTGCAGGTGGACGTGGCCGGTGTCACCGTTGCAGCGCTTGCTGCTGTGCGGGACGACGGCATAGACGCGACCGTCGAGGCGGCCGTGGGCGCGCGTGAGGGCGTGGCCGAAGCTGTCGGAGCACGCGCTGCTGAGCACGGCCTCGCTGGTGGTGCCGGTCTCGGCATCCTCGAGGGGATCGGAGAAGCCACAGCCGGACGCCTGCAGCGCGAGGAGGATCACGATCGAGAGCGAGCGGGGGTGAAGCATGCGCACGACCCTCGGCTCGATCCGTGACGGGCATCGCATGGATGCGTGAACAACGCGCACTCGGGTTGTGCATGCGCGCGCGGCGCCACGGCGACGCCATCGACACCGCGAGTTCACGCGCGCGCGGCGCGCACACCGTCGCGCCACTGCTACGAGAGGCGCGATGTTCCTCCGACGATCGATCGTCGTCGCTGCGCTGGCCCTCGCGGCCTGCGGCGACAACACCCGCGCCATCGAGCCCGCGACGCCCGATGGACCGCGCCCGCCCGACGCACCGAGCCAGCCTGACGCAGCGCCGCCCTTGCCCGCGGGATCGACGCTCACGTTCGGCGTACTCGAGACCACCGATCTCCACACCAACGTTCGCGCCTACGACTACTTCAAGCTCGCCGAGGACAAGTCGATCGGCCTCGAGCGCACGGCCACGTTGATCGCGCAGGCGCGAGCCGAGCTGCCGAACTCGGTGCTGGTCGACAACGGCGACACGATCCAGGGCACGGTCCTCGCCGACTACCAGGCGCTCATCGCACCGGTCGGCTGCGATCAGCCGCTCGCGATCTACAAGGTGATGAACGCGCTCGGCTACGACGTCGCGGGCATCGGCAACCACGAGTTCAACTACGGGCTCGGCTACCTCGCGCAGGTGACGCACACCGCGTTCGACGTGACCGGCGTGAACACCAGCGGCGCCGTCGCCTGCAAGGGCCCGACCTTCCCGCAGGTGCTGTCGAACGTCTTCAGCAAGAAGACCGATCAGCCGATCTTCGCGCCCGACGCGATCGTCACCAGGACCGTGCGCGTGACCACGCCCGATGGCCAGCAGCGCGACGCGACCCTGAAGGTCGGCTTCCTCGCGTTCGCGCCGCCCGCGATCGTGACGTGGGACAAGCGCTGGCTCGACGGCGTGGTCTACACCAAGGGCGTGCAGGAGACCGCGCCGGCCCTGGTCGCCGATCTGCGCGCGCGCGGCGCCGATCTGGTGATCGCGATCATCCACGGCGGCCTCGACAACAAGCCGTATGCGCCGGAGCTCGAGAACCAGGGCTGGTACCTCGCGCAGGTGCCGGGCATCGACGCGGTGCTGCTCGGGCACTCGCACCAGGTGTTCCCGAACGCGGCTTCGACCGCGCCGCAGTTCAACCTGCCGATGGTCGACAAGGCCCTCGGCTCGGTCGCGGGCGTGCCGGCGGTGATGGCGAACTTCTGGGGCCAGCACCTCGGCGTGATGGCGATGCACCTCACGTGGGACGGCACCGCGTGGACGCACGATCCGGCGGCCACGATCGTCGAGGCGCGGCCGATCGCGACGACGTGCAAGACCGGCCAGCCGCTGGCCTGCACGACCGGCACGTGGGCGACCGGCGCGACCTGCCCGTTCGCGACCGCGTGCACCGGCCTGGCCGACAAGGCCAAGGTCTACGTCGACGCCGACCCGTCGGTCGCGCCGCTGGTCGAGACCGAGCACCAGGGCACGATCACCTACGTCAAGACGCCGATCGGCACGACCGACTTCGCGATGACGACGTACCTCGCCGACGTCGGTGAGGTCGGCGCGATCCAGATCGTCAACCAGGCGCAGGCGGCCTACGTCGCGGCCTACGTGCAGCAGAACCTGCCGCAGTACGCGGCGCTGCCGGTGCTCTCGGTCAGCGCGCCGTTCAAGAGCGGCTTTCAGGGCGGCAACGACTACACCTCGGTCGCCGCCGGCGGGGTCGCGATCAACAACGCCGCCGATCTCTACCTCTACGCGAACACGGTCTACGCGGTGAAGGTGACCGGCGCTGACCTGAAGGCCTGGCTCGAGACCGCGGCGCTGCGGTTCGCACAGATCGATCCGACGAAGACGACCGATCAGCCGCTCATCAACCCCGGCTTCCCCGGCTACAACTTCGACGTCGTCACCGATCCGGACCTCAGCTACGAGATCGACATCACCCAGCCGTTGCCGCCGATGGGCCAGCCGGCGAGCGGCCGCATCAAGAACCTGACGTGGAAGGGCCAGCCGATCAGCCCGACGCAGGAGTTCATCGTCGCGACCAACAACTACCGCGCGAGCGGCGGCGGCGGGTTCCCGGGCCTCGACGGTTCCAAGACGATCTACGCCGCGCCCGACACCAACCGCGATGTGCTGATCGCGTACATCAAGGCGCACCCGAGCCTGACCCGCGCGGCCAACGGCGCTGCCCGCAGCTGGCACTTCACGCGCGTCGAGACCGCGGGCAACGTGGTGTTCTCGTCAGCGCCGGCGGCGCTTGCCGCGGCCCAGGCGTCGAGCATCGCGGGCATCTCGCAGCTCGCGGCCGATGACGGCTCGGGCAAGGGCCTGGCGCTGTACGCGATCGACCTCGCCCCGTGAAGTACGCCGGGTTCGCGCTCGTGATCGCGCTGTCGGCGTGTGGCGAACGCACGGTCAGCACCGTCGTGCCCGACGACACCGCGGCGACGCTCGCGCTCGGGCGCGCCGCGCTGCACGGTCAGCCGCGAGACCTCCCGCGCGCCCGGGCGTACTTCGCGCGCGCCGCGCAGGACGGCAGCGGCGCGGCGGCCTACTACCTCGGCGTGCTCGCCGAGCGCGATCCGGCCGAGCGCATCCGCTGGCTCACGATCGCCGCCGAGCGCGGCGAGCCGCACGCGATGTTCCTGCTGGGCAACGCGTACCGCAGCGGCGCCGGCGTGCCCCGCGACGACGCGCGCGCCCTCGCCTACTACGCGCAGGCCGCCGAGGCCGAGCTGCCGGCCGCGCTGCAGACCCTCGCGATGGCCTACCGCTCCGGCGAGCTCGGGCTCGCGCCCGACGAGGACGAGGCCCGGCGCTACGAGATGGAGGCCGGCCACGCGCTCGACCATCCGCCTCCCGAGCCGTGACGACCCATCGCGCCGCGCGCGCGATCTGCCGGTGGTTTCCGTGAATGACCCGTTCGGCCACCGCCGCCCCGCCTCGTGGGTCCGATGCGCAGTGATACGGTGCGAACCATGGACGAGGCACCGCCCCCGACGGTCGAGGACTCCTCGCAGTTCGCCGACGATCTCCAGGAGCGCGACTACCTCGCGGCCAGCGAGCTGTTCCAGCACCCGCCGCGCGTCCAGGAGAAGTCCCGGCTGCTGCTGACCACGCTCGCCGTGTTCGTGCTGGCCTCGGTCGCGCGCGGTGGCTCGTCGATCACCGAGCTCGCGCTCCTCGTCGGTGTGCTGTTCATCCACGAGCTCGGCCACGCGCTCGGCATGATCGTGTTCGGCTACGCCGACGTCCGGATCTTCTTCATCCCGCTGTTCGGCGCGGCCGCCGCGGGGCGGAAGCGCGGCGTCGCGCGCTGGAAGGAGGGCGTGGTGCTGCTGATGGGGCCGTTGCCCGGCCTGGTCGTCGGCACGGTGCTGCTCGTCGGTGGCGCGAGCGACCTCATGCGCACGGTCGCGCTCCAGCTCGTCGCGATCAACGGCTTCAACCTGCTCCCGCTCACCCCGCTCGATGGTGGCCAGCTGTTCCAGCTGCTCCTGTTCTCGCGCCACCGTCACCTCGAGGTCGCGTTCCAGACGATCGCGTCGCTCGCGTTGCTCGGCGGCGGCCTCTACTTCAGGCTGTGGGTGCTCGCGATGGTCGGCGGCTTCATGGTGGCGGTGCTCCCGATCCGCAAGCGCGTGCTCGCGGCCGGCGCCGCGCTCCGCGCGCAGGAGCTCCCGGCCGATCCGATCGCGCTCGACGACGCCCAGCGCCGGACCGTGTTCGCCGCGGTGTGGGCGCTCATGCCGGTGCAGTGGCGCGGCAAGCCGCGGCCGCAGGCGGCGACGATGGAGCAGCTCCTCGACACCGCCACGCGGCGCCCGACCGGGCTCGCCGCATCGCTCGCGCTGTTCGTGGGCTGGGCCGCGGGCCTCGCCGTCGCGGTCGTCGCGGCGATCGCGTTCGTCGCGGGGGAACCGGCGAACTGGCAGCGCTACGAGGACCAGCAGCACCAGTGCTCCATCGAGCTGCCCGCGGCGCCCGCGGAGACCGCCATGACGACCCCCGGTTCGGGAATGCTGCGCGCGCACCTCGGCCGGCGCGGCGAGTATGTCGTGATCTGGACGCCGGTGGGCCCGGGCGTCGACTGGCGGTCGGGCATGCGCGCTGCCCTCGGGGCGCAGGGCGCCACGCCCGTACGCAAGGTGCCGATGCCCGATGGTGACCCGGCGGAGATCCTCGACCTCAAGGGACAGCCCACGTGGACCTTGCTCCGCGGCGAGGGCGCCATGGCCTTCGCCGTGCTCGCCACCGGCGACGACGTCACGTGCGAGCGCGTGATCCGGTCGTTCCGGATCCTGCACCCACGCTAGGCGGTTCGACAGCCGCCCGGACTCACTGCCGGAGCGTGTCGATCATCTTCTGGCGCTCCTCGGGCGTGACGCTCTTGAAGAGCGTCGGCGGCATCCGCAACCGCGTGGTCAGCGCCGGCGCGAGCCGCTCGATCGCGAGATCCTTCTCCTCGCGGCTCATCTGATCGAGCCTGTCGACCAGGAACTTGTCGCGGGTGATCGTGGGATCGAGGTTGGCGTTGTGGCACTGCTGGCACATCTCGACCAGGAGCCGCTTGCCATCGGCGCCCGGCGACGGCGCGAAGCCCATGTCGACCAGGCCGCTGTCGAGGAAGACGTCGCGGATGTCGGGCAACGATGTCCGAGCCCCGGACATCCAGTCGCGGTACGCCGCGGACATCGTGGCGAGCTTGCGTGGGTCGGTGATCTTCACGTCGTGATACGGCGCGGCGATGAACTGCCCGGCCATCGCAGCATCGTAGGCGGCGCGCCAGGTCGGGCTGTCGCCGCGCGGCACGTTGTTGACCGGCTGCGCCGAGGCCGATGCCTTGACCTCGGCCTCGATCGCCGCCGAGTCGAAGGCGTTGGGCTGGGTCGCGAAGCCCGCCTGCGCGATCATCGTGGCCATCAGCGCCGGATCCGACTTGTCGACGAGCGCCGCCGGGATCGGGCCGTAGTCCTCGGCGGTGCCATGCGCGGCGTGGAAGTCGGCGAGCAGCGCGCGGCCGCCCTCGGTGTCGGGGCTGAACCAGTGGGTGAACGGCGGCGTGTTCTCCTGCATCCGCAGGATCTGCGGCTGATCATCGTGAGTCGCGTGGCACTGCCGGCAATCGGCCAGGGTGTTGTTCAGCGCGGTCTCCGATTCGTAGACCCGCACGTTGGTCCAGTCGCGGGTCAGCGCGGGCGTCAGCAGATCGGTGGGCGTGCAGCCGCCGGGCGCGGTGGTGCACGCCTGATCGAACAGCACGACGTACAGGTTGACCTCGTCGGCGACCGGATCGTGGGACGCGACCTCGACGAACTGCTCGCCCGGATCGAAGGCCATGAACACGTAGCCCGGCTGCTTCTTGCCATCGGCGGCGGGCGGCGTGAACACGAACGCGGTCGGCGTGATCGTGGTGACCTTGCGCGCGGTCAGCGCCGAGGAGTGGCCGAGGATCGCGAAGCCAGGGTTGCCGCCGACGCCGTTGCCGCCGCTGGGATCGACGAACGACAGCCCGAGCAGCGCCTGCAGATCGGCGAGGCCGTGGACCTGCGGGATCGCGCCGCCCGGCACCAGGTCCTGACAGAACTGCCTGGTGATCACGTCGGCGTCGTCGGGGAACAGCGGGTGGGTGCCGTCGTTGTCGCAGAGCTCGAGGTGCGCCGCGCCGGGCTCGTTGAGCGGCGCGAAGACATCGGCGGGGATGACCGGCGCCTCGATCGACGAGGGGCCGACCTCGACCGGGTTGGGATCCCCGACCATGCAGCCGGCCAGCGCGAGGCCGGCGATTCCGAGGCAGGTTGTGCGGTTCACGGTGGGGCCTGACCTCCCGATGGGGAGGCACCACACGGGTAGTGCAACGACCGCGCCGATCGCCGCGCGAACAAGCTCGCGCGGTTGGCAGCGCGTCGCTGTGGTGCGCGAGGACCAGCGCTGGGGCGTCCTACGGCAGGTGCGTCGCGAACAGCTCGACCACCGCGGCCGGCGCATCGATGTGCAGCCAGTGGCCCGCGCCCGCGATCACGTGCGGGTGCACGCGCCCGGTCGCGGTCTCGAGGGCCTCGAGCCGCGAACGATCGTTGTGCGACACCGTCGTCGAGCGCTCGGCGATCACGACGCGCACCGAGCCGCGCGATCGATCGTCCAGCGTGGCCCACAGATCGCGCGCGTAGTAGTCGCCGATCAGCGCGCAGATCTGGTCGAGATCGAAGATCAGGCGCACGCCATCGCCGTCGGGGGCGAGGCTCATGCCCAGCCAGCCCGCGAACTCGGGCCGGTGACCGCGCGCGACCACCGCGGCGATGAACTCGTCGCGCCGCGCCCAGCGGGCCGGCAGGCCGCGCATCATCTCCCAGACCTCGCGGATGTCGTTGCCGGGGCGATCCCACGCGCCGGGCTGCGCGCTCGGCGACGAGTCGAGCAACCAGGTCTCGGCCGACGACGCGGGCGCGTTCGCGCGCAGGGTCAGCGCGACCTTGCCGCCGAAGCTGTGGCCGGCGACCGCCGCGACCGCGCGTTCCTCGGCGGCGAGCGCGGCGATCGTGCCCGCGAGATCCGCGGCGCATGCGTCGAGGGTCTGCGGCGGCTCGCCGTGCGGCGAGCGCCCGTGGCCGCGCAGATCGACCAGCGCGACGCCCCAGTCGCCGCGCCGCTCGACGATCTTGCGCGCGATGCTGCGCCAGTTGCTGCCGCTGCCGTACATGCCGTGGGTCAGGAGCAGCCAGCGCGCGGGCGTGGCGCCGGGCGCGGTGACGAGCTCGCGGTGCAGGGGCGTGGACACGCGCGCAGCATGCCCGATCGATCGCGGGCCGGCGAGCTTTGCAAACCGCGCGGCGCTGCCATGCTGCGGCCGTGCCCACTCGCTCTCCCGACCGTCCCTGGTGGCGCGCCGGGCTGCTGCTGTTCGCGGTCGGATGGGGCGCGAACCACTTCGTGCCGCTCCTGTTCGTGTACCGCCGCGATCTCGGGCTCGATGCCTCGGCGGTCGCGATCCTGCTCGGGACCTACGCGCTCGGCCTGGTGCCCGGGCTGCTCCTCGCCGGGCCGCTGTCCGATCGGGTCGGCCGGCGCGCGATCGCGCTGCCGGCGGCGACCGGCGCATTCCTCGCGAGCGCGGTGCTCGGCGCGTCGGGCGGCAGCTTCGTCGGGCTCGCGCTCGGGCGCTTCCTCTATGGCCTCGCCGCCGGCGCGGTGATGAGCCCGGTGTCGGCGTGGGTGCTCGAGCTGTCGGCGCCCGGCGCCGGGCCGCGGCGCGCGACGATCGCGATGTCGGCGGGCTTCGGCACCGGGCCGCTGGTCAGCGGCCTCTGCGCCGAGCTCGCGCCCGCGCCGACGGTCACGCCCTACGCCGTGCACCTCGTCGTGCTCGCGACCGCGATCGCGCTGGTGTGGCCGACGCCGAACGTGAGCGCGCGCAGCACGCGCCCGCTCCTCCGCCTCGACCTCGGCACCGGCGGCTGGCGTCGGTTCGCGCGCGAGGCCGCGCCGATGGCGCCGTTCGTGTTCGCGTTCCCGACGATCGCGTTCGCGGCGCTGCCCAGCATGCTGGCCGGCGCGTTCGCGCACGCGCCGATCGCGTTCGCCGGGATCGTGGCCGCGTGCGTGCTGGCCAGCGGCGTGCTGATCCAGCCGTACACGCGCCGCGGCTCGCCGGTCGCGACCGCGCGGATCGGCCTCGCGATCGGCGCGCTCGGCATCGGCATCGGCGCGCTCGCGGTGATCGCCCAGCAGCCGGCGCTGGTGCTGGCGTGCGCGCCGGTGCTCGGGATCGCGTACGGCACGTGCATGACCTCGGGGCTGCGCACCGTCGAGGCGATCGCGCCAGCGCACGCGCGCGGCGGGCTCGCCGGCGTGTACCTCGTGCTGACCTACGTCGGCTTCGCGACGCCGCTCGCGCTGGCGCAGCTCGCGCGCGCGATCGGCGCGGTCGCGTCGCTCGGGCTGGTGGCCGGGCTCGCGCTGGTCGTCGCGGTCGCGCTGCGCGCGCCGGGCGCCGCGCGGTGAGCTACGGTGTCGGCGTGAAGCGCCTGCTCGTGATCGCGGTCCTGATCGGCGCCTGCCGCGACGAGCCGCCGCTGCACAAGCTGCCCGCGCCGCGCCACGAGGAGCCGACCGCGATCCCGCCGCCGTCGCCGGGGCCGCGCGCGGACAAGCACCGCGGGCCCCCGCACGAGCTCGCGGAGTTCGTGCGCGCTCACGACGCGGATCCCGGCGCGTGGGAGATCACGTTCGCGGATCTCGATCCGCTCGCGCACGACGATGGCCCGTACGCGGGCTACGCCCCGCGCCACACCGTCCCGGTGCCGCCGGCGATCGCGCGTGCGCTGATCGCGCGGCTCGCGAGCGACGACTCGTACCAGGATGCGATCCACGCCTGCGAGGGGTTCCTGCTCGGGATCCAGCTCCGGCGCGGCCCGGCGACCTTCACGTTCCTCGTCGAATGCGGCGACGTCTTCATCCCGGATCCGCGCCAGCCCGGCGCCGCCGCGGTGTTCAACCCGGCGATGATCGCGTTCCTCGACGAGGCGCGCCGCGCCGCCGGCCTGTGAGCCGCGGTGGCATAGTCCCGGCGTGGTGATCTCCGAGCTCACGCAGCGCTGCACCGAGGCCGGCTTCGATCTGATCGCGCCGTTCGCGATCACCGCCGCGGACCCGCTGCTCGCGCGCTTCGATCGACCGCGCGCGCTCGGCCTGGTGATCGGCAACACCCGCGCGCTGTGGCCGCGGTTCCAGGGCGCGCTGCGCGCCGAGCCCGCGCTGCGTGCCGACGCCGATCCGCTCGATCGCTACACCGAGCGCAGCCTCGCGGCCGCGACCGCGGCGCTCGCGGCGCGCACCGCGATCTACGTCGCGCACGCGCCGACCACACACGGCTACGTGCCGATCCAGGCGCTCGCGGTGCGCGCGGGCCTGGCCGCGCTGTCGCCGACCGGGCTGTGCGTACACCCGGTCTATGGCCCCTGGATCGCGCTGCGCGCCGTGATCGCCGTCGACGCCGACGGCCCCGACGACGTCGCGCCGATCGCCCTGCCCTGCGACTGCACCCACCGGTGCGCGCCGCTGCGCGCGGCGCTCGATGCGCGCGCCGCGCGGTTCGCACCCGACGAGGATGGCTGGCAGGCCTGGCTCGCGATGCGCGACGCGTGCCCGGTCGGCCGGGCCCACCGCTACGGCGACGATCAGATCGCGTATCACTACACGCGCGATCGATCGCGGCTCGACACCGGCGCGTGATCGCGCGCGCGGCCCCGGGTCAGTAGCCCTCGACGGCGGCCCAGACCTGCCCGCCACTGCCGAAGACCAGCACCGCGCCGGTGCTGCTGGGCAGCGCGGCGACGCCAGGGTACGCGCCGCTGCCGAACGTCCGCACGTCCGCCGCATCGACCGCGCTCGCCCCGACCTTGATGCGATCGAGCTGGACGACGCCGCTGTCGAGCTGGCTGACCACGTAGGCGTTGCCGAGCGGATCGGCGTCGATCGCACGCGTCTGCGACGCATTGACCACCGGGAGGCCGGAGACCGTTGTCGAGGTCGCCGGCGCCGAGAGCGGGATCACCGTCGCCAGGTTGCTGCCGCCGGACGTGCCGACGGCATAGAGGACGCCGTTCGACGCCGTCCAGTCGGAGTAGTACGCGAGGCCGGGCGGCGCCGCCTCGGCGGCGCAGGTCGCGCCGCCGTCGGTGCTGATGCGGATGTGGAAGGACGGATCATCGCTGGCGGCGACCACGGCGCCGCTGATCTTGTCGACGAGCACGTCGTGGAAGACGTTGCTCTGCGTCACCGCGACCGAGGCCCAGCCCGCCGGCGCGCCCAGATCCGGGTTGCGATACACGATCACGCCGCCGCCGGCGCTGATCGCGACGTAGATCGAGTCGCCCAGCGCATCGATGCTGACCTCGGCGTCGGACGCGGCGCCCAGATCCTGCGCCGTGTCCCAGGTCGCGCCGGCGTCGACCGAGCGCGTGAACATCAGGCGCCCGCCCGCGACCGCGGCCACGTAGACCACGCCGACCGGCCCGCCACCCTCGATCGCGACCTCGCTCACGCCGGTCAGCCCGGTGGCCACCGGCGCGCCCCAGGTCTGGCCGCGATCGGTCGACGCGTTGACCCACGCCGCGCCGCCGCAGCGCATGACCACGTAGAACTCGGCGAGGCCATCGCTCGCGATCTTCCGGCCGGTGTTCGACGCGGTGGTGTCGCAACTCAGCGCGCCGCTGACGACCTGCGGCGCCACGTCGGCGATCACGCCGAGCTGGCACGCGTCGCAGCCATCGGCCGGGTTGGTGTCGTCACCGTCGTCGCACTGCTCGCCCGCGCCGAAGTCGACCTGGCCGTCGCCGCAGACCTCGAGGCCCGCGCAGTCGCCGCGGCAACCGTCGCCGTAGGCGGTGTTGCCGTCGTCGCAGGCCTCGGTCGCCTGCCGGGCGCCATCGCCGCACTGCGGGAGGAGGCAGGCGTTGCAGCCGTCGAGCGGATCGGCGTCGTTGGCGTCGTCGCACTGCTCGCCAGCGGCGGCGTCGACGAGGCCGTCGCCGCACGCCTCGACGCCGTGGCAGTCGGCGCGGCAGCCGTCGCCACCGACCGCGTTGCCATCGTCACAGACCTCGGTGTGCTGCACGATCGCGTCGCCGCAGCGCGCCAGGACGCACGCGTCGCAGCCATCGAGCGGATCGGTGTCGTCGCCGTCATCGCACTGCTCGCCGGCGATCAGCGTCACGATCCCCGCCGTCGTCACGTCGACCCCGTCGAGGTAGCCCGCGGCGCACAGGTCGTCGCGGCGCGCCTCGGCGTCGCCGCCTGCCGCCTGGTCGAAGATCACGAGGTCCTGCGTCGTGCCACCCGCGGTGACCGTGGCGACAGCCCACGCCAGCAGGGAGTTGCCCGCGCCCGGGAAGGCCACGCCGACCTGGTTCGAGCCATCCGCCAGCAACGCGAGCACCGCCGGATCGGTCACCGTCGCGGTGCGGACGCCAGGCGTGCAGGTGCAGGTGCCGGAGTCACCCTCGGTGACCAGCGCGGGCTGGCCGGCGATCGTGAAGGTCATCGTGGCCGGGCCGCCGCACGAGGTCGCGAGCCAGGTGAACGCGATCGCCGTCGGCGGGCGCACGTGGGCGTCGTTGGTGATCGCGTCGCCGCAGCGCTCGACGACGCAGGCGGCGGTGCAGCCGTCGCCGTCGGTGGTGTTGCCGTCGTCGCAACCCTCGCCGACCGAGACCAGGCCGTCACCGCAGATGCCCTTGATCGTGACGTGCACCGTCGCAGTGGCGCTCGCGCCGCTCGGGTCCTGCGCGTCGTACGTGAAGCTGGCCGGTCCGCTGACGCCCGGGGCGGGCGCGAACGTGACCACGCCGCCGCTCACCGCGACCGTGCCGGTGGTCGCGCCGCCGACCGCGGCGATGGTGAGGACGTCGCCGTCGACATCGGTGTCGTTCGCGAGCAGCGTCGCCGCCGGCACGATCAGCTCGGTGCCGAGGACCATGGTCGCGGCGTCATCGACCGCCGTCGGCGTGTCGTTGACCGAGGCGATCGTCACGGTCACGGTCGCGACCGCGGTGGCGAGGCCATCGCTGATCGTGTAGTCGAACGTGGCGGTGCCGTGCGCGTCGGCCACCGGGTGATAGGTGACCAGGCCGGCGGCGAGCGTCACGGTGCCAGCGCTGGCGCCGCCGACCGCGACGACGATCGGCGTGCCGTCGACGTCGGTGTCGTTGGCCAGCAGCGTCGCGACCGGCACGACGAGCTCGACGTCCTCGTCGGTCGCGGCGGTGTCGTCGACGGCGACCGGCGCGTCGTTGATCGGCGTGACCGTCACGACGACGGTGCCGACGTCCGACGCGAGGCCGTCGCTGACGGTGTACTCGAAGCTGGCGGTGCCCGCGAAGTCGCGGGTCGGGGTGAAGTGCACGGTGCCGCCGCCCAGCGTCACGGTTCCGCCGGTCGCGTTGCCGACCTGGGTGACCGTCGCGCTCGGGCCATCGGGATCGGTGTCGTTGGCGGTGAGCGCGCTCGCCGCCAGATCCAGCGCCACGTCCTCGGCGGTGGTCGCCACGTCGTCGACCGCCACCGGCGCATCGTTGACCGCGGCGATCGTCACGGTGACGACGCCCGTGGCGCTCGCGGCGCCGTCGCTGACCGTGTAGCGGAAGGCGGCCGTGCCGGATTGATCGGCGGTCGGCGTGAACGTGATCGCGGTCCCCACCAGCGCGACGCTGCCGCCGACGGCGTCACTCACCGCGGTGATCGTCAGGGGCTGCTGGTCGACGTCGGTGTCGTTGGCGGTGAGCGCGCTCGCGTCGATCACGAGCGCGGTGTCCTCGTTCGCGCTCGCGACGTCGTCGATCGCGACGGGGGCATCGTTGACCGGCACCACCGTCACCGTGACCACGCCGGTGTCGGTGGCGACGCCGTCGCTGATCGTGTACGTGAAGGTGGCGGGGCCGTTGACGTTGGCGTCGGGCGTGAACGTGATGACGCCGGCGCTCAGGCTGACGGTCCCACCGGCGCCCGCCGCGACCGCGGTGACCTGGAGCGCCTGGCTGTCGGGATCGGTGTCGTTGGCGGTCAGCGCCGCCGCGGCCAGGTCGAGGGCCGTGTCCTCGTCGGTGGTGGCGACATCGTCGACCGCGACCGGCGGATCGTTGACGGCGCCGACCGCGAGCACGACCCGGCCGTGACCGTCAGCCGTACCGTCGGACACGACGTACGCGAAGCTGGCGTCGCCGATGAAGTTGGCCTCGGGTACGACGTGGATCGAGCCGCCGACCAGCGTCGCCGTGCAGTGCTGCGCGTCGTCCACCGCCGTGACCGTGAGCGCGTCGCCGTCGACATCGAGGTCGTTCGCGACCAGCGTCACCGTGTCGAGATCCTGGGCAAGATCCTCGGTCGCGGCGCGCGCGTCATCGACCGCCATGGGCGCGTCGTTGACCGAGGTGACCTCGATGCGCACGAGGGCGTCGGCGGTCAGCAAGCCGTCGAACACCTGGACCGTGAACGCGTCGGGGCCGTGGTAGTCCGGCGCAGGCGTGTAGGTCACGATCGGCGCCGACCCGGCGATGGTGCCGTGGCCGGGCGAGCCCACCACGAAGGCCAGCGGCGCGCCCTCGGCGTCGTGCGCCGTCAGGGTCACCGAGACGCTCGTGTCCTCGGCGGTGGACAGCCGCACGCTGCTGACCTCGGGTGGAGAGTTTCCCGCGTACTGATCGCCGCACGCGACGAGGAATACGCAACCGATCAAGACACGACGCGCAGCGCGATGGAACAAGGATCCAGCGTCGCGTGCAGCGGGTGTCGTTAGATAGGCGCACCTCGCGTGTCGCGGGTAGCCCGCGGGTAGCCTGGCCTCGACGAGGGGGCTTGATGAAACGCGAAAGCGGTCGAGGGCGAACCGCCCGCGCACCGAGCGCGGTCGCTACTGCATGTCGGCCGCCAACACGGCGAAGCCCTCCCGTTCCAGCACGCGGAGCGGGTGCCAGGTTCCGTCGAAGTCGCCGAACGATGTCCGGCGACCGGCGACGTCGACGTGGCCGCGCGTCCGCTCGCTGGCGGCGGCAGGCGCGTCGCGCTGCGCGAGCGCCCACTCGGCGAGGTCGACCAGCTGCGCGTCGGCGAGGTCGACCCGCGCGCGCACACGAGCTCCGCGTCGGACCACCAGGTGGCGGCCGATCAAGGTGGCGTGATAGCGATCGCGCGGTCGCGGCCAGGGCGCGCGCCAGTCCTTGACCTCGATCTCGGCGCGGATGTCGCCGAGCTGTGCGCGGCGCGCCGCGACGTAGCGCGCGCGCGCCGAGAGGAAGACGCTCTCGAGCACCGTGCCCATCGGCGAGCCCCGGACGATCGGCGCGCCGTCCATGGGATCGGTGAACGTGGTGTTCCCGCTGTGGAGACCGTTCATCGAAGCGAGGAGCAAGCCGAACTGCTCGCCGCCGACCGTCTCCGGATCGCCGCAGTCGAGTCGCCACCACGATCGCAGCGCGGCGCGCTCGCCATCGGTCAGCACCAGGTGGCGCGGTGCCAAGCCCGGTGCGTCCCACACCAAGTCTTGCTCCGAGAGCGTGAACACGTTCGCGAAGCCGCGCCACGTGCACGACCACTCGGCCTCGCCGATCTGCAGCTGCCAGTGCGGATGGCGCATCAGCTCGTCGACGAACGGCACGCATCCGTGGCCCTCGGCGAGCCAGAGCG
>JAIOQA010000230.1 GCA_021413675.1 Deltaproteobacteria bacterium | reverse complement strand
GACACCGGCGTGCGCGGCGATGCGCTGGCCGCGCTGGTCGCGTGCCGCGCGCCGAGCGCGGTCGCCACGCTGTGGAAGATCGCCGATGACGGCCAGGCGCCGGGCGAGCTGCGGCTGCGCGCGGTGTCGCTGGTCGGCGCGCTCGGCGACCGCGCGCTGGCCGCCGCGCTCATCACGCGCTTCGGGCGCTGGCGCGAGGGCGCGTTCTCCGACGAGCTCGCGCTGGCGCTCGCGACCCACGCCGCGGTCGTGCTCGGGCACCTCGGCGATCGCGCCGCCGCCCCGGCGCTCGCCGACGCCGCCGCCGACGCCGCCTTCCCCTCGCTGCAGGCGGCCGCGGTCGCCGCGCTGGGCGAGCTCGGCGACTGCGCGCCCGCGACCCGGCGGATCTACGACGAGCTCGCGTCGAGCAGCGAGCGCTCGGTGGCGCTCGCCGCGCAGCGCGCCCGCACCGCCTGCGTCCGCTGACATCGTTCACCGGTTCTGATCGCGAGGTGCGCGCGCGCCGGTCTCGTATCATGGCGCCATGAACCCGCACGTGCGCAAGAACCGCGAGCTCTGGGACGAGTGGACCGAGATCAACGTGCGCTCGGCGTTCTACGACGTGGCCGGGTGGAAGGCGACCGGCCGCGGCCTCGACCCCGAGGTCCGCGAGGCGCTCGGCGATCTCACCGGCGCGTCGGTGCTGCACCTGCAGTGTCACTTCGGCCTCGACACGCTGCGCCTCGCGCAGCTCGCCGCGCACGTCACGGGCGTCGATCTGTCACCGCGCGCGATCGCCCACGCCCGCGCGCTGTCGGCCGAGACCGGCATCACCGCGCGCTTCATCGAGTCGGATGTCTACGCGCTGCCCGAGGTGCTGGGCGAGCGCTTCGACGTGGTGTTCTCGTCGTACGGCGCGATCGAGTGGCTGCCTGACCTCGGCCGGTGGGCCGAGCTGGTCGCGCGCTACCTCAAGCCCGGCGGCCGGCTGGTGCTGGTCGAGGGCCACCCGACGATGTGGATGTTCGACAGCGATCACCCGACCGAGCTCCGGGTCGCGACGACCTACTTCCACGGGCCCCAGCCGATCGAGATCCTGCCCACCGTCGGCAACTACGCCGATCCGACCGCGGTGGTCACCGCGCCGGCGTACTCGTGGATCCACGACCTGGCCGAGATCGTGACGGCCGTACTCGGCGCGAACCTGCGGCTGACCGCGCTGCGCGAGTACGCGCACATCGTCTGGAAGGCGTTCCCGTTCCTGGTCGAGACCGCGCCGGGCCGCTGGGAGCAACCGCCCGAGCAGCCGCGCATCCCGCTGATGTTCGCGCTGGTCGCGACCCGGCCGAAGTAGCTCGCGGGCGAGGCGCCCGGCGCTGGGGCGTCAGCCCAGCGCCGCGAGCGCGGCCTTGAGCTTCTCGTTGTGCGGCTCGAGCTCGAGGCCGCGCTGGAACATGCCCTTGGCCTTGGGCGCCTCGTTCAGCTCGACGTGGATCACGCCGAGCGCCCAGTAGACGTCGGCCTTGGTCACGCCGACGTCGGCGTCGATGGTCTGGAGCACGAGCGAGCGGTACACGCGCCGCGCCTTCTCCCAGTCCTTCTGCGCCATGTAGATGCGGCCGAGGCCGGCCATCGTCGGCAGATCGGTCGCGTTGACCCGGAACGCCTCCTCGTAGGCGGCGAGCGCGCCGGCGGCATCGCCGCGCGCCTCGAGGATCCCGCCCTGGCGCTGCCGGAACTTCGCGACGTCCTTCATGCGCCGCGCGGCCTTCGCGTCCTCGGCCAGGCGATCGTAGAGCGGCGCCGCGGCTTCGAGTCGCCCGGCGGCGAAGTACAGATCGGCGAGCGGGCCGATCACGCGCACGTCGGTCGGGGTCGCCGCGGCGGCGCGCTCGAGCAGCGGGATCGCGGCCTCGGCGCGGCCGAGCTTGCGGTACAGCTCCGCCAGCTCGAGCTCGAGCGCCTGGCGATCGGCGGGCGCGGCGTTCGCCACCCGGCGCGCCAGCAGATCGGCGAGCCCGGCGTGATCGCCGCGATCGCGCGCGACCTTCTCGAGCGCCGCGATCGACGGCGCATGGGCGCCGTCGTGCGTGAGCGCCTGGCGCCAGTGCGCCTGCGCGGTGTCGAGATCGCCCGAGGCGCGGTGCGCGACCTCGCCGAGCCGGAAGAACAGATCGGCGGCGTCCTTGCCCTTGGGCCCGAGCGCGAGCGCCTGGCCGAGGACCTTGGTCGCGCGATCCCAGTCGGCGCTGCGCTCGTAGATGCGCGCGAGGCGCGTAAGCGCCGCGACCGAGCCCGGCTCGCGCCGCAGGATCTTCTCGAGGATCTCACCGGCGGCGTCCGGGTTGTCGAGCGGGCCCTCCCAGGTGTCGGCCGCGCGCGCGAGCGCGCCCAGCTCGAGCTCGCTGTTGCCGAGCGTGCCGTGCAGCTCGGCGAGGCGCTCGAGCAGCTCGACGAGGTCGTGCCAGCGCTGGCCGCGGGTCAGCAGCTGCTCGAGGTGCGCGTAGGCCGGCAGGTGCGCGTTGTCGATCTCGAGCGCCGCGAACCAGTGGCCGATCGCGTCGTCGACCGAGCCGCGCTGATCGATCGCGATCGCTGCCATGCGCTCGATGATCGCGAGCTTGTCGCTCTTGCTGCGCGCCAGATCGAGGCGGCGCGTGAGCACGTCCTGCACCGCCAGCCAGTCCGCCGCGGCCGCGTGCGCGGCCTCGAGCTGGGCCAGCGCGGCGTCGTCGTTCGGATCGAGGTCCGCGACGTCGCGCCAGGCCGCGACCGCCGCCGACGTGTCGCCGAGCCGCGCGTGCAGCTCTGCGATCCGGACCTTGAGGCGCTTCTCCTCGGGGCCATCGGCGAAGCGCGCCTCCTGGGTCAGCGTGTCGACCAGCGCGCGCCAGTCGCTGCCCTGCTCGTGCAAGGCCGCGAGGTGCGCGAGCGCGTCGCGATCGGCGTCGTCGAGGTCGAGCACGGCCTGCCACGCGGTGATCGCCGCGGCCGCCTGCCCGAGCTGCTCGCGCAGGCTCGCGGCCTCGACCAGCGCGCGCCGCTTCTCGGTCGGATCGAACGCCAGCGCCGCGCGCTGCCACTGCACGTCGGCGAGGCCGGCGCGATCGCCGGCCTGGCGGTGGATCCGGACCAGCGCGTCGAGCGCGACCATCGACTCGGGGTCGAGGCCGAGCACGGCGCGGTAGGTCGCGGCCGCGGCCGCGGTGTCGCCCTGGCGATCGAGCTGGATCGCACCGAGGTGGACGAGCAGCGCGAGCCGGGTCGGGATGTCGTCGACGGAGCTGGCGATGCCGCCGAGCCGCGCCGCGGCCTCGCCCCAGCGCCCGAGCCCCGCGGCCAGGCGATCGAGCTCGGCGAGCGCTTCGGTCGAGGTCGGATCCTCGGCGAGCCAGCCGCCGACCGCGTCGAGCGCGCGGACGTTGTCGCCCAGCCGCGACTCCGCGAGCTCGGCGATGCGCTGGTAGATCGCGCCGCGCTCGCCGTGATCGCGGGTGACCGCGAGCTTGGCGGCGAGCAGATCGGCCAGCCGGCCCCACTCGCTCTCGGCCTCGTACAGCGGCTCGAGCGTGTCGATGATGTCGGCGCGCTCGGCCTCGGCGGTGCCGAGCAGGCGCTCGAGCGCCGCGCGGCCCGCGGGGTGCAGCGGCGCGCGGGTCAGCACCTCGCGGTACGCGGCGACCGCGCCGGCGACGTCCGCCAGCGAGGTCTCGCGCAGATCGCCGAGGCGGAAGTACAGCTCGGCGGCGCGCGCGTCGTCGGGCGCGGCGTCGGCCTCCTGCTGCAGCACGACCGCGAGCTCGGCCCACTTGCCGGCGCGCGCGAGCACGCGATCGAGCGCGGCCAGCGGCACGCGCTCGTCGGACGCGACCGCGGCGGCGCGGCGCAGGGTGGTCGCCGCGCGCTCGAGATCGCCGAGCGCATCTTCATAGATGCTGGCGAGCCGGGTCGCGTACGCGTACTCGAGCTCGGGATCGCCCGCGGCTGCCGCGAGGCGCGTCTCGAGCAAGGCGGCGAGCTCGGGCCACGCGCCGCGTGCCGCGGCCAGGCGCTCGAGCGGCGCGTACAGCTCGAGGTCGCTCGGGGTCTCGGCCAGCGCGCGCGCCCACGTCGCCGACGCCGACGCGAGATCGGCGCGCAGCACCTCGTGGATGTCGGCGAGCGCGGCCCACTGATCGCGCCGGGTCGCCGGATCGTTCGCGGTCACGGTCAAGCGCCGCTCGTACAGCCGCACCAGCGGCTCGACCGAGCCCTCGGCGCGGTACACGCGCTCGAGGATCGCGGACGCGGCCTCGAGGTGATCGTCGATCGCCGTCAGCCGCTCGAGCGCGGCGCGGGCCGGCGCGTGCGTGCTCTGGATCTGCAGCACGGCGTTGTAGCGCGGGATCGCCGCGTCGGGCTCGGCCAGCTCGCGCTCGACCAGGCCAGCGGCGCGGAACGCGAGGTCGGCGCGATCGCCGACCGCGGTCGCGAGCAGCGCGCGCCGATCGACGACGTCGAGCAGCTCGGGCCACATCTGCTCGCGCGCGTACAGCCGATCGAGCTCGGCCAGCGCGAAGGCGTCGCCGGCGTCGTCGTCGAGCACCGCGGTGAGCTGGGCGATCGCGTCGTACGGATCGCGCAGCTCGGTGTCGGCGATGCGCGCGGCCTCGAGCCGCAGCCGCCGCCGCTCCTGCGGCTCGGTGACCAGCTCGAGCCGACGCGTGAGGATCTGCGCCAGCTCGCGCGGCTCGCCGACCTGGCCGTAGAGCCGCTCGAGGGCCTCGAGCGCGGAGAGGTCGGCGTCGTCGACCGCGAGCACGGCCTTGTAGGCGCCGATCGCGTCGCGCGGCCGCTCGAGGATCTCCTCGTAGAGCGAGGCGACCCGGTGCAAGAGCACCAGCCGCACGCCCGCGTCCTCGGCCAGCTCGGCGCGCCGCTCGACGACCTTGACCAGCTCGTCGGCCTTGCCCTCGACCGCCAGCAGCCGATCGAGCGAGGCCAGCGCGACCGGATCCTCGGGCCGGTGCTCGAGCACCTTGCGCCACGCGCGGATCGCCGCGGGGTGATCGCCGCGCTGCACTTCCTCGATCTCCGCGACCTTGGCGAGGATCGTCGCCGAGACGTCGGGATCGAAGGACTGGCCGGCGCCGGCCTCGAGGGTCGCGACCAGCTCGTCCCAGGCGGCCAGCCGGCTGCCGAGGTGCACGAGCGCGTCGAAGACGCTGTCGTCGGCGACGTCGAGCTTCCACGCCCGCGCGAGCGCGTCGAACGCGAGATCGGGATCGCCGCCGCGGGCCTCGTGGATCGTCGCGATCTCGCGCAGCGTCGCGACCTTGGTCGGCGCGTCGTCGATGTACGCCAGCTTGGCGTCGAGGATCACGACCAGCTTCTGCCACCAGTCGTTGGCGCGGTAGACCGGCTCGAGGATCTCGGCGATGCGCTCGCGGTGCTCCGGCGCGACCACCAGGCGCTCGAGCGAGGCGATCGCGCGATCGCGGCCGTGGCGATCGGCGAGCACCAGCTCGTGCTGCTCGATCGCGCCGGTCGCGTCCTTGAGCTCGCGCTCGAGGACGTCGGCCAGGCCGAGGCGCAGCTCGGCGATGCGGGCGGCGTCGGTCGCGCGCTCGATGCGCGCCTGGTAGAGGTCGGTCAGGTCGTACCACTGCCCGGCGGCGCGGTAGAGCCGATCGAGCTCGGTCGCCGCCAGCTCGTAGGCCGCGGCGCCCATCGCGCTCGCGGTGGTCGTGGCGGCGAGCCCGGCCAGCTCGCGGTACGCGTCGATCGCGCGCACCGGCGACCGGCGCTTGTGCTCCTCGATCTCGGCGATCTTGCGGTGCAGCTCGAGCCGGCGCTCGAGCTGGCCGCTGCCAGCCTGCGCGATGGCCTCGGCGTAGACCTCGACCAGCGTGTCCCAGCGCTCGGCGCGGACGAGCAGCGCCTCGAGCCGGCGGAACAGCTCCGCGTCGTCGGGCACCGACGCCGGCGACGGCGCGGCGATCGACAGCGCGCGGCGATACGCGGCCTGGCCGCGATCGACGTCGCCGGTCCGGCGATCGAAGATCGTGGCGGCGGCCAGCGCGATGTCGCGGATCTCGGGCGCGTCGCCCGGGTTGTCGGCGAGGTGGGCCTGGTAGATGTCGGCGAGCTGGGCCCAGTGGTCGAGGATCGAGGCCAGGCGGTGCAGCTGATCGCGCGCCGCCGGATCCGCGGGCGACTCCTCGAAGAGCCGCGCGTACCAGCGCATCGCGGGCTCGAAGTCCTCGAGCTGCTCTTCATAGAGCCGGGCGATCTGGCGGGTCAGCCGGATGCGCTCCGCCGGATCGGCGGCGGCGTCGAGCTCGATCTCCCAGATGCGGGCGAGCCGCGGCCAGTCCTGGCGCTGGACGTAGATCGGCTCGAGCACCTCGGCGGCCAGCGCGCGCACGGCGGCGTCGTCGAGGAAGCGCTCGAGCGCGGCGAGCGCCTGCGGGTTGGCGGGATCGCCGCCGAGCGCGGCGGCGTAGCTGTCGACCGCGGCGTTGGCGTCGTGCAGCTCCTTCTCGTGGATCTCACCGAGGCGCACGCGCAGCGCGACCGCCTCCTCGACGGTGAACGCGAAGCCGAGCCGGCGCTCGTGCAGATCGACGAGATCGTGCCAGCGCTGGCCCTGGCGGTAGAGCGCCTCGAGCGCGGCGACCGCGTCCTGGCGCTGCGGCTCGAGCTCGAGCACCGACTCCCAGCCGGCGATCGCCTCGTCCGGGCGGTTGAGCGGCCCGGCGGACAGCGCCGCGGCCTCGGCCAGGCACGCGACCCGCTCGTCGAGATCGTCGCCGGCGAGCTCCGCCTTGCGCGACAGGATCTCCCACAGCCGCCCGTGCTCGCCGCCCTCGCGGTAGATGCTCTCGAGCGCGTGCAGCGCGCGCCGATCGTCGGGCTGCGCGTCGATGACCTTCTGGTAGTGCTCGCGGGCCAGCGCGACATCGCCGCGCACCGCGCGCGCCAGATCGGCGACGTCGAGGTACAGGCGGCGCTGGATCTCGCCGTCGAGCACGTCGGGCGCGATCCGCCGGTAGACGTCGATCAGATCGCCCTCGCGGCCCAGCTGCGCGGCGAGCCGCTCGACCTCGCCGAGCGCGGTCGGGAGCTCGGGCTCGGCGACCGCGGCCTCGAGCGCGTGGATGCGGGCGTCGAACGCGCCGGCGAGATCGCCCTGGCGGCGCTCGCGCACCAGCGCGACGTCGGACCACGCGGTCAGCCGCTCGCGGACGTCGTCGGCGCCGGTCGCGACCCGCGTGAGGAGCGCGGCCAGCTTGTCGTCCTGGCCGGTGGAGTCGTAGAGCGGGCGCAGGATCTCGACCGCGCGGCCGCGCAGATCGCGATCGTCGAGCGCGCGCTCGACCGCGGCCAGCGCCACGGCGTGATCGCCCTGGCGTCCGAGCACGCGGGCCCAGCGATCGAGGGCCTCGGCCGGCCGCTCGAGGGGCCCGGCGAGGAGCGTCGCGATCTCGGCCTCGAGCGCGACGCGCTCGGCGATCGGCGCGCCGTTGTCGTCGGCCGCCGCCAGCCGCCGCTCGAGGACGTCGAGCAGATCGACCGGGCGGTTGCCGTCGCGGTAGAGGCGCGACAGCTCGGCGAGGGTCTCGGTGTCCTCGGGCAGGTGATCGAGGATCTCGAGGTGCGCGGCGATCGCATCGCTCGGCCTCTCGAGCATGATCTCGTGGATCTCGGCGATGCGGCGCAGCTCGACCTTGGCCAGCTCCGGCACGCCGGCCAGCTCGGCCTTGCGGCGCAGGACTTCGACCAGCTCGGGCCACTGCTCGCCGGCCTGGTGCAGGCGCTCGAGCGCGGCGAGCGCGTCGCGATCATCGGGATCGTCGGCGGCGACCTCGCGCCAGGTCTCGATCGCGTGGGCCGCGCTGGCCAGCCGCTGCTCGTCGAGACCGGCGACCCGCGCGAGCAGCGCCTTGCGCGCGCCCACGTTGGTGCTGTCGACGTTGTCGGCCTGGCGGCGGAGGATCGCGCGCAGGTCGGCCCAGCGCTCGTTCTCCTCGTACAGCCGCGCGAGGGCGGTCATCGCGGTCGCGGCGGTCGAGCCGTGCGGATCGGCGGCCAGCAGCCGCTCGTAAGCCGAGGTCGCGTGCTCGGTGTCACCGAGGTGGAGATCGTAGAGCTCGCCGAGCTCGGCGAACAGCGCCGCCCGGGTCGCGACGTCGTGGTCCGCGGTCGCGGCCGCGGCCTTCTCCCAGGCGGCGGTGACCTCGGGCCAGCGATCGAGCTGCGCGCCCAGCCGCGGCAGCGCCTGGCGGGCGCGCGCGTCGGTCGGATCGAGCAGGAGCGCCTGGGTCCACGAGTCGAACGCGGCGCGCGGGGTCGCGAGCTCCTGCTCCTCGACCGCGGCGATGCGCGCGAGCAACTCGACCGCCTCGCCCGGGCCGACCGCGAGCTCGCGCTGCGCGCCGAGCACGAGCACGAGGTCCTTCCACAGGTGATCGGCGAGGTAGAGCGGCTCGAGCATGCGCGCGATGCGCAGGCGCAGGGCCGGCTGCGGCAGGAGCTCCTCGAGCAGCTCGCGGCCGTCGGCGTGACCGCGCTGGCGCGCGACCACCTGCTCGAGCAGATCGACCGCGCCGGTCGCGTCGCCGAGCTTGTGGGCGCGCAGCTCGGCGCGCCGGTAGTAGAGCTGGGCCTGATCCTTGTCGGCCGCGACGTCGTGCTCGCGGGTCAGGAGCTGCTCCAGCTCGGCCCAGGCCTGGCCCTCGGCGTAGAGCCGCTCGAGCGCCTTGTAGGACGGCAGCGCGCCGGGATCGATCTCCAGGATGCGGTTGTGCGCGCCGATCGCGCGCCCCGGATCGCCGAGGACGTCTTCCTCGAGCTGCGCCAGCTCGACCAGGGCCGCGAGGCGGATCCGGTCATCGAACGTCACCGCGATGCGGCGCTCGAGCAGCGCGCGCAGATCGTTCCAGCGGGCGGCGCCGCGGTAGAGCTGGGCCAGCGCGCCGAACGCGTCGGCGGCATCGGGCTCGGCCTCGAGCACCGCGAGCCACGCGCGCTCGGCGGCGCTCGGATCGGCGAGCTCGTTGCTCGAGACGTGGGCGAGCTCGGCGGCGAGCACGCGCACCTGCCCGGCGGGCGCACCACTCGCCTTGGCCTGGGTCAGGCCGGCGGACAGGCGCGCCGCGAGATCGGCGTGGCGCCCGAGCGTGCCCGCGAGGCGGTGCAGCGCCGCGCGGTTGCGATCGTCGGTGGGCTCGGCGGCGTGGACCCGGCCGGCGGCGTCCCAGGCGCGCGCCGGATCGGCCAGCTCGCCGCTGTACAGCGCGACCAGCCGGCGATCGTACTCGAGCGCGACCGCGCCCGCGGGCGCATCGGCGCGCAGCACCTCGAGCGCGCGCGCGACCCGCTGCGGATCGCGGGCCTTCTCGAACAGCGGCAGCAGATCGCGCGCGACCTCGGCGCGGGTCGCGAGCGCGACCGCCTTGGCCGGGCCGTCACCGTCGAGGAAGGTGACCACGGCCTCGAGCGCGGCCGGCCGCGCCGCGCCGTTGGGCAGCGGGATCGCCAGCGCCGAGCGGTAGCGCGACAGCGCCGCGATCGGCCGATCGAGGCTCTTCAGCTCGAGGCCGCCGAGCCGCATCAGCAGCCCGAAACGGGCCTCGGCGTCGGTGGCGATCGCGAGCTCGGCGTCGAGGACCTGATCGAGGCCCTCCCAGTCGCCGCGCGCCTCCTCGACCTTGGCGAGGGCATGCAGCGCGCGCACCGAGCCTGGATCGATCGCCAGCACCTGGCGATAGGTCGCGGCCGCGGCGTCGAGATCGGCGAGGCGCTCCTCCTCGATCGTCGCGGCGCGGAACAGCAGCGCGACCTTCTCGTCGGCGTCGGCCTGCTCGGCGCGCCGGCGGTACGAGCCGAGCAGCTCGGGCCAGTCGTGGAGCTGGATCGCCAGCTCCTCGAGGTGGGCCTCGGCGACCTCGTCGCCGGGCGCGAGCCCGAGCACGCGGCGCTCGTAGTCGCGGGCGCGCTCGGGATCGTGGAGCCGCGCGGCGGCGATCCGCGCCTGCTCGCGCAGGAGCCGCAGCTGATGCTCGGGCGCCAGCGTCGTGGCGGGGCCGAGGTGGCGATCGAAGGTCGCCTGGACCTCGCGCCACTGCTCGGGCTCCTGCGCCAGGCGCAGCAGATCGGCGGCGAGCGCGGGCACGTCGGGATCGAGATCGACCGCGCGCAAGGTCCACGTGAACGCCAGCGCGCGCGAGCCCAGGCGCTGCTCGCACAGCGTCCGGATCTCGGACAGGATGCGGCGGCGCTCGGCGAGGTCGGTGGCGTGGGTCAGCTCGATCTCGAGTACCGGCACCAGCCGCGACCACTTCTCGGCGCGGGCGTAGATCGGCGCGAGCGCGCGAGCGGCGCCAGCGTGCTGCGGATCGACGCCGAGCACGCGCTCCCACACGCGGGCCGCGCGGTCACCGGGATCGTGCTTCTTGCCGTCGCCGTGCCGGCCGCTCTCGTCGATGCGGCGCTGGGCCACGCCGGCGGCCCGCTCGAGCACCGCGAGCCGGGTCGTGCGGTCGTCCATGCGATCGGCGATCGCGATCAGCGCGTCGATCAGCTCGTCCCACTGGCCGAGCCCGCCGTAGAGCTTCTCGAGGCCGTCGTAGTCGGCGGCCTGGGCGTAGAGCTCGCGCAGCGTGCGCAGCGCCTTGGTGTGGGTCGCGTCGAGATCGAGGATCTCGCGCAGCACCGCCGCGGCCTGGGCCGGCGCGCCGACGCGATCGGCGAACAGCGCGCCGAGGCGCTCGAGGATCGGGATCGCGAGCGCCGGAGTCGCGACCTGCTCGCGCTGGCGGCGCAGGATCTCGGCGAGCGCGAGCCAGCGCTTGTCGCGCTCGTAGAGCCCGGCCAGCGCGGCGAGCGCCTCGGTCAGGTCGGCGCCGGCGCCGTCGCCCTGCTCCGCCTCGGCGAGGATCGTGTTGTAGATCTCGATCGCGAGGCGGCTGTCGCCGAGGCGCTCGGCGGCGAGCCGCGCCATCTCGACCTGCTTGGCGCGCCGCGCCTCACCGTCGACGACGGCGGCCTCGCGCTCGACCAGCGTGATCAGCTGCCGCCACTGCCGGCGGCGGGTGTAGATGTCCTTGAGCCGGGTCGCGGCGTCCTGATCCTCGGGCGCGAGCTCGAGGATGCGCTCGAGCGGGCGGATCGCCTGGGCGAAGTTGCCGAAGCGCTCGCTCCAGAGATCGGCGACCTCGCGCAGGATCGCGACGCGCTCGGCCAGCGGCGCGTCCTCGAGCTCGGACTTGCGCGTGAGCACGCCGATGAGATCGTTCCAGCGGCCGAGCGCCTTGTACTTGAGCGCCAGCTCGTCGAGCGCGCGCCGGTGATCCGGATCGAGCTTGAGGATGGTGTTGTAGGTGTTGATCACCATCACGTCGAGCTTCAGCCGATCGCGATAGATGTCGACGATGTCGAGCAGGCGCCCCACCCGGCCGCGGACGTCGGCCTCGGGCAGCTTCTCGACCTCCTCCTTCATGAGGTCGAGCAGCGCGTTCCACTTCTCGGTCTTGCGGTAGAGCCGCTCGAGCGCGCGCCGCGCCTCGATCGAGGTCGGATCGGCGCGCAGCATCTGCTTCCAGGCGTCGATCGCCTTGTCGGGGCTGCCGAGCGAGGCCTCGGCCAGCTCGGCGATCTCGATCGCGAGCGCGCGGCTGCGCGCGTCGGCGGCGGCAGGCGGCGTGCCCGGTGGCAGCGGCGCCTTCTCGGCCTGGCGCAGCACCTGGAGCAGCTTCGCGCCCTCGCCGCGCGGCGGGTAATACGCGCGGTAGAAGTCGAGCGCCGCGGGGTGGCCGAGGTCGACCTTGCGGATGCGGCGGAAGTAGTCCTCGGCGGCATCCAGGTCGCCGAGCCGGCGCCACAGCACCATGCCGACCTGCAGCAGCATGCCGAGGTCCTCGCGCTCGTTGCCGCGGCGGGCCTTGAGCGCCGCCGAGTACAGCGCGACCAGGCCGTGCCAGTTCTCGTCGGCCTCGTAGGCATCGGCGAGCTGGCGGATCGCCTGAGCCTGGGCCGGATCGATCGCGATGACCTTCTTGGCCTGCTCGAGCGCGCGCGCGGGCTCGCCGAGGTGGAGGCGGTAGGCGTCGGCGAGGCCGAGCAGCGCCGCGATGCGCTCCTCGCGCGACGACGCCGACTCGACCCGCTGCTCGAGGAACGCGGCGAGCTCGGCCCAGCGACCGGCGGCGCGCAGCACGCGCTCGAGGTGGAGCGCGGCGCGGCGGTTGCGCGGATCGACCTCGAGGGCGCGCCGCAGGTACTGCTCGACCTCGGCGGAGGCCGGGCGGTGGCGCGCGTAGATCTCGGCGGCGGACAGGTACAGCGAGGTCGCGAGCTGGCGATCGGTCGAGCCCTTGGCCTCGTCGAGGTACTTGCCGGCGAACTTCTCCCAGTTGTCGCGGACCAGGCCGATCTGCTGCAGCGTCTCGGTCGCGGTCTCGTCGCCCGGCCGGAGCGTGAGCACCTGGCGCAGGCACTCGACCGCGCCCGGCTCGTCGAGGAGCTCGTCCTCGAGCAGCATGCCCTTCTCGAGCAGCAGGTCGGCGCGCCGCGCGGCCTCGCTGACCGCGCCGATCTCGAGATCGTAGAGCCGCGCGACCACCTCGAGTCGGCCGCGTTCGCGCAAGGTCTTGCGCGCATCGGCGAGCGCCGCCAGCGCGCCCGGATCCTGCGCAGCGCCCGGGGCGTGCGAGGTCAGGCCGGCGAGCGCCGCGGCGTCATCGGGGTCACTGTCGAGGATGGCGAGGTACTGGAGGAAATCAGCCATGACGCGGGGTGCGCGGAGCGCGCCGACGAGGCGCCCCCGAGCGCCCCGATGCTAGCCCAGCGACTTCGCGCGACACAACGCTCCGCGGGTGAACTTCCGAGCGGTTGCGCGGCGATCGCCGCTCCGGATCGCACACATGTCACCGCGCGCGTTCTCCCCCGTGCACGTCTCGACAAGTCGGGCGCCGCGCGCCACCATCGAACGAACGCCTGCGACGTCCGGTCGCGCGGGATCGGGCGGCATCGCGCGTCAGGGCAGCTTCGGGATGATCGCGTCCCGCAGGGCGCTGTCGATGACGCTGCCCAGGCACTCTCGCTGATCGCGCTCGAGATCCTCGGAGGGCAGCGTGTCCCAGTCGGTCTGGGCCTCGCCGCGGATCAGCGCGCCGCCGGGCGCCGCGGTCAGGGTGATCGCGCAGGTCGAGCGCGTGCCCTTCGCGGTCGCGCTGGTGCGGATCGATCCGGTCGCGGTGATCGGGATCGCGTCGGCGCCGGCGCTGGCGGGGTCGAGCGAGCTCGCCGCGGTCGGCATCACCGCCGCGAGCCGATCCCGGAGGAGGATCCGCGCGCCGGGATCGGGCGCGGCCTGCGCGCCGCGAGCGATCGCGACCTCGCCGACCACGAACGCGCGCGTCGGCCTCGCCGGCGGTGCGTCCGGCGACCCAACGGCGACCCGCGGCGACGCCGGCCCGAGCTCCGCGCGCAGCGGCGCGGTCAGCGTGCCGTCGGCGCCCGCGGCGACCGCGCGTGCGAGCGCCGCCTCGGCCGCGGGCTGATCGTGCGCCGCGATCGCCGCGCGC
>JAIOQA010000229.1 GCA_021413675.1 Deltaproteobacteria bacterium | reverse complement strand
CCGGCGCCCGAGGACGAGCTCGCGCGGCGCCGCGGGCGCGGCCGCTGGGTGACGATGCTCGCGGTCGCCGCGACCGCGGCCGCGGCGCTGGCGCTGGTCTGGTGGCGCACGGCGACACCGCGGGGCGAGCTCGATGACGGCCCGGATGTCCTGCGCGGCTCGGCCTCCGGCGCGATCGAGGCCCGCGGGCCGCGCGGCCCGGTCACCGCCGACGCCGCGTTCGCGTGGCAGCCGATCGCCTCGCCCGCGATCGATGGCTACGTCGTCCACGTGCTGACCATCGACGGTCGGCCGGTGTGGACCAGCCCGCGCGTCGCGGCGCCGCCGGTCGCGCTGCCGCCGGCCGCGCGCGCCCCCGGGCGCTACGTCTGGTACGTCGAGGCCGTGCGCGGCGAGCGCGTGGTCGCAGCCTCGCGCAACACCGACTTCGCGATCGCGCCATGAGCGTCGCCGCCCGGCGGTGGGCCCTCGGCCTCGCGATCGCCACGGCCGCGAGCGCCGCGGGCACCGCGCGCACCGCGCGCGCCGACGCGGTCCGCGAGGTCACCGCGGGCGAGCTCGCCGGTGGCGAGCGCGACGATGGCATGCGGCCCGACACCGAGCAGGTCGCGCGCGCGGCGGCGCGGGCCCAGGCCCTCGAGGCCGCTGGCGATCGCGCGCGCGCCGCCGACGCCTGGCTGTGGACCTGCGCCGCGGAGCGCTACGCCGCGGTCGCCATGGATCCACCCACGTGCAAGCACGCCGCGCCGCTGATCGCGACCGACGAGCAGCGCGCCTACGACCTGGCGCAGCGCGGCGGCTTCGAGGCCTGGCTGAACCTGTGGGAGCCGGCCACCCGGGACATCGACGCCGCGCTCGCGATCTGCCAGGAGAACCCCGCGTGGTTCGCGACCCGCGTGGCGCACCTGTACAAGGGCGGCATCGCGGTCGAGATGGGCGAGTACGATCGCGCCGCGACGGAGATCGATCGGCTCGCGACGCTCGCGCAGGCGCACGGCGATCTGCTCCTGCTGTCGTACGTCCACACCTGGCGGTCGCGGATCGCGATGTTCACCGGCGATCTCGCCGCCGCGCGCGACGAGAGCGCGCAGGGCGTCGCGCTGGCCGAGCGCGCGCGCAGCATCGACGCGCTCGCGATCGCGCTGTGGATGCGCGGCACCGCCGAGCTCGAGGCCCACCGCGACGCCGACGCGATCCCGTTCTACGACCGCTCGCTCGCGGCCAGCGAGCAGGCCGGCAACTTCATCGTCGTCTTCATCATGCACATGAACCTCGCCAACGCCTGGGCCGACCTCGGCGACGTGGCCCGGGCGCGCCCGCACATGGCGTGGCTGCGCGCGGCCCAGGCCGCGGGCCACGGCATCCCGGTGTGGAACACCAAG
Source organism: Deltaproteobacteria bacterium (assembly GCA_021413675.1). Classification (GTDB taxonomy): domain Bacteria; phylum Myxococcota_A; class Polyangia; order Haliangiales; family Haliangiaceae; genus JAIOQA01. Next base: position 2,309 of record JAIOQA010000229.1, on the reverse strand, counting down.
GTCGACTACACATGTCGCACTACATGAACATCGACGGGGCGCTGCGCCTGGCCGAGGTGCTGCGCACGCTCGGCGACAAGGCCGGCGCTCGCGCCGCCTACGAGGACGCGATCGCGCGCGTCGAGGCCGACCGGCCGCACACGCCCGAGGATCAGCGCGCGAGCTTCCTGTCGAAGCACGGCGCGGTCTACCGCGCGCTGATCGATCTGCTGTGGCAGACCGATGGCGCCGCCGCCGCGGAGCGCGCCTTCGCGCTGGCCGAGGCCAGCCGCGCGCGCACGCTGCTCGACGCCCTCCGCGCCAGCGGCGTCGACGGCGCGGCGGCCCGGCCGCGGACCCCGGCCGAGATCCGCGCGGCGCTGGCGCCCGGCGAGCTGCTGCTGGTGTTCGTGACCGCCACCGACGCGACCTACGGGTTCGTGGTCAGCCGCGACGCCCTGCGCTGGACCCGCCTGGCCGGCGCCGGCGGGGTCGCCGCGCTCACCGACCGCGTCGCGTTCTTTCGCAAGCAGGTGGTCGAGGCCGAGTCCGACGACGCCGTCACCTCCGCCGGCGGCGCGCTGTACCAGGATCTACTCGCGCCGCTGGTCGACGACGCGCCCGCGGGCACGCTGCTGGTGATCGCGCCAGACGGGCCGCTGCACCTCTTGCCGTTCGACGCGCTGTGGCGGGCGGCGTCGCACGAGCTGATCGCCGAGCGCTTCGACGTCGCGATGACGCCCTCGGGCTCGCTGCTCGCCGATCCGGGCACCGCGGCCGCGCCGCGCGCGATCCTCGCCATCGCCGATCCGCCCGACGACGCCGGCCTCGGGCCGCTGCCCGACAGCGCGCGCGAGGTCGACGACGCGCTGGCCAAGCTCGACGGCGACGAGCTGCTCCTGCGCGGACGCGACGCGACCGAGGCGCGCCTCAAGGCGGCGTCGCCGGGCGCGTACGCGATCCTGCACTTCGCGACCCACGCGACCGTCGACGACGCGCTGCCGCTGCGCTCGGCGCTCGTGCTGGGCGGCGGCGGCGGCGACGACGGACGGCTGACCGCCGCCGAGATCTACCGCATGCAGCTCCGCACCGGGGTCGTGGTGCTGTCGGCGTGCCAGAGCGCGGTCGGCGACGTCGCCGGCGCCGAGGGCCCGATGAGCCTGGCGCGCGCGTTCCTCCACGCCGGCGCGGGCTCGGTGGTCGCGACCCTGTGGCAGATCGAGGATCGCGGCGCGGCGCGCCTGATGGATCGCTTCTACGACGAGCTCGCCAGCGGCGACGCGACCGCGCGGGCGCTCGGCGAGGCCAAGCGCGCGATGATCGCCGCGGGCGCCCCCCCGCGCAGCTGGGCGGCCTTCGTCGCGACCGGCCTGCCGAGCCGCGCGCCGGGCGTCACCGCCCGCGCCCGCGGCGGCTTCCCCATCCGCTGGGGGCTGGCAGCGGCGCTGGTGATCGCGGTCGCGTTCGTCGGGATCCGCCTCGTCGGGATCCGCCGCGCGCGAAATCGGTGAGCAACGCGCCCACCTCGCGCCTCTATCGGCGCGGTGGTGGTGTCCGATCTCGCGAGCCTGCTGTTCCAGCAGATCCGGCAGGCCGAGGACGAGTCCGATCGCGTCTACGAGGTCGTGATCGGCATCGTCACGGACAACCACGATCCGCAGAAGCTCGGCCGTGTGAAGGTCAAGCTCCCGACCCTGTCCCGCGACGACAGCACCTGGTGGGCGCCGATCGCGATGCCGGGCGCCGGCAACCAGCGGGGCTGGTTCTTCCTGCCCGAGATCGACGACGAGGTGCTCATCGGCTTCGAGCACGGCGACATCGCGCGCCCGATCGTGCTGGGCGCCTTGTGGAACGGCAAGGACCAGCCGCCGCTCGCCAACCCCGACGGTGACAACGCCCAGCGCGCCGTGGTGTCGCGCGGCGGCAGCCGGATCCTGTTCGACGACAAGGACGACCAGATCGTCATCGAGGATGGCGGCGGCGTCGGGCGCATCACGCTGGACGCGAAGCACAACAAGATCGTGGTCGAGGCGCTGATCGGCGACGCCTGCGTGCACTGCAAGGACGACCTCGTCATCCAGGCCAAGGAGATCGAGATGGTCGCCAAGGCGACCCTGGCGATCACGAGCACGAGCGGCAACGTCAAGGGCAACGCCAACGCGATCACGATCAAGGGCACCGCGATGCTGCGCGTGCAGGGCGCGCAGATCGGGATCAACGACAACGGCGCGAAGGCGCTGGACGGATCGGTGGTCGCGCAGCCCGCGGATGGCGAACCGGTGCACGCGCCGCCGCCGCTGCCACCGCCGCCGCCGCCCGGCGCGCCGGGG
>JAIOQA010000274.1 GCA_021413675.1 Deltaproteobacteria bacterium | reverse complement strand
CGAGCCGGCGCGCCGCCAGCGAGCGCGTCGCGCGGGGGCTGCAGCCGGATCGATCGTTCGCCCGCGACGACGCCGGCGATCGGCGCGAGGCGCACCGCGCGATCCCGTAGCGCGGCGCGCTCCGGTCGCGCGGCGCGGATGCTGGCCGCCGATCGCCGCGCGTGCGCGGCCGCACGGGCCGTGCCCGTCCCTGCCACGCGGCCCCTGTCGCGGGTCGGTGGCTCGTGCGACCATGGCGCGCGTGGAGGGGGGCGACGAACGCACGCGGCGACTGCGCGCTCCGGCGCCGGTGGTCGTGCCCGAGGGGCCTTCGCACGGCGACGCGCCGGTGGCCGCGCGCGATCGCGCCGCGGCGACGGTCTCCGACACCGGGACGGGCGCGACCCACCGCGCCCTGGCCGCGACCGCGCCCGCGACGCCCGTCGCCCCGCTGATCGACGATCTCGTCGGGACCTCGCTGGATCGGTATCGCGTGCTCGAGCGCCTCGGCGCGGGTGGCATGGGCGTGGTGTACGCGGCGCTCGATCCGGCGCTCGAGCGCAAGGTCGCGCTCAAGGTGCTGCCGCCGCTCGCCGAGGCGCGCGGCGCCCACCTCGAGGCCCGGCTGCGGCGCGAAGCCCAGGCCCTGGCTCGCCTCGACCACCCCAACGTCGTCAGGGTCTACGACGTCGGCGTCGCGGCGCGCAGCGTCTACGTCGCGATGCAGCTGGTCGATGGCCCGACGCTCGCCGAGCACCTCGCGCAGCACCGGCCGCCGCCGAAACAGGTCCTCGCGCTGTTCCTCGCCGCCGGGCGCGGCCTCGCGGCCGCCCACGCGGCCGGCATCGTCCATCGCGACGTCAAGCCGTCGAACGTGCTGGTCGATCGCGCGGGTGGCGTGTTCGTGGGCGACTTCGGGCTCGCGCGCGGCGCCGACGAGGTCGACGCCCGCGCCGACGCCGGGAGCCGCCCCCGCTCGCCCGCGACGGCCACGCTCCTCGACGAGACGATGACCCGCGAGGGCAGCGTGCTCGGCACGCCGCTCTTCATGGCGCCCGAGCAACACCGCGGCGAGCCCGCCACCACCCGCTCCGACCAGTTCAGCTTCTGCGTGTCGCTGTGGCAGGCCCTGTTCGGGATGCACCCCTTCGTCGACGGTCGATGGGGCGCCGGCGCGCTCGAGGCGATGGCGCGCGACGCGGTCCGCGATCCGCCGCCACGGGTGGTGCGCAAGCGGGTCGTGCGGGCCCTCCGCCGCGGCATGCGCCACGATCCCGAGGCGCGCTGGCCGACGATGGCGGCGCTGATCGGCGAGCTCCAGCCGCGCTCGCGCGCGCGATGGGTCGCCGTCGGCCTCGCCGCCGGCGGCATCTTCGGCGGCGTCGCGCTGGCCTCGGTCGCGGGCATCGCGACCCGCGAGGATCCGTGCCGCAACGCCGGCGCGGGCCTCGTCGCCGTGTGGGGGCCATCGTCCGCGAAGCAGATGACCGAGGCGTTCGCGCGCACCCAGCTGCCCTACGCCAGCACGCTCGTCACCGACCTCACCGCGACCCTCGATCGCTACGGCGCGGCCTGGGGCCGCATGCGCGTGGACGCGTGCCGCGCGACCCGCGATCGCGGCGAGCAATCCGACGAGCTGTACGACCGGCGCATGCGCTGCCTCGATCGCCGCCTCGCGCAGCTCGGCGAGGTCGTGCACGTCCTCGGCGACGGGCCGACCGGCGCGGTCGTCGATCGCAGCCGGCAGCTGGTCGACGCATTGCCGCCCCTCGACGAGTGCGCCGACGTCGCCGCGCTCGCCGAGCAGACCGCCGCGCCGCGCAGCGCGGCGGACCGCGCGGCCGTGGCGCAGCTCGACGCGGAGATCGCGCGGGCCCGGGTCTCCAGCCAGGCGGGCGTCCTGCTGGCGCCGCAGGCGACCGCCGACCCGCTGGTCGCCCGCGCGCGCGCGACCGGCGACGCGGGCGTGCTCGGGCGCGCGCTGCTGCTGCTCGGCGAGGTCCAGGGCGACAGCGACGATCACGCGCGCGCGATCACGAGCTGGCGCGAGGCCGCGCGCGCCGCCGCGGCCGCGCACGACGATCGCGTGGTCACCCAGGCCACGATCAAGATCTCGAACATGCTCGTCATCGAAGGCCACCCCGACCAGGCGCTGCAGGCCGTCGACGACGCCCAGTTGCTGGCGGCCGGGATCGCGGCCGATCCCGATCTGCAGGCGAGCATCGCCCGGGCGCGCGGCGGTGCGCTCAACGCGCTCGAGCGGTTCTCCGAGTCCGACGAGGCGTACCGCCAGTCGATCGCGATCACCAGCGCCGCCCATGGCCCGGCCAGCACCGCCGCCGCCGAGGCGATGTTCCAGCGCTCGAAGGGGTTGCTCGAGGCGGCCCGATATCGCGACGCCGCCGAGCAGCTGGACCTGGCGATCCCGATCCTCGAGAGCACGCTCGGGCCCGGGCACCCGGAGCTCGCGCTGGCGCACAACAACCTCGGCACCAGCTACATGCAGCTGGGCAAGCAGGCCGACGCTCGCCGCGAGCTCGCGATCGCGCTGGCGATGAAGCGGCAGCGCGAGCCCGGCGGCTCGGTGACCACCGCCGCCACGCTGCAGTCGCTCGGCGGCCTCGAGCTCGACAGCGGCAACCTCGACGCCGCCGGCAAGGCCTTCGCCGAGGCCTACGCGCTGCGCGCGCGGCTGCTCGGGCCTGACAACCCGGTGACGCTGTCGAGCCAGTACCAGCTCGGCGTGCTCGCCCGCATGCAGGGCCGCTACGACGACGCGCGCGCGCTGCTCGGCCAGGTCCTGACCGCGCGGCTGAAGGCCCACGGCGAGCACCACACGTCGGTCGCGAACGTCCTCGACGCCATCGCCAACGTCGATCAAGCGCAGGGCCGCTACGACGACGCCCGCACCGGCCGGCTGCGGTCGCTCGCGATCCGCGAGCGCGTGCTCGGGCCCTACTCCGCGGACGTCACCCGCTCGCTGCTCGGCCTCGCCGAGATCGCGAGCGAGCGCGACCGTTGCGACGAGGCGCTGGGCTACAGCGCGCGCGCGGTCGACGTCATCACGCACAACGGCGGCGACTGGTGGGACCGGATCGAGCCGCTCGGGATCGCGGCCAACTGCGAGACCGCGCCGCGCAAGCTGGGGGCGCTACGGGCCGAGCTCGCGCCGCTGGTCGACCAGGCGCTGGCCGGCCCCGACATCGACCGCAAGGCCGACACCCAGGCGGCGCTCGGCATGGTGCTGTGGAAGCAGGGCGAGCGCGGGCGCGGGGCCGCCCTGATCCGCGAAGCCGCGCGCCTCTACCGCGACAGCGACGCGCTGAGCGACGCCGCGCCGCTCGAGGCGTGGCTGGCGAAGGCCAGCAAGCGCCGCTGAGCGATCTGCCGCCGCGCTTGACGCGGGCCCCACACGCGTCACAGCCCGATCCAGTAGTTCACCTTGATCATCACGACGTGCTCGCCGGGCGCGGTGCCGAGCGCGCCGAGGTCGGTGCCGAGGCGGAACTGACCGTCGGTGGTCGAGTCGTCGCGCGAGTGGCTCCAGATCAGGAACGCCGCCGAGCCCGGGCGGTACTCCCAGCGCAGCACCAGCGTCGAGTTGAGCTGGCGCACGTCGAAGTCGGGCTTGTCGAACGCGAAGTCGGCCACGCCGTCGCCGTTGCGATCGACCGAGACCACGTCGTCCATCGTCGAGACCTGGCCCGCGCCGAACTCGCTGAAGCGCTGGTCGTACGCGCGCGCGTGGGTGTCGGCGGCCTCCTTGAGCTTCGAGTACGCGCCGGCGGCGACGAACGGCATCGCGTAGGCCTGGAGCGACAGCCGCGGCGTGAACGTCCAGTTGGCGCGCATCGTCAGGCCGGTGACCACCTGGTGGATCCGCCCGAAGATGTAGTGCGGCGCGCCGGCCGCGTCGGCGACCTCGTCGATGTACTGGCTGTCGTCCTCGCTGATGTTGAGCATCGGGCCGACGAACAGATCGAGGTTGGAGCGGGCCTGGATGGTGACGCCGGCGTTGATGCCGTACGACCACGTGTCGTTGACGGGCTTCCGGCTCGCGTTGACGTTCAGGTTGCCGGCCACCGCCTTGCGCGGATCGGTCGCGACGAACAGCCAGAGGTTGCCCTGCGGGTTGTCGCGCAGGTTGGCGCCGCCGCGCAGCGCGTGCGGATCCCAGCGGTTGCCGTCGATGTTGACGCCGCCGCCCAGGCTCCAGTGGCTGGCGAGCGTGGCGTTGGCGTTGACGTTGCCGCCGGCGCCGATGAGTTGCGGCGACAGATCCGAGAACCCGAACAGGTTGAGGTTCACGTTCCAGCCGAGCAGGTGATCGGTCGGCTCGTCGGCGCGGTACTGCAGGAAGCCCCACTGCACCGCGTAGTTCGCGTTGCGCTGGTAGCCCAGGTCGTTGACCTCGAAGCCGGGCGTGCGGGTGTCGCCGCCGATGCCGTAGCCCCAGTGCCCGCCGGAGAACTTGCCGAGCTCGTACATCGCGGCCGCGCCGGAGAGGCTGGTGCGGGTCGGGTCGTAGTGGAGCTGATCCTGATCAGGCCGCTGGTAGAGGTGGCGGATGCTGGTCTGGGTGTCGGCGATCGCGTCGGGCGAGCCGTGGACCCAGCTGCCGGCGATGCGCAGGTTGGCCTGCCAGACGTTGTCCGGGCCGAAGCGGTTCTCGATCTGCGTGCCCGCGGCGTAGGCCTGATCCCGGAGCTCGCTCTCGAGGCCGGTGCCGCCGACCGCGCGGTGCACGGCGGTGAGCGCGCCGCCGACCGAGGTGCGGCCCTCGCGGAAGTCCTTCTTGAGGCGGCCGACCGCGTAGTTGGTGAGCGGCTCGACGATCGGTCGGGTCCGCACGCCGTTGCCGTCGTCGACGCGCGCGCGCTCCTCGCCGGTGACCGCGTCGAGCACGCCGATCGACCAGCCGTTCTGCGTCTTGCCGCTGACCTTGGCCGCGCCGTAGATCGCGGTCGAGCTGGGCAGATCGACGTAGGCGCCGTCGGGATCGCCGTGCGGCGCCGCGCCGATGCGGCGGCTGTAGAACAACGACTCGGTCGCGTCGCCGCCGTCGCCCTGCGCGATCGAGTAACGGAAGATGTCGTTGCCCTCGAGGAAGAACGGCCGCTTCTCGGGGAAGAACAGCTCGTTCGCCGAGAGGTTGACCTGCGACGGATCGGCCTCGACCTGGCCGAAGTCGGGGTTGATCGTGGCCGCCAGCGTGATCGCGCTGGTCAGGCCGTAGCGGACGTCGAGTCCGAGGTTGCCGCGCGCGCGGGCGGTGTGCGCGAACGGATCGGCGTCGTCGACGTCCTCGCTGAACTCGCCGCCGCCGGTGGCGTACGGCAGGACCTCGAGGCGCCGCGCCGGCGCGAGCCCGTCGAGGCCACCGAGCGTGCCGAAGCTCGACACGATCTGCGGCACCGAGCGCGGCCACGGCGACCACACCGACTCCTCGCCGGTGCGCGCGACGACGCGCTGGATCTGGAAGCCCCACTCGGCGCGATCCTGCGACGCGAACCGCAGCTGCGACAGCGGGATGCGGAGCTCGGCCGACCAGCCGTGGGCGTCGATCGCGCTCGCCGACGACCACACCGCGTCCCACGACTCGTCCTGCTGGCTGTCGTCGAACAGGATCATGTCGCGCTGGACGTTGACCGGGTTCACGCCGAACACGAAGGCGGTGCGGCGGTCGTGGTACGAGTCGATCCCGACCATCGCCCAGTCCGACGCCGAGTTCTGATCGCGGCGCGTGAGCAGGCCGCGGATCTTGTCGGGCTGATCGTCGTCGAGGCGGATCGCGACGTAGAGCGCGTGGTCGTCGTACGCCACGCGGAACGAGGTGTCGTGCTCCGGCGCCTTGCCGGCGTCGGGGAAGCGCTGCACGAAGCCGTGGGCGATCGGCACGTCGGCCCAGCCGACGTCGTCGAGGTGACCATCGATCGTGATCGGCCCGTCGAGCCGGCGCGCGGCCGAGTGCACCGTGGGGCCCTGGGCCGACACGGCAGGCGCGATCGCGCTGACGCTCGCGAACGCGAGGGCAGCGACCAGGGAGCGAGGCGCGAACATCATGCGCAAGAGGCACCAGCGAGCTGAGCGGTGGACACGCAGAGCGCGCAACCACCGGGACACCTCGAGGATTCCGCGGTAGCGGTGCAATTTTCAACGTCGCAGTCGTGGTCGCAGCGACGGTCGCGGCGCTGTCGCGGGCGGTCTCAGGATCGATTTTGCCAGGTGCCCGAGGTGTGGCGACGTGGGCAGCGCTAGCGAGCGCTTAGCGAGCGCTACCGTTCGCCCGCGCCGTGCTTCTCCTCGTCGCGGATGCGCGCGTGCTCGAGCAGCATCGCCGAGGTGCCGAGGCCGAGCTCGTCGGAGCCGACCACCTCGCAGCTCGTGAACTCGAACGTGCCGTGCTGCCAGTCGAGGAGCGACATCATGCGCTCGCGCGGCGCGCGATCGAGCGGCGCGAGCTCGACCTTCACGACCCGGCCCGCGGCGACGAACACGCGCGCGGCCTCGCGATCGCGGAGCACCACCAGGATGCCCGACTTGCGCTCGAACTCGAGCAAGGACAGGAGCGTGGGCAGCGCGATCTCGGCGAGGTTGCCCGACAGCATCGCGGTCTCGGCCGCGCCGCGCGGCGCGACCGTGAGCCAGCGCGTGATGCGGATGACCAGCTCCTCCTCGATGAACGGCTTCGGGATGTAGTCGCGCACGCCGAGGCGATAGGCCTGCAGCCGGGTCATGTCGCTCGCGTCGTCGGAGGTGAAGACCACGGGCACGTCGACCAGCCGCGGGTTCGAGGCCATCGCGCGCACCATCGTCCAGCCGTCGAGGCCCTCCATGTGGGCCGCGGCGACGACGAGATCCGGGCGCACGCGCACGCTCGCGACGAACGCGTCGGTGCCATCGGCGAACGCCTCGACGACGAAGCCGGCCTGCTCGAGCGCGGCCTGGATGCGCTCGCGCAGGGGCGCCGACGGCTCGGCGAGGACGATGCGCGACTGCTCGGGCACCGGCTGCGGCGGCGGCGTGAGCTCCTCGAGCAGATCGTCGAGGTAGTCGACGAGCGCGTCGCGGCCGGCGGAGTCGGACTCGAGGAACTCGAAGCCCATGCCGACGTGGCGGCCGAGCGCGCGCGCCGCCGACGGCGACAGCAGGTGCGCGACGCGCGCGATGACGCGGAACTCGACCTGGTCGGGCAGGGTGACGATCAGATCGGTGACCGCGCCGACCGGCAGGAGCGCGTCGGTGCGCACGAAGACGCCGCGGCGCGACAGGTCCTCGGATTCCGCGAGCACGTGCTCGTCGAGTCGTTCGAACTCGACCTGGCAGCGCGTGATCAGCCGTGGCTCACGGGCCTGGCGTGTGGCCTTCATGACGTTGGTAACCGTACGAGCATCCCGCTCCCCCAGCGCGATCGAGACTCGCACGTCGTGCGGATCTCGGAAAATTCTCTCGTGTTTCTGGCGCCTTGTGAAGAACCTTCGCGGGCTACTCGATTCTTAGAGGTTTCAAGAATCTTTGAAAGCAGCTAGAACATCTCAGAGGTGACGATGCTGGCGACCCCCGTGAACCCGACTCCGTCGAGCGCTGTGCTCCATGATCTCAGTCAGGTCTGCGGCCGCCACGGGCGCGACGACCTGTCCACCCGGCTCGCCGAGCTGCACGGCTGGGTGAAGGGCGAGCTCGCCGACTTCGAGCGCGAGCTCGCGCTGGTCGAGCGCGGTCCGCGCATGGTCGTGCAGGCCGCGCATCATCTCCTCGATCTCGGCGGCAAGCACCTGCGGCCGATGTGCGTGGCGCTGGCCGCGAAGTGCGGCGCCGGTTTCGGGCCCGCGGCGCGCCAGCTCGCGGTCTCGGTCGAGCTGGTCCACACCGCGACGCTGCTCCACGATGACGTCGTCGACGTCGCCGACGTTCGCCGCGGCCAGCCCGCGGCGCGCGCGATCTACGGCAACGCCGCCTCGATCTTCGCCGGCGACTGGCTCCTGGTCGAGGCGCTGCGCCGCATCCGCGCCGCCGGCGTCGAGGGGCTGCTCGATCGCATGCTCGGGATCATCGAGGAGATGATCCTCGCCGAGTCGCTGCAGCTCGAGCGCCGCGGCCGCCTGTCCGAGGCCACGATCTCCGACTACCTGCGGGTCGTCGAGGGCAAGACCGCGGCGCTGTTCCGCTGGGCGATGGTCGCGGGCGCACGCGCCAGCGGCTGTTCGCCGGAGGTCGCGAGCGCGCTCGAGCGCTTCGGCCTGCACCTCGGCGTCGCGTTCCAGGCGGTCGACGATCACCTCGACTTCGCCGGCGACGTCGCGACCACCGGCAAGGAGCTGTTCGCGGATCTGCGCGAGGGCAAGCTGACCTATCCGCTGCTGGTCGCGATCGAGCGCGAGCCGCAGCTGGCGACGATCGTCACGGAGCTGTGCGCGGGCTCCGAGGACGGCGGCGCGCTCGATCCCGCCGCGTGCGCCGAGGTCGTCGCGTCGCTGGCGCGCACCGGCGCGCTGGCCGCGACCCGCGCGCTCGCGGAAGCCCGGGTCGCCGAGGCGATCGCCGCGCTCGCGCCGATCGCGTCCGCCGACGCGCGCCGCGCCCTCGTCACCGTCGCCGAGGCGACGCTCTTGCGGGAGGCGTAGCGATCATGACGCGATCCAGTCGCATCGCCGGCTTCTACACCCGCCCGCTGGCCGAGCGCCGGCGCGCGCTCGCCGAGGTCGCGTCGCTGTCCGACGCGGCGCGGGCGTGGCTCGACGGCGGCGGCGGCCTCGATCTCGCGGTCGCCGATCGCATGAGCGAGAACGTCGTCGCGACGATCGGCCTGCCGCTCGGCGTCGCGCTCAACCTGCGGGTCAACGGCAAGGATCATGTCGTGCCGATGGCGGTCGAGGAGCCGTCGGTGATCGCGGCCGCGTCGAACGCGGCGCGCATGGTGCGCCTGGGCGGCGGCTTCACCGCCGACGCCGACGCGCCGATCATGACCGCGCAGATCTGGCTCGACGAGGTCGGCGACGCCGACCGCGCGTGTGTCCGGATCGCGGACGAGGCCGCGGCGTTGCGCGCGCTGGGCGACGCCGCGATCCCGCGGATGGTCGCGCGCGGCGGCGGCTGTCGCGACGTGACCGCGCGGATCGTCGGCGATGGCATCGTCGTGGTCGAGGTCGATCTCGACGTCGGCGACGCGATGGGCGCCAACCTGGTCGACACCGTGGCCGAGGCGGTCGCGCCCGCGGTCGCGCGCCTGACCGGCGGCCGCGTCGGCATGCGCATCCTCACCAACCTGCCGCGCGGCCGCCGGGTGCGCGCGAGCTGCGTGGTGCCGGCCGAGGCGGTCGGCGGCGACGGCGTCGTCGCCGCGATCGCGCGTGCCAGCCACTTCGCCGAGCTCGATGCCGCGCGGGCCGCGACCCACAACAAGGGCATCATGAACGGCATCGACGCCGCCGCGGTCGCGCTCGGCCAGGACTGGCGCGCGATCGAGGCCGGCGCCCACGCCTTCGCGGCGCGCAGCGGCCGCTACGCACCGCTCGCGACCTGGCAGCGCACCGAGCGCGGCCTCGCCGGGTCGATCGAGCTGCCGATGGCGGTCGGCATCGTCGGCGGCGGCACCCACACCGCGGCGGTCAAGGCCGCGCTCGAGGTCGTCGACGTCGCGTCGGCACGCGAGCTCGCGTGCGTGATCGCGGCGATCGGCCTCGCCTCCAACCTCGCGGCGCTGCGCGCGCTCGCGGGCGAGGGCATCCAGCGCGGCCACATGCGGTTGCACCAGCGCCGTCACGACGAGGCCGCCGCTTCGCCGTCGACGCGCACAGGAGAGCCATGAGCGATACCCAGCTGCAGTCGACGGGGTCCACCGAGGTGCGCGCCGGGTCGGGCGCGATGTTCGACGCGATCGCGCCGCGCTACGCTCTGCTGAACCGGCTGATGTCGTTCGGCGTCGACGGCCGCTGGCGCAAGCGCACCGTGAAGGCGCTCGCGCTCGGCGACGGCCCGACCCGCGTGCTCGATCTCGCGACCGGCACCGGCGATCTCGCGTTCGCGATCGCCAAGCGCCACCCGGGCTCGCACGTCATCGGCGTCGATCCGTCGGTCGGCATGCTCGCGATCGGCCAGAAGAAGGTGGCCGCCCGCCACCTCGACGAGCGCGTCGAGATGCGCGAGGGCGACGCCCAGGCGCTCGCCTTCGAGGACGACTACTTCGACGGCGCGACGATCGCGTTCGGCATCCGCAACGTGCCGGATCGGGCGAAGGGCCTGGCCGAGATGGCGCGGGTCGTGCGCCCGGGCGGGCGGGTGTGCATCCTCGAGCTGTCGGAGCCGCGCGGCGGCGTGATGGGGCCGCTCGCGCGCTTCCACGTCCACCACGTCGTGCCGCGGGTCGGCGCGCTGCTCTCGGGCAAGCGCGAGTACCGCTACCTGCAGACCTCGATCGCGGCGTTCCCGCCGCCGGCCGAGTTCGCGGCGCTGATGGAGGCCAATGGCCTCGCGGTGCTCGAGGTCGTGCCGCTGACCTTCGGCGTCTGTCATCTGTATGTCGCGACGCCGCGACCCGCGGTGCGTGCGTGAGTCAACTCGCCCGCACTGCTTCGAGCGCGCCCGCCCCGCGTGATCACGCGCTCGCGCTCGGCCTCGAGCGCGCGGCGCACGCGCCCGGCCTGACCGTCATCGCGATCCCGGCGCCGCTCGGCGCGGTCGCGGCGCTGGTCGATCCGATCGCCGGCGTCGCGGGCTCGACCGACGCGGCGTTCGCGTGGGAGCCCAAGGACGCCGACGAGGCCTGGGCCGGCGTCGGCATCGCCGCCGAGGTCCGCGCGTCGGGGCCCGATCGGTTCGCGGCGATCGCGCGCGCGGCCGCGGCGGTGTGGGCCCGGGTCGATCACGACCCGACGGCGCCGGCGCCGCGCATGTTCGGCGGCTTCGCGTTCGCGCCTGGCACCGCGGCGCGCGGCGCATGGCGCGCCCTCGGCGACGCGTGGTTCGCGCTGCCGCGCTGGACCTACGCGCGGCGCGGCGGCACGGCCTGGTGGCTGCTCGCGCTCGACGCTGCGGGCGCGCGCGACTCGGGCCGCTGGTTCGCCGAGCTGGCCGCGCTCGACGGCGCGATCGCCGCGGGCCCGCCGATGACGCCGTGCCCGGTGCTCGCGCGCCACGACATCCCGCGCGCGGTCTGGGATCGCCAGGTCGACGACATCCGCGCGGCGATCGCGCGCGGGCCGATCGCCAAGGTCGTCGCGGCCCGGCCGTGCGAGGTCGAGCTCGGCGCGCCGGCCTCGGCCGCCGCGGTCATGGCTCGCCTCGGCGCCGCCCACGGCGAGTGCACGCGCTTCGTGATCCGCACCGGCGCGACCGCCTTCACCGGCGCGAGCCCGGAGCGGCTGATCCGGCGGCGCGGCCGCACGATCGAGAGCGAGGCGCTGGCCGGCACGATCGCGCGCGCGCACCCGGATGGTGCGACCGCGCTGCTCGCGAGCGCCAAGGATCGCGGCGAGCACGAGCTGGTGGTCAGCGCGATCACCGCGGCGCTCGCGCCGTTCTGCGCGCGCGACCAGGACGGCGCGATCGCGCTGGCGCGCAGCGACGGCGGCGCGCTGGGCGGGCCGCCCGCGGTCCGCGCGCTGCGCCACATGCTGCACCTGCACACCCCGATCACCGCCGAGCTCGCGGACAGCTTCCACGTGCTGGAGCTTGCCCGAGCGCTCCACCCGACGCCCGCGGTCGGCGGCACGCCGACCGCCGATGCGGTCGCGTGGATCTCGACCCACGAGCCGGCCTCGCGCGGCTGGTACACCGCGCCGGTCGGCTGCTTCGATGCCGCCGGCGACGGCGAGTTCGCGGTCGCGCTGCGCTCGGGCCTCCTGGCCGGGCGCACCGCCGAGGTCTGGGCCGGCGCCGGTATCGTCCGGGATTCGGACGCTGCCGCCGAGTGGGCCGAGGTCGAGCTGAAGCAGCGCGCGCTGTTCGGAGCGCTCGAGGGCCCGTGACCGCCGCCGTGCAGACCCTGTGGGCCGAGGTCGTGGTCGGCGCGCTCGCCGACGGCGGCGTCGAGTTCGTGGTGGTCAGCCCCGGCTCGCGCTCCACGCCGCTGGCGATCGCGCTGGCGCGGAATTCCCGGCTCGCGATCGAGGTCGTGATCGACGAGCGCGCCGCGGCGTTCGTCGCGCTCGGCCGGGCCCGCGCCAGCGGTCGGCCGACCGCGCTGGTCTGCACCAGCGGCACCGCCGCCGCGCACTACTTCCCCGCGATCATCGAGGCCGGCCAGGCCGACATCCCGCTGATCGCGCTGACCGCGGATCGCCCGCCCGAGCTGCAGGACGCCGGCGCGCCGCAGACGATCGATCAGCGCAAGCTGTTCGGCGATCACGTGCGCGGCTTCGCCGAGCTCGGCGCGCCCGGCGGCGGCGCGCTGGGGTTGCGCGCGGCGCGGCGCGCGATCGCGCAGGCGGTCCAGCTCGCGCGCGGCCCGCGCCCCGGTCCGGTCCACGTCAACGTGCCGCTGCGCAAGCCGCTCGAGCCCGCCGCGCCGGCGACCGACGAGGAGCGCGCGCTCGCCGAGGTGGCGATGGAGCTCGCCGCGCATCCGCTGATCGCGCCAGCGCCGCGCACGATCGCCAGCGACGCCGCGATCGCCGCGATCATCCGCGCGATCGCCGGCGCGCCGCGCGGCCTGATCGTCGCCGGCCCCGCGGCGGTCGACCGCGATCGCGAGGCGGCCTTCGCGCTGGCCCGCGCGACCGGCTTCCCGCTGCTCGCCGAGGCGACCAGCCAGCTGCGCTTCGGCCGGCCCGACGACGTCGTCGCGTGCGACGCGTTCGATCTCGTGCTCGCTGCGCGCAAGACCGATCCGGCGCTCGTCCCCGATCTGATCGTGCAGCTCGGCGGCGAGCCGACCGCCGGTGGGTGGGCGCCGTGGCTCGCGACCCACGACGCGCCGCGCTGGGT
>JAIOQA010000273.1 GCA_021413675.1 Deltaproteobacteria bacterium | reverse complement strand
ACGTACTCGGATGTCTGGAACAACAGCTCCGCCAACTTCCTCGGCGGCACCCAGAGCAACAACCTCACCCCGCAGAACCCGCAGTACGTGTCCTCGACCAACCTCGCGCTCGTGGGCTCGAGCGTCTGCATCGACGCCGGCACCGCGACCGGCGCGCCCGACCACGACGCGCTCGGCGTGTCGCGGCCGCTCGATGGCGACGGCATCAACGGCACCGGCTACGACCTCGGCGCCTACGAGTTCGCGCTGATCGTGGTCTGCGGCAACGGCGCGGTCGAGCCGGGCGAGGTCTGCGATAGCGGCGCGCAGAACGGCCAGTACGGCTTCTGCAACGGCACCTGCACCGGGCTCGGGCCGCGCTGCGGCGACGGCATGCCCAACGGCCCCGAGCAGTGCGACGACGGCAACACCAGCAACACCGACGCCTGCCTGAACACGTGCGTGACCGCGACCTGCGGCGACGGCGTCGTGCGCCAGGGCATGGAGCAGTGCGACGACGGCAACGCCAGCAACACCGACGCCTGCCTCACCACCTGCGTCGCCGCGACCTGCGGCGATGGCTTCGTGCGCGCGACCGTCGAGCAGTGCGACGACGGCAACGCCAGCAACACCGACGCGTGCCTCACCACCTGCGTCGCCGCGACCTGCGGTGACGGCTTCGTCCACGCCGGCAGCGAGCAGTGCGACGACAAGAACACGAGCAACACCGACGCCTGCCTCAACTCGTGCATGACCGCGAGCTGCGGCGACGGCTTCGTCGAGGCCAGCGTCGAGCAGTGCGACGACGGCAACGCCAGCGACACCGACGCGTGCGTCGGCGCCTGCGTGCCCGCGAGCTGCGGCGATGGCTTCGTCCGCGCCGGGGTCGAGCAGTGCGACGACGCCAACGCGATCAACACCGACGCCTGCCTGAGCTGCCAGAACGCGCGCTGCGGCGACGGCGTGACCGAGGCCGGCGTCGAGGACTGCGACGACGCGAACGCCGTCGACACCGACGCCTGTCGCAACACGTGCAAGGCCGCGACCTGCGGCGACGGCGTGATCCGCACCGGCGTCGAGCAGTGCGACGACGGCAACACGATCGGCACCGACGCCTGCACCGCGAGCTGCCAGAACGCGGTCTGCGGCGACGGCATCACCCACGTCGGCGTCGAGGACTGCGACGACGCCAACGCGGTCGACACCGACGCCTGCATCACCTGCGCCGCCGCGCGCTGCGGCGACGGCCACGTCCACGCTGGCGTCGAGGGCTGCGACGACGGCAACACCGACAACACCGACGCCTGCACCAACGCGTGCGTGTCGTCGAGCTGCGGCGACGGCACGGTCCAGGCCGGCGAGGAGTGCGACGACGCCAACCAGATCGACACCGACACCTGCCGCAACAGCTGCCTCGCGGCGCGCTGCGGCGACGGGGTGATCGAGCTCGGCGTCGAGACCTGCGATGACGGCAACGCCGATCCCGGCGATGGCTGCGGCGCGACCTGCCTGATCGAGACGCCGGATGCGGGGCTCCCCGATGCGGGCGTCGCCGGGGTCGACAGCGCCGGCGCCTCGGACGCGGGCGTGAACCCCGCGCCCGACACCGGCTGCTGCAGCACCAGCGGCGGCCGCGACACCGGCCTGTGCGGCGCGCTCGCGGTGCTGCTCGCGCGGCGGCGGCGCCGGCGCGCCGCGCGCTGATCGCGCCGAACCGGCGTAGGGTTGCGCCATGCCGATCACGCCCTGGTTGCGCGCCCGCCGCGAGGCGTTGCGCGCCCGCGACCTGCGCCTGGTCGCCGTGCTGCTGGCGATCGGCGTGCTGGCGCTCGTGTTCCTGGCGATCGGCGAGGCGATCTCCGACGGCGAGACCGATCGCATCGATCGCTGGCTCCTGCTCGCGCTGCGCAACTCGCCGGCGGATCCGATCGGGCCGCCGTCGTTCGAGGCGGCGGTCATGCACCTGTCGGCGCTGGGCTCGGGCGCGGTGACCGGCCTGGTCGTGCTGATCGCGACCGGGGTCTTCGCGCTCGCCGGGCGCTGGCGCTACGCGCTCCTCATGATCGCGTGCGCCGGCGGCACGCTCGTCGGCATGAGCCTGCTGAAGGATCTCTACTCGCGCGCGCGCCCGACGATCGTCGTCGCGATCGATCCGCCCGGCGGCCTGTCGTTCCCCAGCGGCCACTCGATGATCTCGGCGGCGCTCTACCTCACCCTCGGCGTCCTGATCGCGCGGGCGCTCCCGACCCGGCGGCTGCGCGTGTTCGCGGTCGCGACCGGCGCGTTCCTGACGATGCTCGTCGGCCTCAGCCGGATCTACCTCGGCGTGCACTACCCGACGGACGTGCTCGCGGGCTGGACCGCGGGCGCGGCCTGGGCGCTGGTCTGCGGCCTGGTCGTGCAGCTGCTCGGGCGGCGCGGAGTCCAGGCCGTGCCAATGCCCGACACCAGCGCCGAGCGCTAGCGATTCGGGCGCGCGCCGGTCATCGGCGCCGCGCTCAACTTGTCGCCGATCAGCCAGTAGCGCGCGCCCCAGCGATCGTCGTCCCAGGGCAGCGCGATCGGCTGCGCGTCGCTGGCGTCCTCCTCGGCGTAGCTGTCGGCGTCCCAGCCGGTGGCCTTGCGCGCCACCACCTCGAGCACCGGGCCCTTGCCCGCGGGCCGGCCCTTGGCGGCGAGCTTCCACTGGCTCTCGAGGCGATGACCATCGCGCTCGCGCCGCACCTCGATCGCGAACAGCTGCGCGAGCTGGCCCTGGTGCGCGCCGAAGCCGAGCAGCACGTCGCGCACCGCGCCGGCGCCGCGCTGGCGCACGACCGCGAGCACGACCTTCGAGCCATCGCCGCGCAGATCGGCGACCGCGACCTTGCCGATGACGTCGTCGTCGCGATCCGCCGGCAGCTGCACGAAGCTGAAGCGCTCGCCGAGCAGGCCGATGACGCGCTTGCCGGCGATCACGCGCTCGAGGCCGGGCGTCCCCTTGTCGAGCTCGACCTTGGTGTCGAGGGCGATCGCCGCCTTGCCGAGGCCGGTCGCGTCGAGGAAGGCCTGGAACGGATCGGCAGGCGCGGTGCCGCCGGGCAGGCTCAGGGTCCGGCGATCGGTGAGCGTCGTCTCCGGGGTCTTGCTGCCGGGCACGTCGCCGTCGCGCAGCGTGTACGCCACGGTCACCGCCGACGTGGACGCGCCGTAGCCCGCGACCTTCGCGAGCGGGATCGCGAGCTCGACCGACCAGCCCGCGGGCTGCAGCGAGGTCTCGGCCACCACCGCGCGCTCGCGGCGACCGTTGACCGCGATGGTGGGCGGCAGCTTGCCCACGCCCGGCGCGATCGCGATCGTCAGGGCCGCGCCGCCGGCGTCGAGCTTGAGCTCGAGGCGATCGTCCCCCGGCGTTGCGGTCGCCGAGCGCACGACGTGCTCGTCCTTGACGTCGACCGCGAGCCACAGGGTCGTGCGATCGGCCAGGCAGCGCAGCTCGAGGCTGGCGTCCCTGTCGCCGCCGTTGAGGCGCGCCTTCTTCACGCCACCCCAGTCGTCGAGCATGCCGTCGATCGTGAGCTCGTCGGCCTCGGGCTCCTCGCAGAGCAGGGTGTCGGCGTGGGCTCGACCGCCGAACAGGGCGATCGCGCCAACGGCGATCGCGAGCACGCGCGCCACATCTCTCATCGCCCTCGGTTCTAGCGCGACTGGCCCGACCGCGCCGCTCACTCTTGCTGGCTTGACGAACCGCGGGGGCATCCCAAGCTTGTCCACATGGTGCGCCCCGCGCTCGCCGTCGCGCTCGCCGCTGCCCTGTGCGCAGCCGCGGTGGCGCCGCCCGTGGGCGATCAGGCGCTGTCCGACGACATCGCGGTCGGGGCCGCGGGCGCGTGCACGGACTGCGCCCCACCCGGCCTCGGCCATCCGGCGATGATCGTCCCGCCGCGACCGGTGGTGCCGACCGTGCGCGTGGCGATCGTGACGCCGTGGCGCGACGAGGCCGCGCCGGCCGCGGTCGCGCTCGGGGATCGCCTGACCCTCGCGCCCAAGACCTCGCCGCCATCCTGAGCGACTCGATCGGATCGCGCCGCGCTCGCGGCATCCTTCGACCCTCGCCCCAGGTCCACCATGTCCACCTCGTCTCGCCCTCGCTGGCGGCGGCTGCGCCGCCTGCTCGGCAAGCTCACCTTCGCCACCGCCGGCACCTTCGCCGCGACCCCGGCCGCGGCCCTCACCGCGCTGCCGCCTGACCACGCCCCCGACGACGACGGCGACGACGACCCGGTCGCCGCCGCGCTGGCCGCGATCGGCGGCCACCTCCCCGGCCACATCGAGGTCGAGCGCCGCCCCGCGGCGACCGCCCAGGCGCTCGCGATCGCGCTGGCCCAGGCCACGCCCCTCGACGCGACCCACGCCGCGTGCGGGTGGGCAACCGCCGCCTCGGGCGAGCAGCGCCGCGCGGTCGCCGAGGCCCTGGCCTGGGTCTTCCCGCTGGTCGGCGACGGCCTGATCCTCGATCACCTCGCGCGCGATCCCGATCCAGCGATCCGGGCGGCCGCCGCCCGCGCCGCCTGGGCCCGCCGGGCCAGCGGAGGCGATCCCGGGGTCCTCAAGCGGCTCGCCGACGATTCGGTGCCCGAGGTCGCCGAGGTCGCCCGCCTGGCCCTGCGCGAGGGCTAAACCCGCCTACCATCGGCGCGCACCCACCCCCGGAAGCCGTACGGCCCGTGGTATAGACCGACCGCTTCAGGAGAACCGTCGATGCTCGAAACACTCGCGAAGGGCTTCCGCGCAGCCCGGCAGCGCCTCACTGGCGTCGCCGAGCTCAATGACGACAACATCGACGAGGCGCTGCGCGAAGTGCGCCTGTCGCTCCTCGAGGGCGACGTCGAGTTCCGGGTCGTCAAGCGCTTCATGGAGCGCGTCCGCGAGGCGGCCCGAGGGGAGTCGATCACCCTCAAGGCCAAGTCGAAGGAGTACGGGGTCAAGACCATCACCCCGGAGCAGGCCTTCGTCAAAATCTGTCAGGACGAGCTGACGAAGATGATGGGCCCGGTCGACACCGACCTGCGCTGGGCCAAGAAGGGCGCGACCGGCATCATGATGTGCGGTCTGCAGGGGTCGGGCAAGACCACCACCTGCGGCAAGCTCGCCCGCTACCTCGACAAGACCCACAAGAAGAAGCCGCTCCTGGTCGCGGCCGACATCTACCGGCCGGCCGCCGTCGATCAGCTCAAGACGCTCGGCAAGCAGCTCGACATGCCGGTGTTCTCGATGCCCGGCAAGGACCCGGTCACGATCTGCCGCGAGGCGGTCGCGTACGCCGGCACCCACGGCTGCGACGTCATCATCTTCGACACCGCCGGCCGGCTCGCGATCGACGAGCCGCTGATGCAGGAGCTCGAGGACATCGACAAGGCGGTCCAGCCCGCCAACATCTTCCTGGTCCTCGACTCGATGACCGGCCAGGACGCGGTCAACGTCGCCGACACGTTCAACAAGCGCCTGAACCTCGACGGCGTGATCATCACCAAGCTCGACGGTGATGCCCGCGGCGGCGCGGCCCTGTCGGTCAAGGAGATCACCGGCAAGCCGATCAAGTTCCTCGGCATGGGCGAGCAGCTCGATCGCCTCGAGGAGTTCCGGCCCGAGGGCCTGGCCTCGCGCATCCTCGGGATGGGCGACATCGTCGGCCTGGTCAAGGACTTCGAGCAGGTCGTCGATGCGGAGAAGGCGGAGGAAGACGCCCTCCGCATGCTCAAGGGCAAGTTCGACATGCAGGACTTCCTCGAGCAGATCCGGCTGATCCAGAAGATGGGATCGCTGAAGGATCTGTTCGAGAAGCTGCCGTTCTTCGGCGGCTCGATGCCCGAGGGCGTCAACCTCGACGATCGCGAGCTGACGAAGATCGAGGCGATGATCAACTCGATGACGATCTCGGAGCGGACCGATCCGCAGTGCTTCGTGACCACCTCGTGGGAGGAGTTCACGTCGACCGCCGGTCGCCAGGCCAAGCGCCGCCGCGCCGACTTCGAGCAGAAGCGCGTCATGCGCGTGTCGCGCGGCTCGGGCCGCAGCGAGCAAGAAGTGAAGGAGCTGCTGCAGAAGTTCGCGACGATGCGCCAGATGATGGTGCAGCTCGGCGCGTCGACCGGGCTCATGGGCAAGATCCCGGGCTTCAAGCAGTTCTCGCAGATGAAGAAGCTGGCCAACATGGACATCAACGCGCTCATGGGCGCGGGTGGTGGCCTGCCCGAGGGCATGGGCATACCCAACATGCCGGGCATGCCGGGCGTGCCGCAGGGCAACGTACCGGGCATGCCCAAGGGCTACACGCCGCCGGGCACCAAGGTCGGCTTCGCCGGCGTGCAGAAGCCGAGCGACAAGAAGAAGGCGCTCGACAAGCGCCGGGCCGAGAAGGCCGCCCGCAAGAAGGGCCGCAAGAAGTAGTCGTCTCATCGAGCTCGTCATCGAGCTCGACGCCTCCGTGGCGAGACCGCACAGCTGAGCGCGTCGGCGCGCACGACGGCGGTCTCCCTGCTTCGAAATCATGTGAGGTCGCGCGGCGCGCGCGCGTGATTGCGCAGCGTTGCGGCGCGGCACGGTGGTTGCTCTGTCTCGGCGCATGAACTTCGCCGAAGCCAGCGCAGTCGCTGTCCGCTGGGCGCCGCGCCACGCGCGCTCGGCCCCCGAGGGCACCGTGGTGCAGGTCCACTTTCGCGATGGCCACCACGCCGCCGCGCTGCGCCCGGTGCGCATCGCCGCGGAGCCCTGGCTCTTCGTCGAGGCCGACGTCGCCGACACCGAGGCGATCTCGCCGCTCGCGGCGCTGCGCCTCAACGACACCATCGCGGTCGGCGCGCTCATCCACGCCGGCGGTCGCCTGACGCTGCGCCACGCGCTGCGCCAGGACGGCCTCGATCCATCGACGCTGGTCCGGACCTTGACCCTGGTCGCGCACGAGGCCGCGCGCCTCGCCGCGCGCCTCGCGACCCCGCGCGCGACCCACCCTGCGGCGATCCTGCACTGGCTGGCCGCCTGACGACGGAGGTATCACCATGCTGAACGAGTCCTCGTACTTCGCCGACGACACCATCGAGCACGTCGAGACCGCCGCCGAGACCGACCCGCACGGCAACCCGCCGCGCCACGGCGCGGTCGTCGGCCTCGGGGGCCAGTTCGCCGGCGGGATGATCCAGGGCGACCGCCTGTCCGGCGCGAACGAGGTCGGCGCGTACACGCTGCGCGACGCCGCGATGGTCACGGACGCCGACGGCGTGCTCGCCGATCGCCCGCACGCCGAGCATGGCGACGACATCGGCGACGAGCTCGCGCACCTGCTGCACAGCCGCCGGCGGGCCACCGATGGCGACGGGCTGACCGCCGACGAGTTCGTCGACGACATGGAGTTCGATTTCCCGACGCGGAACCTCTCGACCGACGCGGCGGTCAACCGCTGGACGAGCGCGTGACGCCATGCCGGCGAAGAGGAAGCGCGCACCCGCGAAGGCGGTGAAGCGCACCGGCGCGGTGAAGCGCACCGGCGCGTCGCCGAGCGCCCAGGCCGGCTCGTTCGTGCGCGACGAGATCCACCACGTGCGCGACGGCGCGCACGGCGCGCGCTCGGCCAGGCAGGTGATCGCGATCGGCCTGTCGAAGGCGCGCCGCGCCGGCGTGGCGCTGCCGCCGCCGAAGCACGCCAGCGCCGCCGTCCGACGCCAGGCCGCGCGCGACACCGCGGCCGCGCAGGAGCACCACACGCCCTCGCCGGCGCGATCGCGGGCCAGTCGCGCCGCGCTCCGCCGCG
>JAIOQA010000272.1 GCA_021413675.1 Deltaproteobacteria bacterium | reverse complement strand
TGCTGGCAGTGCTTGGTACCGACCCCGCCGGCGCGCTGGACGTAGCTGCCATCGGGCTTCATGTCCCACGCGCCGCGCTGATCGCCGCCTCCATAGGCCATCGTCAGGGTCGCCGCGTGTTGCATGGCGCCACTGTAGCCTCTCTGGCTCGACGGCGGCCCTGCCCGAGCGGGCAGTCTCAACGACCGGGCGCGCGACTTCGGTCGCCGCGCGACTTCGGTTAGCGCAGCCGGCGCTTCGCGACCGCGCGGACCTTGCGGCGGCGCAGGCGCGTGGCCTCGCGCAGGCGGCGCTCGGCGCGCTCGATCATCTGCTGCTGGCAGTGCTTGGTACCGACCCCGCCGGCGCGCTGGACGTAGCTGCCATCGGGCTGCATGTCCCACGCGCCGCGCTGATCGCCGAGCTGGGTCTCGAGGATGACCCGCAGCTCGGTCTGCAGCCGCTCGTCGGCGATCGGCACGAGCACCTCGACGCGGCGCTCGAGGTTGCGCTGCATCGCATCGGCGGAGCCGAGGTAGTACTCGCCCTTGCCGCCGTTGTGGAAGTAGTAGATGCGCGCGTGCTCGAGGAACCGCCCGACGACGCTGACCACGCGCACCGACTCGGACACGCCCGGCAGCCCGGGCCGCAGCCGGCACGAGTCGCGCACGATCAGATCGATCGTCACGCCCTTCTGCGCGGCGCGGTACAGCGCGCGCACGATGTCGACGTCCTCGAGGGCGTTCATCTTCCACTGGATGAGCCCGCGGTGGCCGGCCTCGTGGTGGGTGATCTCGCGCTCGATCTTCTCGAGCAGCGCCGCCTTCATGATCTTCGGCGCGGGGAGCAGCTTCACGTACTTGCGGCGCGGCTTGTAGCCGGTCGTCAGGTAGTTGAAGAGCTCGGTCAGATCGCGGCCGACGCCGTCGTCGCTGGTCATGAGCCCGACGTCGGTATAGAGCCGCGCGGTGCCGGCGTGGTAGTTGCCGGTGCCGAGGTGGGCGTAGCGGCGGAGGCCGTCGTAGTCCTGGCGCACGACCAGGATCACCTTGCCGTGGGTCTTGAGCCCGACGACGCCGTAGGTGACGTGGATGCCGGCACGCTCCATGCGCGAGGCCCAGCGGATGTTGGCCTGCTCGTCGAAGCGCGCCTTGAGCTCGAGCACGACCGCGACCTGCTTGCCCGCGGTCGCCGCCTTGATGAGCGAGCGGATGACCTGCGAGTCGCGCGAGGTCCGGTACAGGGTCATCTTGATCGCGCGGACCTTCTTGTCGGTCGCCGCCTCCTTCAAGAATCGCTCGACCGAGAGCGGGAACGACTCGTACGGGTGGTGCAGCAGGATCGACTTCGCGTCGCGGATGACGTGGAAGATGTTGCGGTCCGCGGGCAGATCCGCGGGCAGGCACGGCGCGTGCGGCGGATCGTGCAGATCCGGGCGCTCGGGGACATCGAGCATCGCCAGCTCCATCAGATCGCGCTGGCCGAGCATGCCGATCGCCTCGAAGACGTCGGACTGCTCGTCGAGGCCGAGCTCGGCGGCGAGCCGGCCGCGCAGGTACGGCGGCATCGACTTCACGACCTGGAGCCGCACCACCGGCGCGAACTTGCGCTCGCGCAGCTCGATCTCGATCAGCTCGAGCAGATCCTCGGCCTCCTCCTCGTCGTGCTCGGTGACCGCGTTGCGGGTCACGCGGAACAAGGAGCAGGTCTCGATCTCCATGCCCGGGAACAGGAGATCGAGGTTCTGCGCGATCACGTCCTCGAGGCCGACGAACGTGAAGTCGAGGCCGGGCACCTTGAGGAAGCGCGGGATGCCGGCGCCGACCGGGACCTTGACGCGCGCGAGCAAGAGCTCGGCGTCGCTCGGGTGGTGCAGCGTGACGAAGAAGTTCAGCGACAGGTTCGAGACGAACGGGAACGGGTGGGCCGGATCCATCGCCTGGGGCGTGACCAGCGGGAAGATGTTCTTGATGTAGTAGGCCCGGACGGTCGCGGCCTGGGTCGCGTCGAGCTCCTTGTAGCGGATGAGCCGCACGCCGTGGTCGCGCAGCTCGGCGAGCACGCGCTCCATGATCTGCGCCTTGCGCTTCTCGAGCTCGTGGATCGCCGCGAGGCAGTCGGTGATCTGCTGGGTCGGCGTGCGGCCGTCGGGCGAGACCGAGTGCAGTCCGGCGCCGACCTGCTGCTTGAGGCCGCCGATGCGCTTCTGGAAGAACTCGTCGATGTTGGCGGCGACGATCGCGATGAACTTCACGCGCTCGAGCAGCGGCGTGCGCGGGTCATCGGCCTCGCGCAGCACCCGCGAGCAGAAGTTCAGGTAGGTCAGCTCGCGGTTGAGGTACAGCTCCGGCGACGCGAGGTCGGTCGGCGCGGTGCGATCGGTGAGGTTCGGCGCGGGCGGCGTGCGGCGCAGCTCCTCGACCGGGGCGGCGCCGACCTCGATCGGGATCGAGGTGGTGGTCACCTCGATCGTTTCGGCGCGCGCTTCGACCTCGGTGGGACGCACGAGATCGAGGGGCGGGAGCTCGGCGATGCGGTGAACGCCGGAGCGATCAGGAGAGGACATGGCGACCGGTAATTGTAGCGTGCGGACGTCGGGAGTGTGTGACAGCCCGGTCGCAGGGCCCGTCAGTCGGCGCTGATCGTCGTGATCGGCGCAAAGGATGCGCGATCCACCAGCTCCAGGCGGTCGGGATGAACGATCCAGAGCCCGCGGCTGCCGAGGTGCTGGGGCGCGGGAGGGATCGCGTCGACGGGCCAGGCGCGGGTGCCGATCACGGCGCGCATCGCGGCCCCGGCATCGTGAGGTCCCGGCGTGCGATCGACGGTCTTGCCGGTGGCGCGATCGATCGCGAGCGGCGCCGCGCCGGTGTCGATCCACAGGGTCTTGTCGTCGAGCCAGGCGCCGCGCACGCTGACCTTGCCGAGCTCGATGCGCCACTTCGGCGAGCCGATCGCGAGCTCGATCCCGACGATCGTGGTCGCGCGATCGGGCGCGCCCGCGAACTCGAACGACTGCACGTTGTCGGCGACGGTGACCACCGCCGGCGGCAGCACGCCGGGCGCGGCGGCGCCGGGCTCGAGGCCGAGCTGGCCGAGCTTCTCGGCGTCGCGGGTCGCCATCGCCCAGAGCTCGTCGCGGCCGTCGCGGCGGACGCGCACCGTGATCGCGTTCGGCGAGGCGGCGAGGCCGGGCGCGGTCGGCGTGCCGGCGTAGGGCGGGACCATCGCTTGCCAGCGCACGCCGTGGCCGATCTCGATCAGCTCGAGGAACACCCGCGGCGAGTCGTCCTGATGGCGCAGCGCCACCGCGTACGGCCCGTCGGTGGCGAGCACCTCGAAGTACGCGCCGGCGTGGACGCGCGCGCTCACCATCACCCAGATCCCGAGCACACCGACGGTGACGCCGATGCCGAGGAGGGTCGGGGCGAGCCATTTGCCCGAGGCGCGAGGAGGCTTGGTCATGGCCGGCACGGCCGGGAACCTACCAGGGACACGCGCGTCCACAAGCGCCGCGTGCGGGTCGCGCGCGGTGCCAGACTGTGGTGCAAGGTCGCGGAGTTGCGTCCGGGCGGCGCCGCTGCAGCGCCGCTGCGGCGCCGCTACCGCGCGACGCGGATCACCGACACGCCGCGTGATCGCATCCCAGGATTTGAGTGGGGTGAATGACTCTTGTCACCAGCGCGTCCTGCTCTACAAGCCGTCGCCGGGAGCCACCGCACATGCCCCGTATTCTCGCCATCGCGTCCCTGTCCCTCGCCTCGATCGCCGTCTCGGCCACCGCCGCGGACGCGCGTCCCCACCACGGGCGTGGTCATCACCACGACGTCGTGCGGCGACAGGCGACGGCGGCGCCGACCGCCAAGCTGGTGCGGTCGAGCGCGCGCGCCGCGCGGTCCGCGCCGGTGGTCGTGTACCTCAACCGCGACGGCGGCGTGATCGGCGGCGGCGATGACGACGCCGAGAACGATCGGTCGTGGCTGGTGCCCGGCCGCAGCGCGACCGTGCCGGCGTGGAGCGGCGGCGACGCGCGCTGGGGCCAGGTGATGAAGTGCGTGAAGGATCGGTTCTCGGCGTTCAACGTCGAGATCACCGACCAGCGCCCGACTCAGAGCGGCTACGTGATGGCGATGGTCGGCGGCGCGCCCAAGCTGCTCGGCATGGGCACCGAGGTCAGCGGCATCGCCCCGTACACCGGCGAGGTCGAGCGCAACGCGATCGTCTTCGTGTTCTCCGAGAACGTCGAGAACGACGTGGAGACCACCTGCGTCGACACGCTGCACGAGGTCGGCCACGCGCTCGGGCTCGATCACGAGTACCTGTGCGAGGACCCGATGAGCTACCTCTGGGACTGCGAGGCGCCCAAGGTGTTCCAGAACGTCGACGTGCCGTGCGGCGAGGACGAGGCCCGCGCGTGCGAGAACGGCCCGACCCAGAACTCGTGGCAGACGCTCGCGCGCAACGTCGGGCTGCGCAACGAGTCGAACGTGCCGGCGCAGGTGCCGGCGCCGCCTGCGGCGGACGACAGCGCGGATGACGGCAGCGATGACGGCAGCGATGACGGCGCGGACGATCCGGCCGACGACGCGAGCACCGACGACGCGAGCACCGACGACGGCGCGGACGACACCGCGGACGACACCGCCGACGAGCCGGTCAACCCGTACGGCCACGGACATCACCACCACATGGCGATCGAGATGCGCGGCCCGTCAGGCGCGATCGACGGCAACCAGACGATCGCGATCACGGTGCGCGCGCACGACGCCCGCGAGGCGATCCTCGGCTGGGTCTCGCCGACCGGCAACATGGCGCTGTCGTGCGGTTCGATCCCCGACGACGCGCCGGCGCGCTGCAGCCGCCGCGGTGACACCTTCACGTTCGAGCTCG
The DNA here is from genome assembly GCA_021413675.1 of Deltaproteobacteria bacterium. GTDB lineage: Bacteria > Myxococcota_A > Polyangia > Haliangiales > Haliangiaceae > JAIOQA01. The sequence goes on along the minus strand of JAIOQA010000272.1, from coordinate 11,731 downwards.
ACGTCGGCGTGGGCTGGCGCTACTTCGCGGCGAAGGTGATCGATCGCGGCGGGCGCAGCCTGACGACCGACTTCCAGCAGGTGTTCCTGCGCGGCGAGGCCGAGTAGGGCGCGACATCCGCGTCAGAGCGCGGGCCCGATCGACTTCGCGCGAATCCCGCGATCCGCGACGCCGGTGTCAGGTGGTCCACCCCGGTCGAGCTCGCCGGCGCGCTCCGTGACCCCGGCACCGAAGACGAGAAGCTTCATGATTACAGTCGGATGCGGCAGCGCCCGGCCGCTGGCACGTCGGCTGCTGTAGCAGCCGAGCATGAAGACCATCGCTCGCACGCTCGTCGCCTCCGCGTTCCTCGCCATCACCGGCTCCGTCGCGCTGGCGCAGCCCGGCGCGGAGGAGCAGCCGCCGGCGCCGGCGCCCAACGTCGCCCCGGTGACCAACCCGACCGCGCCGGTCACCGTCGATCCGAGCGAGCTCAACACGATCAACGGCCAGCTCGTGCCGGTCGGGCAGAAGAACGACTACCTCATCAGGTTCCGCCGGACCAACATCTCGACCAACCCGCTCGGGTGGATCTTCGGCTCGTACGGCGTGTCGGCGAGCTACGCGCTCAACGATCACATCGCGATCCGCGGCGACGTGAGCTACTTCAGCCCGCCGGGCGGCGGCAGCAGCGTGACCGGGGCGGAGATCGGCGTCGGCGCACCGATCTACTTCCGGCGCACGTACCAGGGCCTGTTCCTCGAGCCCGGCCTGATCTCGCGGACGTTCAAGGACAGCTACACGTACTACGACAGCAACGGCAACGCGGTCGATGGCGGCACGACGACCTCGACGACGTTCGGTCCGCAGGTGCTCGTTGGCTGGCACTGGACCTGGGACAGCGGCCTGAACTTCTCGGTCGCGGTGGGCGCCGGGCGCAACTGGTCGAGCAAGAAGACCGACTCGGGCTACAGCGAGGACACGGTCTTCCCGAACGGCTACATGCGCTTCGGCTACGCGTTCTGATCGCACGCGACAAGAACGCCGACCTCGCGGGTCGGCGTTTCGCGTTCGCAGTCGCGGCGTCGCGCCGCGGCGTCGGATCAGTTCTCGTCGGCGTCGGCGTCGACGGACTCGTCGGCGTCGGGATCCGCGTCGGGATCCGCCTCCGCCTCGTCCCCGCTCGGCTCGTCGAGATCCGCGGGGCGGCGCACCGCCACCGGTGCATCGCCGAGCCCGGCCTTCGACGCGTGGTCGAACGGCCGCGGCTTGCCGAGGCCCGTCAGGCCGCCGTCGGTCTTGGCGTGGACGAGCACCTTGCGACCGACCGCGAAGAACACGGTCATCTTGCCCGGCTCGGGCGTCGCCTCGACGACGCCTTGCCCGAAGGTGGGGTGCTCGACGCGATCGCCGATCTCGAAGCGCTCGGTCGCGCGGTAGTCACGCGTCGGACGGGTGAGATCCGCGGCGACCTGCGGGCGCTCGAAGCGCTCGACCGGTGCCTTGGTCACCTTCGCCGCGCGCGGCCGCGGTGCGGCCTTCGCGGCGGGCTTGCCGTCCTTCGCCTTGTACCGGTGCTGCGCACCGCACTCCTTGCACTGGACCCGCGCGATCTGCTCGCCGACCTTGGCGACCACAACGTGCCAGACGTCCCCGCACTTCGAGCAAATCGATTCGATGTCTGCTCCGGTGGCCACGCTCATGAAGCGCGGACTATAGGGGAAGAGAATCGGATCTGCACGGCACATGCGCGCATGTCGCGTCGGGACGCGCTGATATCCTCGCGCCGTGGCCGCCCTCGTCCGCCTCCGCCCGCTCGCCGAGACCGACGTCGATGACATCTTGACGTGGGCGAATGACCCGGAGGTGGTCGGAAACCTGGCCGCATTCGGGGGACGCGCGTTCACCCGCGACGACGAGCTGGCCTACGTCCGCCGGACCCTCGCCTCGCCGACCGACCGGGTCTTCAGCATCCTGGCCGCGGAAGGTGACCGATATCTCGGTCAGGTCGGCCTCCACCAGATCCACGAGCGCTCCCGGGTCGGGCGGCTGGCCTGCATCATCGCGGCGCGCCAGGACATGGGCCGCGGCTTCGGCTCGGCGGCGATCCGCGCGATCCTCGATCACGGGTTCGGCGCGCTCGGGCTGCACAAGGTCTGGCTGATGGTGTTCGCGCACAACACCCGCGGCCGCGGCATCTACGGCCGGATCGGCTTCGTCGAGGAGGGCGTGCTCCGCGAGGAGTACTTCCACGACGGCGCGTGGCACGACATGGTGCGGATGAGCGTGCTGGCGCGCGAGTGGCCCGCGCCTGGGTCAGCCCCGGATCACGGACCGCAGACGCCGTAGCCGGAGCCGCCGATGATGATCTGCGGCGAGAACTGCAGGCAGGTCGTGCCGGTCAGGCCCGCGCAGTCCGCCGTGACCTTGCAGATCCGCCGGCACTTCTGCGCGGCGTTGACGGTGGTGCACAGGGTCTGGGCGCCGCAGGTGCTGTCGTCGACGCAGGTGGTGCCGTGCACGCCGGTGCCGGCGGGGGTGCAGTCGGCGATGTCGTGGTCGGTGCCGCCGAAGGTCGCCGTGAAGATGCCGCACTTCCAGTTCGCCGGGCAGTAGGCCGCGGCGCTCGCCGTCGGATCGCAGTTCGACGAGCAGGTGACCGCGCCCGGGATCGGCGCGCTGTTGGCATCGATGATCTGGACGACGCACTGCCCGCGCGGCTGGGCGCAGTCGGTGTTGGTCGCGCAGTACTTCTTGCACGCGTTGTTGGTGCCGTCGCCGAGACAGACGTAGCCGTGGTCGCACTCGCTGAACGACCCGCAGGTGTTGGTCTCCTTGCCCGGCGAGTTGATCGCGCGGCAGACGTTGCCGACGAGATCGCTGGGGTCGATGTCGCAGGTCAGGTTGGCCGCGCAGCCGCACTCCGGCGACAGCGTGCACGGCTGCACCGGGCAGGTGTTGGCGTCGGCGGCGGGCTTGGCGTCGGGCGCGCCGGGCGCGGCGTCGATCGTGAGCTTCGCGTCGGGCGTGCCCGGCGGGGCGTCGATCTGATCGGGCGGGGCGTCGATCTGATCCGGCGACGAGTCGATCGCCGTGCTCGCGCTGTCGATCGTCGCGCTGTCGGGGCCGTTCTGGGACGAGTGCCCGGTGCTGCACGCGCAGACGAAGATCGTTACGAGAGCGAGGGCACGCGACATCCCTGCATGGTCACCGGCGGGCGTCGGCAGGCGCAAGCGGCATGCGCTGGCACCGGCCCACCATTTCCGCGACCGGCGCCGCAGGCTCTGCTACCCTCGCGGCGCGAGCCGGTCCGGCCTCGCGCAACCCGCCGTGTTCCGATAGGAAATGTCGCAAGTCGCCGCGGACGCCCTCACCGCAGAGGGCAATCACCTCTTCCAGGCCCAGGACTTCGCCCAGGCCGCGGACCGCTTCGAGCGGGCGACGAGCGTGTTTCCGTCGCATCACCAGGCGTGGAAGGGGCTGGGCCATGCGCTGCTCTGCCTCGGGCGCTCCGCCGAGGCGGCGCGCGCGTTCGATCGCGCGATCGGCCTGCGACCGGGCAGCGCCACCGCGCTGTGGGGCGGCGCGCTCGCCCACGCCGATCTCGGCCACCGCATCGTCGCGCAGAACTACCTCGAGCGCGCGCTCGCGCTGCAGCCGACCTGGACCGAGATGGCGCGCGGGGTGCCGCAGCTCGCGCCGTTCCTCGCGTACTCGGCGCGCGCCGGCGAGCTCCTCCGCCGCGCCCTCGGCGCCCACAGCGGGCGCCGGTTCCGCCACGCCACCGATCAGGGCCGCGGCATCGAGGTGCTGCGCTTCGCCGACTCGCCCGAGCACGGCGAGGTAACCTACGCGTCGCTCGGCCTCTGCGACCACGCGTGGACCGATCCGGCCCTGCCGCGCCTCGAGGTGCTGCTCGGCGCCAACGCCGACGAGCCGATCATCCCGCAGATCGTCGCCAACGTCGCGTTCCACGTCATGGACAAGGACTTCTTCCCCGAGCCCGGGACGATCGTCCGCGACATCGTGGCGGTGCTGCGCGCGCCCGAGCTGTCGGAGCGGCTGCCCCACGTCTACTTCATCGATCCGGCGCCGTGGACGATCCGCATGCCGCTCGATCACGGGCCGCCGCGCCTCGAGCTGGTGACCGCGGTGCCGGTCAGCGAGCGCGAGTACCAGTACTGGAAGTCGTTCGGCCCGCGCGAGCTCGAGCGGATCTTCGAGCAGAGCCAGGTCGATCTGTTCGACCTGCACCGGCCGACGATCGTCTGACCGCGCCCCGCACTCGATCGCGCACATAGATGATGCGCGGACGACGCCGGGGGTCGGCGGCGGCGGGATCGTCGAACGCCTGTGCGGTCGGCGTTGACCGAGGCAGAGGCCTTGGCGAGACTCGCCGCCATGCCACGCCTGTACCGGCTCGACAACGACGAGACCATCGGGACCATCACCGACGCCCAGCTGAAGTTCCTCGCCGACCAGCTCGAGGAGGATCGCGAGCAGGACAACGACTACTTCATCGATCGCGACACGCTCGAGCTGCTGAGCGACAACGGCGCGGATCCCGAGCTGATCGCCATGATCGAGAAGGCGATGGGCAAGGACGACGAGATCGACCTCGCCTGGGAATGATCGCGATTTCTGCTACTTGCGCTTCTACGTCAAGTGTAAAGCTATACTTGACACAAGGGCGCTGAAGCTGGCAGTGTCGGGGACGTGAACGTCCTCGACCGCCTCGTGCGTCCGCCCTCTGCGCCGGCCTCGGCGCGCATGATGCGCTGGGCCAAGGCGCTCCGCGCCGATGCCTCCGCGGTGCTCGATGCGCTGCGCGGCAGGCACGCGCCGCCCACGATCACCCGCAAGCCGCGGGTCCGCACGGCGCCGCACGGTGCCTCGGCGACCGCGCGAGCGCTGCGGATCGCCGAGATCCGGCGCGAGACCCCGGACGCGGTGACGATCGTGCTCGCCGATCCGAGCGGCGCGCCGATCGCGTTCCGGCCGGGCCAGTTCTTCACGCTGCTGATCGAGATGGGCGGCGAGCCGGTGCGGCGCGCGTACTCGGCGTGCTCGTCGCACCTCGATCCCACGCGGGTCGCGATCACGGTCAAGCGCGTGGCGGGCGGCCGGGTCTCGAATCACCTGAACGATCGTGCGCAGGTCGGCGATCCGATCCGCGTGCTCGGCCCGTCGGGCGATTTCGGCACCGCGCCCGACGCCGCGAACGCGCGCCACGTCGTGCTGCTCGGCGGCGGCAGCGGCATCACCCCGCTCATGTCGATCGCCCGCGGCATCCTCGCCGTCGAGCCGGCCAGCAAGGTCACCCTCGTCTACGGCAACCGCCGGGCCGCTGACATCATCTTTGCCGACGAGCTCGCGACGCTCGCCGCCGCGCACCCCGCGCTGACCGTGCGCCACGTGCTCGAGGAGGCGGATCCGTGCGCGGTCCGCACCGGGCGACTCGACGACGCGGCGATCGCGGCGCTGGCCGACGATCTCGGCTTCGACGCGACCGCCGAGTACTTCGTGTGCGGCCCCGAGCCGATGATGGCGGCCGCGAAGGCCGCGCTCGTCGCGCGCAGCATCCCGGCGACCCGCATCCACGAGGAGCGGTTCGCGTCGGTGCGCTCGACCCCGGTCCGCTCGGCGCAGCTCGCGACGATCCGGCTCGGCGGCAAGTCCCGCGAGGTCACCGTACCCGCGGGTGGCTCGCTGCTCGACGCGGGCCTCGACGCGGGCCTGCCGATGCCGTTCTCGTGCGCGATGGGCGGCTGTGGCGCGTGCGCGGTCGAGCTGGTCTCGGGCGCGGTCGATCTCGACGAGCCCAACTGCCTCGGCGCCGACGAGCGCGCACGCGGCACGATCCTCGCCTGCGTCGCGCGGCCGCTCGGGCCGTGCGTGATCGCGGTCCCGGGGACGACCTCGTGAGCGCCGCCGCCGAGGCCCGCACGGGCGAGCACGAGGGCGCGCCGCTGCGCATGAAGGATCTGTGCGCGCAGACCGGGCTGTCGCGCCAGGCGATCCACTTCTACATCCACGAGGGCCTGGTCCCCGAGGGCAAGAAGACCGGCCGCAACATGGCCTGGTACGGGCCCGAGCACGTCGAGCGGCTGCTGCTCGTGCGCCGGCTGCAGGAGGAGCGGTTCCTGCCGCTCAAGGCGATCCGCGCGCTGGTCGGCGGCGACGCCGGCGAGCTGGCCGCGGCGCAGCGCGGCCTCCTGCTCGAGGTCCGCTCGCGCTTGCCGCAGCCGCTCACCGATGCGCCGGTCGCGTTCGAAGATCTCGGCTTCGTCGCCGCGCGTCACCGCGTGACCCTCGCCGATGCCAACCGCCTGGTCGACCTCGGGCTGCTCGCGGTGCGCGAGCACGAGGGCCGGCGCGAGGTGTCCTCGTCCTCGGAATGGCTGCTGAATCTCTGGGGCCAGTTCCGCGCGATCGGCTTCACCGACGAGCTCGGCTTCGGGCCCGACGATTTGCTGATCTACGACGAGGCGATCGCGGCACTATTCCAGCGCCAGGCGCGGATGCTGGCCGACCGCGTCGCGGGCCAGCCCGCCGACCGTCTCGCGAACATGGTCACGCAGGCCCTGCCGCTCATCCACGCGATCCTGATCCACCTGCACTCGGCCGCGGTCCGCGGCTTCTTCGCTTCGCTCGATGCGGCGCGCCCCCTCGGCGCGCCCGCCGCCACCACCGACATCTCGGAGGCTCCATGACCGCCACCTCGCGTCTCGCCCGCCTCGTCGCCAAGCTGCCGCCCAAGGTCCAGACCACCGTCGACCGCTGGCTCGAGATCGCCACGCTGTTCGGCGAGATCAAGGATCCCAAGGTCGCGCGCTCGCTCGGGCCGGCAGGCATCCGCGGGCTCGTGCTCCAGCGCGGCAAGCAGGGCACGCCGAGCCTGTTCCAGGCCAGCCACCAGGCCTACTTCGACTGGAGCTACCCGGCGGATCAGCCCGAGATGGCCGAGCTCTACGGTCGCGCCAAGCGCGGGCAGTGGGATGGCGATTCGCTGGCGTGGAACACGAGCGTCGATCCGCTCGATGTCGAGAAGCCGCTCATCCCGGACAAGTTCTTCGACTTCTCGATCCTCGAGCGCAACGGCATCCGGCTCGACGAGACCGAGAAGCGCCAGTTCCGCGCCGACATCACCGCGTGGATGCTGTCGCAGTTCCTGCACGGCGAGCAGGGCGCGCTCATGGCGGCGGCGCAGGTCACCGAGGCGGTGCAGTTCTTCGACGGCAAGCTCTACGGCGCGACCCAGGTCGTCGACGAGGGCCGCCACGTCGAGGTGTTCCACCGCTACCTCGACACCAAGCTCGAGAAGCTCTACCAGGTCAACGACAACCTGTTCGTGATCATCGACGCGCTGATGGTCGACTCGCGCTGGGACATGAAGTTCCTCGGCATGCAGATCATGGTCGAGGGCCTCGCGCTGGGCGCGTTCGGCACGCTCTACAAGATCACGCGCGAGCCGCTGCTCAAGCAGCTCTTGAAGATGGTGATCCAGGACGAGGCGCGCCACGTGCACTACGGCGTGCTGGCGCTGCGCGAGCACATCAAGAACGAGCTGGGCGACGCCGAGCGCAAGGAGCGCGAGGACTGGTCGTTCGAGGTCGCGCTGCTCATGCGCAACCGCTTCATGGCGTACGAGGTGTACGAGGAGTGGTTCGAGGGCCGGCTGCCGCGCGCGCAGTGGCGCGAGTTCGTGACCCGCGCGCCGGGCATGGAGGAGTTCCGGCACGTCATGTTCAGCCGGCTCGTGCCCAACCTGCGCGAGATCGGCCTCCTGTCGCCGCGCATCCAGCGCCGCTACGACGAGGTCGGCCTGATGAAGTACTTCGACGGCCGGTCGGCGGATCAGCTGTCCGGCGACCAGATGCTCGCCGAGCTCGACTCCACCAACGGCGGCCTCGTCGCCCTCGCCGGCTGACGTCCGGCCGCGGGACGAGCTGTCCGGCCGCGGGCCGCCGCGCCCCTCCGGGGTTGATTCTCGCCGCCGATTCTCGCCGCTACGCCCCTCCGGGGTTGGTTCTCGCCGCCGATTCTCGCCGCCGCGCCCCTCCGGGGTTGATTCTCCGGGGTTGATTTTCGGGGGGTTGATTCTCGGCCTCCGCTTGCCGAACTGACCGGCCGGTTCGTCCACTCAAGCTATTGTAATCACTTGTCGATGCCAGCAAGTGCCAGTTTTTGTCCTGGATCTCTCTCGTAGGCTGTCGCACAAACACCTCCCTGGAGGTACTTCGTGCGCACAGCCAAGGTTGTGGTTCTGGCCCTCACGCTCGGCGTGGCGGCGTGTGGTGGTGGTGGCGACAACTTTCCTGATGCGAACGACATCGATGCGAACACGATCGATGGCGCGTCGGCGGATCTCACGCCGCCCGAGACCGTGCTCGATCCCGGGCCAGCCTCGCCGAACAACCTCGCGACCGTCCACCTGACGTTCAGCGCGACCGACGACACGGTCCCGCTCGATGTCACCTTCGCCTGCATCCTCGATGGCGCAGCGGTCACGCCGTGCGCCTCGCCGATCGATCTGGCGATCGCGGCCGACGGCGATCATACGTTCACGGTCGCCGCGACCGATCACGCCGGCAACACCGACGCGACGCCGGCGACGGCGACCTGGACGACCGATCGCACGCCGCCCGACACCGCGCTCGTCGACATGCCGCCGGCGCTCGACAACTCCGCCGACGTGCAGTTCGCCTTCACCGCCACCGAGGCCGGCACGTTCGAGTGCCAGCTCGACGGCGCTGGCTTCGCGCCGTGCTCGACGCCGCACGATGTCACCGCCCTGGCCTCCGGCTCGCACACCTTCGACGTTCGCGCGATCGACGCGGTCGGCAACGTCGACCCGAGCCCCGCGACCTGGACCTGGACGATCGATCTCACGACGCCCAACACGGTGATCGATGCCGGCCCGACGGGGACGGTCGCCGCGACCACCGCGACCTTCGCGTTCAGCTCGCCCAACGCGGGCGCCGGCGCGACCTTCGACTGCGCGCTCGACGGTGCCGCGCTCGCGCCCTGCGGCTCGACCTCGACGATCTCGTACAGCGGCCTCGCCGAGGGCGATCACACCTTCGCCGTGCGCGTCACGACGATGGCGGGCACGCCCGATCCAACGCCGGCGGAGCAGACCTGGACCGTGGATCTCACGGCGCCGGTCGTGACCATCACGACGGGGCCGACCGGCCTCACCGCGGACAGCACGCCGAGCTTCGACTTCACGACCAGCGGCAACCCGACGACGATCGAGTGCAAGATCGACAGCGCGGCGTTCGCGTCGTGCGGCTCGCCGTTCACCGCCGCCGCACTGGTCGACGGCGGCCACACGCTCGTGGTCCGCGCGATCGACGCCGCGGGCAACACGGGCAGCGATACCCGGGCCTTCACCGTCGACACCACCGCGCCCGACACGACGATCGTCACCGGGCCGGGCTCGCCCACCGCCGCGACCAGCGCGACCTTCACGTTCGCGTCGACCGAGGCCGGCACGTTCGAGTGCGCGCTCGACGGCGCGGCGTTCGCCGCGTGCCCGACGCCGACCTCGTTCACCGGGCTCGCGGATGCGGTGCACGTGCTCCGCGTGCGCGCGGTCGACGCGGTCGGCAACGCCGATGGGTCGCCGGCGACGTTCGCATGGACCGTCGACACCGTCGGGCCCACGACCGCGATCACCTCGAGCCCGAGCAACCCCGACGGCTCGACCAGCGCCACGTTCACGTACACCGCGAGCGAGTCGCCCGCGACCTACGAGTGCAGCCTCGACGGCGCTGCGTTCGCGAGCTGCCCCGTCACCGGCAAGAGCTACGCCGGGCTCACCGACGTCAGCCACTCGTTCCGGGTTCGCGCCAAGGACGCCGCCGGCAACACCGGCGCGATCACGACGTTCACGTGGGTCGTCGACACGACCGCGCCGACGATCGCGTTCACCGGCGGACCGATCGATCCGACCCCGACCAGCGAGACCGCGCCGACCTTCACCTTCGCGGTCGGTGGCTCGGCGACGTCGACCTCGTGCAAGGTCGACGCGGACGCGTTCGGCCCGTGCACGACCGCGACGTCGCACACCACCGGGGCGCTCGCCGAGGGCGCCCACACGATCCAGCTCCAGGTCTCGGACGCGGTCGGCAACACCGCGGCCACGGCGCCGCGGCCGTTCACGATCGACACGATCGCGCCGACGGTCGCGTTCACCGGTGGGCCGATCGATCCGCTCGCGACCAACGACGCCACGCCGACGTTCGCGTTCGTGACCGGCGGGGCGCCCGCGTCCACGCAGTGCAAGGTCGATGGCGGCGCGTTCGGCGCGTGCACGACCGCGGCTTCACACACGACGGCTGCCCTCGCCGACGGCGGCCACGCGATCACCGTCCGGGTCACCGACGCGGCGGGCAACAGCGCCGCGACCGCGCCGCGCACCTTCACCATCGACACCGCGCCGCCGACCACGACGCTCGTGACGACGCCCCCGAGCCTGGCGACCGTCAACAACGCGACGTTCACCTACGCCGCCAGCGAGATCGGCACCTTCGAGTGCAAGCTCGACGCCGGCGCGTTCACCGGCTGCGCGTCGTCCGGGCAGAGCTACACCGGCCTGGCCGAGGGCAGCCACACCTTCCAGGTCCGGGCCACCGACGCGCCCGGCAACGTCGACGCGACGCCGGCGACCTACACCTGGTTGGTCGATACGGTGCCGCCGCTCACCTCGATCGTGACCACGCCGACCAACCCGTCGGGCGCGGCGACCGCGGCCTTCACGTACGCCGCGAACGAGGCCGGGGCGAGCTTCGAGTGCAAGCTCGACGCCGCGCCGTTCGCCGGTTGCGCATCGACCGGCCAGAGCTACGCGTCGCTCGCCGACGGAACCCACACGTTTCAGGTCCGCGCGGTCGACACCGCCGGCAACGTCGATGGCTCGCCGGCGATGTTCACGTGGCTGGTCGATACGACCATGCCGACCACGACGATCCTCACGAACCCGAGCGATCCGTCGGCGGTGACCACCGCGGCGTTCACGTACGCCGCGAACGAGGCGGGGGCTAGCTTCGAGTGCCGGCTCGATGGCGCGGCGTTCGCGGTCTGCGCGACCACCGGTCAGAGCTACACGTCGCTCGCCGATGGAACCCACACGTTCCAGGTCCGCGCGAAGGACGCCGCGGGCAACCTCGACGCGACGCCGGCGAGCTACACGTGGGCGATCGATACGATCGCGCCCACGACGACGATCGCGACCCACCCGGTCAACCCGTCGGCGTTCCCGAACGCGGCGTTCACGTACGCTTCGTCGGAGGCGGGCTCGACCTTCGAGTGCAAGCTCGACAACGCCGCGTTCGTGAGCTGTGCCAGCACCGGCCAGAACTACACCAGCCTGGCCGATGGGATGCACGTGTTTGCGGTGCGCGCGATTGACGCCGCCGGCAACGTCGCCGCGACGCCGGCGACGTTCACGTGGACGATCGACACGGTCGCGCCGGTCGCGACGATCACGGCGACGCCGAGCAATCCGTCGACGAGCGCGAGCGCGACGTTCGCGTACACCGCGAACGAGGCGGGCGCGACGTTCGAGTGTCGGCTTGACAGCGCGGCGACCTTCACGGCGTGTCCCGCGAGCTACAGCGGCCTCGCCGACGGCAGCCACACGTTCCGGGTGCGGGCGATCGATCTCGCCGGCAACACCGGCGCGGCGGCGACGTTCACGTGGACGATCGACACGGTCGCGCCGGTCGCGACGATCACGGCGACGCCG